>DATFNV010000742.1:0-19343 GCA_035266225.1 Gemmataceae bacterium
GCCATGTCGTTATTGGCCGACTGCGCCTCATCCACTTTGTCTTGGAGCTGGTTATTGACGGTACTCAGCTCCTCGTTGAGCGATTGCAGCTCCTCCTTGGAGGTCTCCAGCTCCTCGTTGGCGGACTGGAGTTCCTCGTTCATCGACATGCTTTCTTCGTTCGACTCTTTGAGTTCCTCGTTGGCACTCTCCAGCTCCTCGATGGTGCTTTGCAGGTCATCGCGCGTGGTCTCCAGCTCCTGCTCAAGCTGGCGCAGCAGATCCGACTCTGCCGTCTCGGCGCGCGTTCCTGGTTCGGCCAGCGGTTCACCCGAAGGATTCGGCTGTTCCTGGAACGAGATCAGCAGCAGACCTTCGGTCTGTTTGGACAGGTTGAGAGGCTCCGCCTCAATGTTCACCCGGCGGATGACGCCCGCGTGGCGCATCATCACGTCTTTGCTGCTTTGGGGGGCGTTTTCGCGGATGGCCCGGCGGACGACGACGCGCAGCTTGGGTTCGAGACCCTGGGTCGCCAGAGAAAACAGGTCCTGGGTAGGGGGGCCGCTTGGCTGGACGAGGTAGTCCTCGGTCGGCCCGGCGAAGTGCAGGACCTCGTAATTGCGGTTGATCACAACGCAGGCCAGAGCAAACCGGCGCAGCAAGGCGTTTTGCGCCAGCTCCGCCAACCGGGGAGGAGCGTGGGGCCGGCTGGCTGGCCGCGGCCTGGCGTGGCGTAGCTCCGCCTGCATCACCGGGAAGGGCAAGTCGTCCGCCCGACCCGGGCCAATGCGCCGGTAAATGCGCCATTTCTTGGAGACCGGCTCGAACAGATCGGTTTGCCGGCCAACCGTCTCCGACGGGCCCAGGAACAGGTAGCCTCCCTCCTTGAGAGCGAAGTGCAAGAGGGTGATGACCTGCTTCTGCACCTCCGGTTCGAGGTAGATCAGGAGGTTGCGGCAACTGATCACGTCCATCTTGGAAAAGGGGACGTCGGTGGTCAGGTTGTGAACCGCAAACGTCACGGTTTCGCGCACGTGTTTGGTGATCTGGAACGCGGCTTCGTCCATCCGCGTGAAGAAGTGGGCCAGCCGTTCCGGGGAGACATCGGCGGAGATGCCCGCGGGATAGATTCCCTGGCGGGCGACCTCCAGGGCGTGTTCATCGACATCGGTGGCGAAGATTTGCAGGCGGCAGGGGTCCTGCGCCGCCGTCTGCTGTTCGAGCAGCAGCATGGCGACGGAGTAAGGCTCCTCGCCGGTGGCGCAGCCAGGGACCCAGACGCGCAAGGGGGCGTCGGCACCCTTCGCCTGGATGAGCGGGGCGATGACTTCCGTCTCCAGGGTGCTGAAGGCGTCCGGGTCGCGGAAGAACCGGGTCACGCTTACCAAAAGATCGCGCGCGAGTTGCTTGACCTCCTCGGGATGTTCGCGCAGGTGGGCGAGGTAGTCCGCGACGTTGTCGAAGTGGCTCAGTCCCATGCGCCGTTCCAGCCGCCGCGCCAGCATTTTCTTGCGATAGCAGCGAAAATCAAACTTCGTGCGTGTACGCAGGAGAGCGAGCAATTGGTTCAGATGGTCCGGGGTCTCATCGACCGCGGCGCCTACCCTGTCCCCGTTGACGTAGAAGTGCTGCACGTACTTGACGAGCGCTTCCGGCATCTGCTCGACGGGCAAGACATGGTCGGCCAGGCCCGTGGCGATGGCGCTCTCGGGCATGCGGGGGTAAGCGGCCGTCTTGGGGTCCTGAACCATGGCCATGCCGCCCGCGGCCTTGACCGCCTGGAGCCCCAGCGTCCCGTGCGACCCAGTCCCGCTCAGGATGATGCAGATCGCTTTTTCCTGTTGATCGTCGGCCAGCGAGCGCAGAAAGAGATCGATGGACGTCTGCCAGCCGCCGCGCTCCACCGGCCCGGTCAGGCGGAGCACGCCGCCGGAGATGGTCATGTCCTTGTTGGGCGGGATGATGTAGACGCGGTTGGCCACGACGGCCATGCCCTCAGCGGCCTCGACGACCGGCATGGACGTGTGCCGGGTGAGCAGCTCGACCATCAGGCTTTCGTGCTGGGGGTCGAGGTGGGGGATGAGGACGAAGGCGATACCGCTGTCCGCGGGCATGGCGGCGAAAAACTTCTTGAAGGCGTCGAGCCCGCCGGCTGAAGCGACCAACCCGGCCACGGGCAGCTTCAGTCGGCCTCGTTCCCTCGCCGAGGTATCCTCGTCGGCCGTTGTCGGCGGCAATTCGTCGCCTGGTTCAGGGACCCGGATCGGACGTTCCGGCTGTGGGGACGGCGTGGCCTTTTCGGGTGCCGTCGCACGCTTCTTCCCTCGTTTGTTCGCGGCCATCGCCGGTCCCCCTTCATTCCTCGACCTCGTTCGCCGCTCATTGTAGCGGGCGCCGCACGAATGGTGAGCCGGACGATGCCTGGCGTGGCGTGCCGGGGTTTCCCCCACAACTTCTTGTTCCACGGCCCCGACTGGCAGGTCGTTGCCGCTCCGGTTACGGTATGCCCAGACTGTTGCCTGTTGCGAACAGAGGGGCGACGGGGCCGACCGGGAAGAGTCGGGAGGTTGTCCATGAAACAGCGCCTGCTGATTGCCGAGCGCGATGCCGAGCTGTGCGAGGTCTTCCGAAGGTTCCTCACCGAGCGGGGCTACGAGGTGGCAACCTCCACGGACGGCCTGGACTGCCTGGCGAAACTGCGTCAGGGGACGCCGGCCGTGCTCGTGCTGGATCTGGAGCTTCTCTGGGGTGGAGGTGACGGCGTGCTTAGCTGGCTGCGCGACGAGGCTCCAGCGCCCAGGATTCCCGTGCTGCTCACGGCCACCGCTGCCGCTCCGCCGGCTATGGCCGAATTCAACGAGCCGCCCGTCGTGGACTACCTGCGCAAGCCCTTCCCGCTGGCCGGTCTGTTGGAGAGTATACGCTCTGCCGTCGCCAACAAGGGACGAAGGGAGCCGTCAAACCGGGATCGTGTTCCTGGCTGCCCGGGGCTTCTTGTCGAATGAGTAAGGGGGACCGTCCATGGTCCAGTCCGCCACGCCCCTGATGCGGCCTACCGCTGAGCACCCCAACGAGGAAGAGGGCGCTCCCCAGGCGACCGCCTCGCTCCTGACGCGGAGCCTGGAAGACCAACGCCTGGCCGAACGAGTCGAAGGCGCCCTGCGTGCCACCGGCTACGGGGCGCTGCGCGCCGTTCGGGTCTCCGTCAACGCTCGGGTCGTCCTCCTCGGGGGTCGAGTCTCCAGTTATTACCTGAAGCAGCTCGCGCAGGCGACCGCCCTGGTAGTTCCGGGAGCGCATCAGATCCGCAGCGGCCTGGACGTCGTCCAACCAAACTGAGACCGCCAAGAGGCTTGCGCCATGCGACAACCACAAAGCAAGCTCAGTGATCGACCAGACGAGAAAAGCCAGGCGGCCGCAGCCGAGCCGACGGTCCGGCAACCCTGCGCAAAGCCCGGTGTGCTCGTGGTCGATGACGAACACATGGTGCGGATCTTGCTGCAACTGGGCCTGGAGCGCAACGGCTTTGACGTCTGGTTAGCCCGCAATGGCCGGGAAGCGATCGATCTCTACCGCCGGCACACGGAAGAGATTGCCGTGGTGCTGCTCGACGTCCACATGCCCGGTCTGGACGGACTTCAGACACTGGAGGTCTTGCGCGAACTGAATCCCGAAGTCCTGGTCTGTTTCATGAGCGACGACACCGGCGCCTCCGAGCCGGAAGGACTGCTTCAGCGCGGCGCCGCGCATGTCATCGCCAAGCCGTTCCGTCTGGACGACCTGGCAAACATCCTCCGGCGGGTGGCACAGGGCGTGCCCGCCGATCTTCTCCCGTCCGGCAGGGTATGCCAAGGGTGAACCGGGCAAGAACCCGCACCGCAGAGACGCCGATGCCCACGATCCTTGTGGTAGATGATGACGCCGACACGTGCCGCAACATGGCGGATTTGTGGGGCGAGCGGGGCTAGGCAATCGAGATAACAGCAGGGAGAATGCCGATGGACAACTCCACTTCGATCATCGCGCAGTGCCCAGGCGAAAGCAGGCTTACCCAGTTGGGCCCCGATGGAGAACACGTCGCACTGCTGGGGTTGCCCGGCGGGTTCGACCTGTTGCGCCGCAAGGACCACCTTCTGGACGAGGGCGTGGCTGCGGTCTTCGGCCTGGCGGGCGGGGAGGCCGAGCTTCTGGGTCTCTGCTTCCACGCCGGGACGTTCACCCTTGCCGAGGCGGCGAAGTGGCTTGCCGAGCGGGGCTTCGTGCCCCTGCTCCTCGTCCCGAACTCCAGCGTGGATCGGGGCTTGTGACTTCGACGCCTCACCGGGCGCCCCTGTCGGGCGGGCCAGGTCGGGCCGTCGAGCCGACCTGCTCACGGCCGGCCGGCTGCCTGGGGGAGCGCATGAGGGCACCGGCCAGGTCGTGGGTGCCTCGGCCATCGCCCGTGACATTTCTGAGCGCCGGCGCTCGGAACAACTGGCGGAAGCCGACCGGCGCAAGGACGAGTTCCTGGCGCTGCTGGCGCACGAACTCCGCAACCCCCTGGCCCAAGGGCGAACGCAGAACGCACGTAATTGCTCAGAAGGTTAGTAGAAAATACAATCATGCCTGATGTTAGCGGTCGTAACTCATTTTCAATGAATGACTTGCGCCACGCGCTGTTGAGATTCACCCAGAGACTCTGAGCAATTCCGCACATTCGCCCTGCCCCTGGCCCCGATCCCGAATGCCATCCAGGTCTTGCAGGACTTCAGCCCGGCCGACGCCGACTTGCGGTGGGCCGGGGATGTCATCGAACGCCAGGTCCAGCACTTGACCCGGTTGGTCGATGATCTGCTGGACGTCTCCCGCATCACCGGCCTTAAGACCCAGCCCCCGGGCACGGCCGAGTTGTGCGGACGTGGGCCCGACGTGTGCCAACCCGCACACGTTGGGCCCGCGCCAGGGCAGGGCAGGGCCGGCCCGCGAAGGCTTCTCCGCGCCTCACGAACAGCCGGCACGCCGAGGTGGCCTGTTGGGACGCCTTTGTTGTCCCGTCCGCGGTGCCGCCGCGCGGATAAGGGGTGCCCTGGTTTGAGTTTGTCGTCCTCTGGGATGTCCCAATGCGTCGCACTAGACCGCCGGCCGACGGTGGCGGGCGTTCATTCCGCAGAGACCTCTTGACCGGCACCCCGTTTGCTAGCTGCGATATTCGGAGACGCCGGCCCACAAGGCAATCGAAGACCTGCTTGCCCGTAAGGTCCACCGGCTATTCGTCGTCGGCAACGATGGCGTTCTGATCGGTGTCATCAGCGCCCTTGACGTGTTGCGGCATCTCCCCCGGGAACAATCACCGGCGAGCAACCAGCCGCCGGCCGGGTGAGAGGCTTGGTTCCGGCCCCTCGGCTATGAGCCTTGGTGACCCCGTCAGATGGCTCACGGGTCGCTGGGACAGCTTCCGACGGAGGGACCGCTTCTGACCGAGAAGAGTAGCCGCCCGCGGAGTTAGTACCATGATGGCTCCTCCCTTGCCTCCGTTGCGGCTGCTGCTCGTGGACGACGACGACCAGCTGCGGCAGACACTGGCTCGCCGCTTCCAGCGCCAGGGGATTGCGGTCACAGCGGTAGCCGACGCCGAGGCCGCCCTGGGCCAGGCGGCCCAGGCGGATTTCGATGTTGCCCTGCTCGATCTGCGCCTGCCGGGCCTGGACGGCATCGAGCTGCTGGAGAGGCTCAAGGTCCGGCAGCCGGAGCTGGAAGCCCTCCTGCTCACGGCTCACGGCAGCATCGAGACGGCCATCCAAGCCATGAGGAAGGGGGCCTACGACTACCTGACGAAGCCGGTCGCCCTTCTGGAGTTGGAAGTCCACCTCCAGAAGGCGTACGAGAAAGCCCGGCTGGCCCGCGGCCAGCGCCAGCGGGTCGAGCAGGTCGGCTACGAGTCGGCCCGCTACCGCCTGGTCGGCTCCGGCCCGGCCCTACAGAAGGTCGTCCAACTCGTCCAAAAGGTTGCCCCCACGGATTTCGCGGTGTTGGTCCAGGGCGCCAGCGGCACCGGCAAGGAACTGGTCGCCCGCGCCCTGCACTATAACAGCCCGCGCCGCGACCGCCCGCTGATCACAGTGAACTGCTCCGCGCTGACCGAGACGCTGTTGGAGAGCGAGTTGTTCGGCCACGAGAAGGGCGCCTTCACCGGGGTGCTGCAGACCAAACCGGGCTTGGTGGAGGTGGCCGAAGGGGGCACTCTGTTCATCGACGAGGTCGGTGAGATGGCTTTGGGGGTGCAGGCCAAGCTCTTGCGCGTCCTGGAAGACGGACACTACCGACGGGTCGGCAGTAGACAGGAGAACCGCGCGGACGTGCGCGTGGTGGCCGCAAGCAACAAACCGCTCGAAAAGTGCGTCAGGGCGGGCCGCTTTCGGGAAGATTTCTTCTACCGCCTCAACGTGGTGACGATCGAGCTACCGCTGCTCCAGGAGCGCATCCAGGACATCCCGGACCTGGTGGAGCACTTCCTCTCGACACGGCAAGTCGGCCCGGCCCGTTGTCAAATTCGCCCCGATGCCCTGGAGGCCCTTCTCCACTACGACTGGCCGGGCAACGTGCGGGAGTTGGCGAATGTCCTGGAGCGGGCGCAGATCCTTGCCAGGGACGGGTTCATCGCCCTCGACGACCTCCCCGAACATCTGGCGGAAACGACGACGGTGACTGTTGGCACAGCATCTGATCACTGCTACCTGCGGGAGGTCGAGCGCCGTCACGTTCTCCAGGTGCTGCGGCAGGAGCGAGGGAACAAGGTCCGCGCCGCCCAGGCGCTGGGGATCAGCCGCAGGGCGCTCTATCGCTTGATCGACAAGTACCGGCTCGAAGACTACTACCGGGACAAGACCACGGCTGGCAGCGGAATGGGGTAGCCAGACCTGCAGCACCGGGGGTGTGCGGAAAGGGAAGAGGCGCGACGAGATCCGTTCCACGATTGTTCCTCATCGGACTCAGTTGGAAGAAGGACCACCATGACACTGGCGGCCGAGCAAGAACTGGCGCACATCGGCGAGAACTGTGGCCGTGCGGACCACGACCACGACCTGATCCACGACCTGAGCAAGCTGGGGCTCACGGGGCGGTGAATGTCACGGTGCCTCGATGTCAGGTGGCAAAGCCGGACCTGCGACCCGATGCGGCCCTTCAGGAGGTTACCCAGTCGTTCTGGGGGAAAATCGTTGCCGTCGGTCTTTCTTTTGGGTAACCTCAACCTCTGGAGTCGCTGCCGAGGCCCAGGTGGCGGATTCTGATCGGACGGCGCCGGCTCAGGGTGAGGGTAGCGGGAGGCCGCCGGGCGGGAGGATGGACTCCGGCAGCCGCAGACTCTCGGGCACCCGCGAACTCTCCAGCCGCAGAGTGCCGGGCGGCGGGATGGGCGGGGCGGGCAGGCCCGAGACCGTCCCCCCGCCTTGGGCCGTGAGGTTGGCTCGCTGCCCCTCGTACGGCGTGGTGTACGCCATCCATTCCTCCCAGGTGATGGGAACGACGCGCTTCTTCGGCCGCTCGTCCTTCCCCTTGCGCGCGTCGTCCGTCTCCACGGCGACCGGCGACTGGATTCGCGCCGCAATGAGCGCACGATACTCCGGCCTGATGACTCTCACTTCCGGGAACACCAGCCTGGGAACTTTCCCCGGCTCGAACGGGTCCGTTGACAGGTTTTTCTCCAGGCGCTCCCGGGCGAGGGTCACGAGCACGGGCGGCGGCTCGATCGCGCTTTGATCGAGCGTGGCGATGTCGAGGAAGACCAGGGTGAAGCCGGCCAGCCCTTCCGTCCCCTCGGGCATGACCCAGACCCAGGTGCTGCCCCAGTGCCCCTTGTAAGGGGCCCTCGCCGGGACGTCCTTCAATTGGCCGACGTGCAGCCAGCCCGTGGGCAGCCGCGCCAGCCGGTCCGCCACGCCGAAATGCGGGCCCGGCGAAGGATCGTCTCGCGGGTCAGCCAGCAGGCCCGGGCAGCTAGCACAGGCCCGCTCGGGGCCGTACAGCACCCAGCGACAGGCACAGCGCAGCGCCTCCAGGCGGGAGTGTTCGGCGATGGGCGAGAGGGTCCATTGCTCCTGTGGGCTTCGGCCCACCGTAACCCCGAGGCTCTCCGTGGCGAACCCTGTGGCGAACCCATCGACTGCCCGGGCCCAGGTCGTTATCGAGTTGATGCTCTCCGTGTCCTGGACGCGTGTGGCCCCGTCGGCGAGGAGGGCGAACGAGGGGAGTTCGGCGGCGTCGGCGGCCACCGCGGCCAGGGAGTTGAGGACCTCCCGGTAGCGCTCGTCCGCCGTCGAGTGGATCTGGTTCAGCGTGTGCCGCTCCAGGGAAACCGCCGTGCAGCCCGTGCCGGCAACCGCGGCCGTTAGAACCAGGATCAAGAGCCTCATATCCCTTCCTCCTCCACCCCAGCCAGCGCGGGCCAGGATCTCGGTGCGCCTCTGCGGCGCGAGGCACTTGGCGGCCATCGATCAATAAGTTCCCTGTTTAGCGGCGGCTCGCAGAGCCGCGCGGCTCTGCGAGCCGCCGCTAAACGGAAGAAAGTCTTCGATGCGCCCTTAGTGACTCAGCCCCGCGGCGTTGATTTGACTGCGCAGGTGCGCGTCGGCGCCCACGTTATCGACCCGCCACCGATAGTAGGGTTGGTCCGGGACGAGACGCCCATCCGGATCGACGACAACGAGGGCGCTGAGTTCATATTGTCGGCCGCCGGCTGCCGCGTACGGCCAGGTGATAAACTGCAAAGGACTGGGCAACAACAGGGGGTAGAACAGCGTAGGCGAATTGCTGTTGATCCTCACGATGTCCTGGAACACGAGGGTGAAGTCGGCCAACCCCTCCAGGCCATCGGGCATGACCCAGACCCAGGTGTCGCCGGCGTGGGCCTTGTAGGCGGCGCTCAGGGGGACGTCCTTGCGCGTGCCCAGGTGCAACCACCCCGGGGGAAGGCGCGCCAGGCGGTCGGCCACGCCGAAGTGGCGACCCGGGGAAGGGGCCTGGTCCGGGCTGGCCAGGAGGCCCGGGCAGTCGGCGCAGGCGCGCTCGGGACCGTAAATGACCCACTGGCAGGCGCAGCGCATCGCCTCCAGCTTTTCCGGGACCACGACGGGGTCGAGAGTCCAGTTCTCGAGCACCATCCGGCTCGCCTGCGGGTTCGCGGCTTCCGAGGCAAACCCGCTCTGGTTGCCCGCCGCCGTCCTTAAGACGTGTTGCCACTGGGTGGTCGCGCCGACCTGTGCCGAGTCTGTCACCTGGGCAGTGCCTGCAAAGAGGGACGTGTAAACGGGCAGGGCATACGGGTCATTGGCGACCATCGCCAGGTTATCCAGCACCTCGCGGTAGCGGAGTTCGGACGTCGAGGCGGCCTGGGCGATCACGTGCTGCTCCAGAGAAAAGGTCGTGCAGCCCGTGCAGCCGACCGCGGACGCCAGGATCAGGAGCCAGGGCCTCATCGTCACCTCGTTGATCTCGGTTCCCGCCGACCCGTAAGGCCCGGCCGGGAAAGGGGGCCATCCGCCGTCCAGCGTCGCTACGATCCTTCGGGCCTATCAGGCCATGCCGCCTTTATCGGCGTTTCGGATTCGCCGTCTGCATCAGCGGGCGGCGCTGCCGAGTTTTCCCTGCGTGCGGATTGCAGCGTCTGCTCAGGAAATGCCGATGAAAGACCGGGCAGCGTTGTTGTCGTCGGTCGCCGCGCCGCCGGCTCGGTCACTTGCTCAGGCGCGCGATGATGACCCTCAGGCGCTTGCGCATCGCCTCGTCCTTGAACTGCGACGGGTCGATCAGGTGGCGCCCCTTGCCCTCCTCGCGAGTCCATTCACCCTTGTCGCGGCGCAGAACCGAGTCGGCCCGGTAGTCGCGATCCGTGCCTGTCAGGATCAGGTCGGGCTGCCCCTGGTTCTGCGCGTCGTAGAGCGTCCGCGTGACCGGCCCCGTGTGGATCGCGAGGGAGAACTTCCACCCCTCGCGCTTGTCCGGGCGGGCCAGGTCGGCGGTCGTGATCTTCCCGCTCTTCTGCGCGAGGTCAAACAGGAACCCGGTCGGCGCCTTCCCCGCCTCCGTGCCGAACACCGCCGTGTCCGGGATGCCGTCCTCATCCAGATCCAGGAGCGCGGCCAGGACGCCGGGCGGCCAACTCGGGGGGATGTAGAGCTGCGGCGATTTGGGGCGGTCCTTGAGGAACGACTTCACCTCGTCCAGATGCACGTGGTAGGCGAATTTCTCCGGGTTGGTGCCCGCCTGCGCCCGCGGCATCGCGAAGGAAACCCCGATTAGCTCGCCCTTGGTGTTGACCAGCGGGCCGCCGGAGTCGCCCGGGTTGAGTTGGCACGAGGAGAGCAGTACCTTGCGCGGTGCCGCGGCGGCGCTCATCGCCTCGACCGAGGCACGCTCCTCCGCCGGCAAGGAGAGCTGTGTCATAACCACATCGACCATTTGCTGGGGCCAGGTGCCGGCGCCCGCAATCTCGCCGCGGCGGAGCGTCCAGAGCATCCCGCTGCTCGGGTGGCCGAGGACGACACAGTCAGCGCCGGCGCGCGGCGTCTCGGCGGCCAGAGTCAGGAAGGGAAGGCTCTGGACGCCGTCGGGCAGCCGGCTCAACTTGAGGAGGGCCAGGTCCAGATCCTCGCTGTCCTTGTAGAGCGGGGCCGGGATGCCGTGCTCGATCAGCTGGACCATCCCGTCCTTGCCGAGGCGCCCGAGGTGGACGGTGGGCGTCACAACCCCGGTCGCGGGATCGACGGGGGCCTCGGCGATGATGTGGTGGTTGGTGAGGACCCAGCCGTCGGCGCTGACGAGAAAGCCGCTGCCGTGGCCGGCCTGGGTGCGCACCACGACGGTGGCCGGGGCCACCTTCGCGTAGACGTCCTCGGCGCCGCGCACCTTCTCGCGCCGGACGGCCGGCTTCCAGGGGCCGCGGGTCAGGGCGTCGAGGGTCCGCTCCAGCTGCGCCGGGGTGGCGGCGAAGCGGGCGTCGGCCGGCAGCTTGAAGGAGCGGAACGGCTGGGCCGATTCGGCCGCGGGAGGCTCCGCCGGGGCGCCGGCGAGGCCGACAAGGACTGCGGCCGCGACTGCGGCTACGAGGATGCGATTACTCATGAGTCGTCCTCCCAACAGGAGGGATGATTTGCGGGGGCGAAGCGCGAGGGCCAGCCTGCCCCGGGCTACTCCGGCCCGCCCTCGCCCGGCGCGCGCCTCACCTCCCAGGTGAGGATCCGCAGGGCGTAGTCATCGAGTTCCCCCCGGGCTATCGCCCGGGGACGAGTCTCGCGATAGAGGTACCGTGCCAGCACACGGCCGAGGGCCGTGTCCAGCGCCCTCCGACCCCCCGTGGCCCCTCGGGCCTGATCGATGGTCGGTTGAGCAAGGGCGGTGAAGTCGATGGGCTCCTTCTGCGCCCTGACGGCGATGACGAGGAGGCGCTCTGGGCCGAGCGTCAGGTCCTTCACAACCCCGCGGGGAGTCGTGAACGACTTCCCCGCGGGCAACCGGTTCTGCTCGCCGCGGTCCCGATCGGGCCAGAAGGCGGTGATGCCGTAGCCGCTATCGACGTAGAGTACGGTGACGTCCACCGCGAAGGTGTTGGGGTTGTGCAGCCGGAGGGCATAGCGGTCCCCCGGCCGGACCGTCGGGTTGTCGCCGGACCACGCGAGGACTTCCCCCTGTTGGTCGCTTGTGTCCTTGTAGCGGAGCACCTCGACCCGGATGTCCGGCCCCCCGCCGCCGTCGCCTCGGAGCTTCTCCCCTTTGGAGGCGCCGGCCACGGCCAGAAGGCCCTGCGCCTGGATGATTCGCCGCAGGCTCGTTCCCAGCCAGGCGCGGCGCTCCTTGTCAGTGGCGGCGGTGGTCCCGAATTCCTGGGGTGGCGGGGTGCCCCGCGCCGGGTCATCCGCGTTGACCTCTCTGACCGCCGGCACCAGGGAGAGCCGGCCTTTGCCTTGGCGGACCAGCCAGTCGGCCTGCCCCGGCGCCACGATCTGAACCAGCGCGCTGTCCCCCTCGGCGAGGGACTTCAGCAGGTCCAGGAGCAGTTCCCGGGCGGCGGCCTCGATACCGCTATCGATCGCCACTTTCAGGCGCTGCCGGCCGTACATGACGGCGACCACCACACAGCGCGCCCCGGCCGGGAGGTCGGCGACGGCGGGCTGATCGGCGTGGGCGCACGGCTCCACCTCGGCCGAAGTGCTCGACGTCTGGGTGATGCGGACGTGGCCCAGGAGTTTGTCGCCATCTTTCTCGCCGGCCGGCGGGTAGACCGCGAGGACACTGCCAGTCGTCAGGCCGTTGAGGAAGCCCTGGTTCACCTTGAACTGGCCTTCCTCCCGGGCGAGCAGGATGGCCGATCGGCCGGGCCATAGGGCGGTGCCGAGCACTTCCCGGTCGCGATCCATCCCCGCCACCAGCGGCGTCGGGTCGGACCGTCCCTGCGCGTCATAGCGGGCGGCGATGCGCTGGCCCAGTTCCCGGTAGGTGAGCGGCCGGGCGGCCTGCGCCAGCACCTCGCAGAGGGTGAAGGTCAGCAGGCCGTGGTACTCGCGCTCGGAGCCGTCCTCGGGGTACGGACCTTCGGGCTCGAACTGATCGGAGCGGCAGGCGAAGAGGGCCGCCAGGCGCTCTCCGTCCGCGGGCAGATCCAGCGAGGCCGCCCGGGTGGCGTCGCCGCCCCGGGTCTTCCCGCCGCGCCGGGCCGCGCGCGCCCGGGCCCGGTCCAGGGCCTCGCGGGGCACACCCAGTTCCTGCGGCGGCACGTCGCGCGCGATCTCGGCGCCCCGCGTCATGCTGCGGGCGTGGCAGGTATCGACGACGAGCCAGACCGACGCCTGCTTCTCGGTGATCGCCCGCAGCCAGTCGCACAACTCGTTGTTGACGATGGCGTTGGTCACGGTCCCCGCCGCGCCGTCCCAGGAGCCGACGTCGGCGGGGAGGACGATTCCGTCCAGGCCGTCGGGCCTGGGGTACAGCGGGTGCGGCGGAGCCTTCTCCGGCTGCTGGCTGCCGTGCCCGGCCAGCAGGATGACGACCTGGTCCCCCGGCTGAGCGGTATGGGCCAGGGCACGGAACTCGCGCTCGATGTTGGCCCGCGTGGGGCGCTTCTTGGGACCGCCGGCCGCTTCGCTCAGCGCGACGATGTTCTTGTCGGGGAACTGGAACCGCCCCACCAGCGTCTTGCGCAGCAGGGCAACGTCGTTGGCGGGCCCTTTCAGCTGCAACCCCTCCTTGAGGTTGTCGTAGCGGCTGACGCCGACCAGCAGGGCCCGGCGCTCTCCCGAGCCGGGGGCAGGGGACGGCGAGTCCTTCACCTCGCGCGCGGACTGCGGGGGCAGGGCGGCCTGGTTCACACACCCCGGCAAGCCGCCCAGGGTGCCCAGGGACAGCGCCAGCAGCCAGGAGAAAGGGCGCCCGCTCATGGGACGACTCCACGCAGCTGGGGGTGAGATGGGGCAAGGCCGTCCGGGCTACTCGTTGAGCGTCCATTCGACGTTCTTGATGTCAACACGTACCGTCTTCGGCCCCCAGGCGCCCGACCCGGGGGCGCGGGCGTACAGGACGGTATCGTTCCCCGCCGGACTGGTGACGTCGAACTCCTTGCTGTCGTAAGGGGCGACCGCGCCGGACAAGAGGCCGTTGATGTAAATGCTGATGTTGAACTCAGTCTTGTTGATGACGGTCAACGTCCCCTGGACGCCGCGGGTCTTCTCGCCGGCTTTCCGGCGGGCGATCTCCTTTTCGGCCGCGCGCGCCTGCTTGTTCAACGCCTCCGCGTCCGTGTGCTGCGCCGCGATCAGGGCGACCGCCTTGAGTTCCTCCGGGCGCTTCCGCAACTTGACGAGCTGAACGGCCTCCTCGAGCAGGTCGTCCGCCTTGATGGTCGTCTTCTTGCCGGAAACCTGCTCGGCGACGCTCAACTCCGTGGCCGCGACGGCAAGGCCGACCGGGTCAGCGGCGGTGCGCGCCTGCTCGATGCGGACGCCCAGCGTCTTCAGCGAGTCGAAGCCGAGGCCGAACGTCGTGGCGAAGTCGATGCCCGCGGCCAGCACGTTCTTGTCTGCCCTGGTGGTGATGACTTCGGCCTCCCCCTTGGCGGGCCCCTTCCTGTCGGTGTCGGCGGCCGGGGAGCCACACGTGAACGCCCAGGTGGTCGCGATCAGCAGGGCCCCCAGTGTTCCTCGCATCGGTTTCATCGTTCACCCTCCTCGAGCGGCCTGACGGGGGCCAACGCCGTTCTGCCTTCGGTGGCGGACCCCGGTTCAACCGTGGAGTTAGCGGATGCAGTCCGGGTGCCGAACTGAGCCGCGGCACGTCCGGGGAGCCGGAACTGCTGCGGATTGCCGGCTTTTCTCGGCCGGCCGCTGCCGAACGATCACCGCCCGGGACGAAAACGAGGTCGGCACCGCACAGGAGAGTGCCGCAACCGCACACCGCGACTGTTCCCTTACCGCCAGTCGCCGGAGAGGACGAAGCCGGCCCAGTAGTAGGGGGGCAGGCGGGCGTCCTTCGGGGGCTGCGCCTCTTGGTCCTCGCGGACGAAGCTGCGCGATCGCCCCTCCCGGAGCATCCACAGCTGGGCCTGCCGCAGGGCCTCCACCTTGCCGAGCTTTTTCAGCCACAGGTTCTCGTAGAAGTGCTCCAGGAGCGCTCGCGTCGGCTCGTCGGGCACCTGGCAGAGGCTGGCTACCACCGCGCGGGCGCCGGCCACCTGGAAAGCACGCTGCAACCCCAGCACGCCTTCTCCGCCGGCCGCCTTCCCCCGGCCCGTCTCGCACGCCGACAGCACCGCCAGCTCCACCCCGCCCAGGTCCAACTCCGCTACCTCCAGGGCGGTCAGGATGCCGTCCCCCTGTCCGGGTCGGGGCAGCCTGTTCGCGCCGGCGAAGGCCAGACCCGACAGCAACCCCGGATGAAACCCGCTGATGCCGCCCTGCCCGAACAGGTCGGGGGCCAGCCCCGCCCCGGCGCCGCTGCGGAGGGGGTCGGGGGCCAGGGCGGAGCGGAGTTCCGGGGGCGCGAAGAAGCCGTGCGTGGCCAGATGAAGGTAACGGAACCGGGGTGCCTGCTCGCGGACGGCCGCTGTCGTGGCTCCGCCACGGTCCAGGGTCAGGACGCGCGCCTTGCCGTAGCGGCGCTGGAAGTATTTCTGCACCACCAGGATCTCCCCCAGAGTTGCGTCGAGGGGGGCAAACTGGGGCAGCGCCCGCGTGCCGCTCCCAGGCGGCGCTCCCCGATCAGGCTCGCCGGCGCCGGCCGGGCCAGGGTCGGCGTCAAAATCCACGTCCCCGACGAGGAGGAGCGAAGGCTCCGGTTCGCCGGCCCTCGGCAGCGGCGCGAGTAATTCCGGCAGGAGCTGCGGCACCGGCACCACGGCCACGGCCCGCTCCTCGATGAGGAAGGTGTCGCTCCGCGAGCCGGGCAGGGCGGCCAGGGGGAAGCGGCTCAAGGCGTCGTCGGGCGAAACCAGGAGGGTTGTGCGATCCTTCAGGTGCGGCTCCAGCGGCTGCCACAGCAGGCGGCGCAGCTCGGCGGCGGCTTCGCGCTGCTGCCCCGGGTTTTTCAGCGCGGCTCGCCACCGATCCACGGCCTTACGGATGGGTCCGATCGGCCCCAGGTCCAGTTGCTCGACGGCGTCCCGGTCGGGGCAGACGACAAAGGCCGCCAGGCGCCGTTCGCAGTCCTCCTTGCCCTTGTCCTTTGGGGAGGGCCGGTAATGGTCGTACGCCAGGAAGTCGATCAGGACCGTAGCCCGGGGCAGGGCCGCCCGCACCTCGGCGGCCGTGACCTTCCTCCGCTCCTGCTGTCTCCGGAAGTCGGCGCTGAGGCGTGCCAGCTTGCTCTCCAGCTGTTCTTTCTTCCGCGTCGCGTCCTCGACCTTTCGCCTCCAGCACTCCTGCTTTTCGGACCCGGGCGGGGCGAAAGCCAGGGCGGCCAACCCGCGGGTCGTCTTGTCCAGTTCCGCAGCCAGTTCCCTCGCCTCCTTCGGTTGATCCTTGTCGGAAAGCCTGCGGCGCAGCTCGCGGGCCTGCTGCTGTCGCGCAAAGACGGCTCCTTTCCACGCCAGCACCTCCGGATAGATTTGCTCCCCCGGTAGCTTGACGAGCGGCGCCAGCGTCAGGTGACGATCGAGGAGAACGCGGGAGTCCTGGATCAGGGCCAGCTGCTGCCGCTCCGATTGTGTCTCGGCGGCCAGTTCGACGTAGCGGCGCATCAGGGGCAGCGCTTCACGCAGCCGCTGCTCGGCTCGAACGGGGTCGCCCCGGCAAAGATCGAGCCGGGACCGCGCCAGGAGGACGGCGGCGAGGACAACGTGTTCCCGCCCCAGGACCTTCGCCAGGATCTCCCCCGCCTCCGCGTAAAGTGGCGCCGCCCGCTCGCAGTCCCCCTGTCCCTCATACAGCCCGGCCAGGTCGAACAGGGTCATCGCGTAGAGGAAGTTTTCTTTCCCTCTCTGTTCCTGGAGTTCCAGGGCCTGGCGACAAGCCCGCTCGGCCCGGTCCCTGTCGCCGGTGGCCAGGTAGAGCGAGGCCAGCTGCTTAAGGCGGGGGACATCGTCGGGCGAATTCTGGTCCTGCCGCGAGGCGTCCAGGGCCTGGCGCCAGAGGTCCTTGGCCCGCTCGAACTGGCCCTGCCACTGGTACAGCGACCCCAATATCTGGAGAGATGTGACATACTCCAAGCCCTTATCTCCGAGCGCCCTCTTGAAAACCTCGGTGGCGCGCCGCAGGAACACCTCGGCCTGAGGGTAATCGCCTGTCATCACGAGCACCCCGCCCAGGATTGTCAGGCCGGCAGCATACTGAGGGTGTTCTTCTCCGAAGACTTGCCTGGTGAGTTCCAAACCCTGGCGCAGCAGGAGAGTGCCCCGGGCATGATCCCCTGTGAGCCAGTAGGCCCCGCCGAGGACGATCAGGTTCTCGGTATAGCCCGGGTCGGTGTCCCCGAGGAGCCGCCGGTGAAGCTCCAGCGCCGGCTCCAGCACCCGGATGGCTTCCTGAAGGCCATCCTTCTTAACGAGGGCCGCCGGGACGACTTTCTGCAGGCGCTCGTCCGCCTCCGTTAGATCCTGGCGCTGCTTGCGGTCCAGTTGGGCGAGGCGCTCGGTGCGGGCGAGGGCCAGGCGGGCGTCGGTGACCTGCCAGTGCTTCTCGCCGCGCAGCTTCGTCTTGATCGCCAGGACCTCGCGGCGGGTCTGCCGGGCGGCCGTGAAGTCCTCGGCGACCTCCTGCTGCGCGGCCCGTTTCCCGAGCAGCCCTGCCAGGCTCTCTTGGGTGGCGGCGTAGCCCGGTAATGCTTCACCTCGCACCTTCTTCCAGATCGCGCACGCTTGCCGGTACAGCGCCTCCGCCTCGGCGAAAGCGCCTTGGGCCTCACGGATGAGCCCCCTGTTAGTCAGGTAGGTGGGGTTCCCCTCCCCCAGGGCCTTCTCCCAGACGGCGGAGGCCTGGCGAAAGAGCGACTCGGCCCGCTCGTACTCGCCCTTGGCCTGGGACACCAGGCCGAGTTCGTTCAAGGCAATCGCATAGCCGGGGTCCTCCTCCCCCAGCAACTCCTTGCAAACTTCCGCACCCTTCCGGGCACAGCCTTCCGCGTCCTGGAACTTCCTCTCCTGGCGGAGGCTCGCCGCCCGCTGGAGCTGTCGCCAGGCCTCAGCCAGGCGGGGGCGCTGGTCGCTATCCATTCCGGCCAGGCGCTCGGTGTAGGCCAGGGCCAGGCGGGCGCCGGTCACGCGCCAGTGGTCGTGGCCGTACAGTTTCTCGCACAGGGCCAGCACGTCCTTCCGTGTCTGCCGGGCCGCGGCGAAGTCCTCCTTCTGCTCCTGGAGCGCCGCCAGCAAGTCCTGGGATTGCGCCACCTTCTCATGGACCGGGCCGAAGACCTGCCGCTCGATGGCCAACACCTGCTGCGCGGCCGCAATTGCCTCATCCAGCTTGCCGGCCCGGCGCAGGGAATCGACGTCCTGCAACAGCTTGTCCCGTTCCTTCAGCCTGGCTTGCTGCTCCGCGGTTGGCGGCTCGGCTTTGACGTCAACTCGGCTCGCTGCGAGGCTCGCGACCAGGAGGCTCAGGAATACCGGCAGCAGATGACGTGCAGTCTTCGTCACGTCGCACCTCCCGAACACAAAGGAGAGAAGGTGTCCGCGCAGCGGGCTGTGGGCGCACGTGACGCCGGATGGGATGGACTAGCGTTCCATCACCAGGACTCGGGATCAGACCTGGCCGCACAGGGCCGCACCGCCGCGTGCTTCTGCCTCCGGAGACGGCCCGGTCTTCTGGCCCGCGCCGACGCGGTCCGCCGGCGGCGTCCGCGGCTGGACGAGGATCGAGTTGGTCACCCCGCGGGCCCCGATCAGCCGGCGGACGGCGCGGTCGGCGGCCTCCTTCTCGGCCGGGGAATCGACGCCCCCCTCGAGGATGATCCAGCCGTCGCGGACCGTCACCTGGATGCGGTGGCTCGGCACCGCCGCGTCTGCCCGCAAGGCGTCCGCCGCCGCCACGGCGATCTCTGTGCCGCTGCGCGGGCCACCGACCGGCTCGAACGCAATCTGGTTGGCGACGGCCCTCACCCCCGTGACGCGCTTGGCTGCGCCTTCGGCGGTGAACACCTGGGCATAGGCCGGGACGCAGCCGGTGAGTGTCACGACGCCCTCCAAGGCGGCGACCTCAATCCGCGCCCCCTCGAGTCTCGGCTCGCGCTGGAGTTCCTCCACCACGTCGCGCAGGAGCCGGGTATCGGTATTCATGTCAAGCCCTCCTCCGAGGCCGGGTGCGAGCTGAACGTGAAGGGCCCCGCAACCATTGGCCGCCGTGACGGCCACAGCGAGCGGAACCCCCTCGGCAGCCGACTGACCGGTTGACGGGAACACACGAGTGCTCCACCACCTGGTGAAAACGGGAGGCCCCGTCAACCGTTCCGCCTGTCCGCTACGGCGACTCGATCGCGCTCCCCTCCACAACGAACGCCAGCTTGACGTTGACGTGGTACTCGACGATTTTGCCGTCCTTCACGATCCCCGTGCTCCTCAAGACCTCCACGCCGGTGATGTGCCGGATGGTTTGTGCGGCCCGAGTCACGGCCTGCTGGGCAGCGTCACTCCAGTTCTTCGCGGAGACGCCGACCAACTCGATCACCCGCACGACGGCGGGAGGCTGCGCATGTTCTGTCGTACCAGCCATGATTCCCTCCTCATGGGACAACAGGCCCGTCTGGTGGTAGGGTCTTCTCCAGGGTGATTTACGTGGAGTTGAGGAGCAAATGGGGTGCCAGAACGCTACGCCGTTACGGTCTCGCTCAACCTGACGAACACCGGTCACGGGGTTACGAGGCCTGAAGGCCAGTAGAGTTGTGGGGCGAAGACAACACTTTTCGCTCATGTG
>DATFNV010000743.1:0-11913 GCA_035266225.1 Gemmataceae bacterium
GCCTCCTTGGCCCCCTCGTTCTGGTTTTCCTCGATGAGGCGCTTGGCCAGCTTCAGTTTGCGGGCGGCGTCCTTTTCCGCCTTGTCGGGGTCGTCTTCGCTCGGCTTCTCCTTCGGCTTCTCCTCCTTGGGCTTGTCCTCCACCTTGGGCTTCTCCTTGGGCTTGTCCTTCGGCTTCTCCTCGGTCTTGGGCTTCTCGGCCGGCTCGTCTCCCTTGAGGTAGCCGCGCTCGTCGCTGACGCGGATGAAGATGTCGCCCTCGTAGGCGTCCTTCTTGTTGTTGACGTAGTAGCCCCAGCTGTTCTTCCCCAGGAGGTCGGCCAGGACGTCTTCGAGCGGCTTGTCCTTGCAGGAGTAGGTGATCGGCTTGTTGTTGTTGACGCCGCCCTTGTTGTCCACGTGGAGGCGGATCCCCTCGACGTTGTCCTTGATTTCGGTGACCACGTCGCCGAAGGGGGTGTCCTTCCACTTGAAGGTGACCTTGGTCTTGAGGGCCTTCCGCGTGTCGGCGGCCTTCTTGGTGTCCTCGGCGGCCCAGAGCAGGCCGACGGCTAGCAGCAGCGGGCAAGCGACCAGGAAACGACGCACGGCACGTCCTCCATTCGGGTCAGGGATTGCGAGTCGGCGGGCCGGGGCCCGGCAGGGAAGCAAGGGTCATCCTACCAGGATCTTAGTCTGTGCGGAAAGAAAAATGGTTCCCGCTGGGTTTTCCGGAGAGCCGATATTGACCAGGCCTCAGCCCGGCCGTATAGTTCTTCGTTCGCATTCCTTCGTCCCGAAAGGAGGCCGACGATGCAGCCCATTGCACCCCGCTCCCTGCCGTCGAGCCTCGGCCTCGTCCGCGCCTAGACCTTTTCCTCTGGCCGGATCGGGCCAGGCTCTCACCTGTTTCCTGGATCACCGGAACGCCTCGACCGGCCCGCTCATGGTGCGCGCCGGGCCGGGGCTCGTGGGAGCGATGATGAAGCCTCGTAAACCAACCCAAAACGAAAGTCTCTCCTCCGCCGACTTCGTGGGACCGGAAGACGGGCTCAACCCGCGCTTCGACCGGCCCGGCGCCCGCCCGGCGGGGAAGCGCAAGACACTGCAACTCTGCCGGGAGGTCGAGCGCACGCTCGGCGCCGTCCTGTCGGGGGAGTGCGACGATGACCTCCTGCGCGAGCTGACCGTGCTGTCCGTGGTGCCGGCGCCGAACGCGGGCCGGCTGCTGGTGACGGTCGCCCTGCCGGCGTCGGCCAGCGTCCCCGTCGAGGAGGTGCTGCGTCGCCTCCTGCGCCTGGCAGGGCACTTGCGCAGTGAAGTCGGCGCGGCGGTGAGCCGGCGCAAGACGCCCGAACTGGCGTTCCGCGTCGTCACCGACGAACCGGCGACGTAATGTTAGCGCGCTCGTAGTGACCGCATTCATGCGGTCGGATTTGGGCAGGACCGCATGAATGCGGTCACTACGAGCGCGGATCAATCCGGATTCATGAACTTCTCTACATAGACCTGCGCCGCCTCCGCCTCTTCGGGGCGCAAGTGCTCCAGGATGATTGGTGCGGCTGGTTGATACCGGCCGAGCAAGCGCAGGAACTGCGCGTAATCGAGGTCGCCCCGTCCGGCGCGCGGCATCGTGACGCCTTCGCCGTCGAGGCAAAGGTCCTTGGCGAACGCGACCGGGGCCAGCGGGCCAAGGCGCTCGAACACCCGTTCCATTTCGCCGGCCCACTCCTCCGGTTGGTAACCCATCAGGAACCTCGCCGGGTCCATGACGAAGCCCAGGTGCGGATTGTGTACCTTGTCCGCCAAGCGGAGTGCGGCTTCGGCGGAAGCGAGGACGTGTGCCGGATCGGCCTGGAGCAGCAGCGTCGCGCCGTGGTCGGCGGCGACCTCCACGGCGAGCGAGACGATCAGGCGCAGCTCGGTCCAGGCCGCCGGCGACCCGTTCGGCGCGTACGGCTCGCACGGGCTGTCCGGGCTGAGGCTCCCCGTCTCCGTGACGACGAAAGGCGTAGCGAAGTCGCGGGCGTGGCGCAGCACGGCGTGCAGCCGTTGAATGCCGCGCTGGCGCCGCGACGGGTCCGGGTCCATCAGGTTCACGCTCCCTGACACACATGCCACCGATAGGCCGGCCGCGAGGAACGGTTGGGCGACGGCGCGGCAGCGCTCCGGGGTGAAGTGGGCGGGGTCGTGGAACCGGAACCCGGGGAAGCTCGGCGTCAGACGGACGCAGGTCAGGCCGAGGCGGCGGTACGCCTCGGCGACGCGCCCGCGGGAACCGGCGAACAGTTGCGACGGCACGCCGATCGGGTGGCGGGGTGACGAATTCATGAGCGACGGTTCCTCCGCCGGCATGGTATCATGGCTCACATGGCCGAGACACCCTCAAAGGAATGTGCCCTCACGGCGCGCTGGGTCTTCCCCGTGGCTGGGCCGCCCGTCGAGCGCGGCGTCGTCACCGTCCTAGGCGAACAGGTCGTCGCCGTCGAGCCGCACGGGACGCGCGCCGCCGACCTCGATCTCGGCAACGCCGCCATCCTGCCGGGCCTGGTCAACGCGCACACACACCTGGATTTATCCGGAATGCGCGGCCGCTGTCCGCCGTCGCCCGACTTCACCGGCTGGCTGCGCCAGGTGATCGCCCACCGGGGCGCGACGCCCTCCGGGCAGGCCCAGGCCGACGTCCGCGCCGGCATCGCGGAGTGTTTGCGCTTCGGGACGACGCTGCTGGGCGACGTCGCCTTCGAGGGCGGCAGCTGGGACGCCCTGGCGGAAGCGCCGCTGCGGGCGGTGGTCTTCCGCGAGCTGCTCGGCCTGACCCGGGAGGGGGCCCGCGATGCCCTCCGCGCTGCCCTGGAATGGACCCCTTCGCGCCCCGAGTCGGCGACCTGCCGTCCGGGGTTGAGCCCGCACGCGCCGTACAGTTTTCGCGCCGAGGTCCTCGACGTGGTGTGCGCCATCGGCCGGCGCATCACCATCCACCTCGCGGAATCTCTCGCCGAGCTGGAGTTGCTGGAGCGGCAATCCGGCTCGTTCGTATCGTTCCTCACCGAGCGCGGCGTCTGGGATCCGAGCGGCCTGGCGTCGAGCCCGACCCAGGTAATCGAGTTGACCCGCCTGGCCCGATCGGTCCTCTACGCACACGGCAACTACCTCGGCCCCGACGCCCCCGTCCCGGCGCACGGCACCGTCGTCTACTGCCCGCGCACGCACGCCGCCTTCGGCCACGCGCCGCACCCCTTCCGCGATTTCCTCGCTCGGGGGGTGCGTGTGGCGCTGGGCACCGACGGACTCGCCTCCAACCCCGACCTCGACATCCTCGCCGAGGCACGCTTTATCCACGCGGGCCACCCCGACGTAGCCGGTGACACCCTCCTCCGCATGGCGACCCTCAGCGGCGCCGAGGCGCTCGGCTGGGCCGACACCACCGGCAGCCTCGCGCCCGGCAAGTCGGCCGACCTCGTCGTACTGCCGCTGCCCGACACGGACGCGGCCGACCCGCATCGCCTCGTCTTCGAGTCCGACCGCGCCGTCAGCGCGGTGATGTTCCGCGGCCGATGGCGCCAGCGCGACACGGCAAGCGGGGGGCCGCTTGAAGTGACACCGCGCGAGTCGTAAACCATTGGGAGTCACACAACGAGAGCCCCCCACCGCGGAGGATGGTCCGCCATGCCGATTGGTTACCTCAGCCTGGTCCTGCACGCCCACCTGCCTTACGTCCGCCACCCCGAGTACGACGACTTCCTCGAAGAAGACTGGCTCTACGAAGCGATCACCGAAACCTACATCCCGATCCTCGAGGTCTTCGACAGCCTGGAACGCGACGGCGTCGATTGGCGCGTGACCATGTCCGTGACCCCGACGCTGGCGGCCATGCTCAGCGACCCGCTCTTGCAGTACCGCTACGTCCGCCACCTGGAGAACCTCATCGCCCTGGCCGGCAAGGAGGTGGAGCGCACGCGCTGGCAGCCGCAGTTCAACCACCTGGCCCTGATGTACCACGCCCGCTTCACGCGGGCGCGCGAGGTGTTCGTCAACCAGTACGGCAACAACCTGCTGCGCGGCTTCCGGCGCTTCTTCGAGTCGGGCCAGCTGGAATTGATCACCTGCGGGGCGACGCACGGCTTCCTGCCGCTGATGGAGCCGATCAACCGCCACGCCGCCCGGGCCCAGGTCGAGGTCGGGGCGCGCGAGTTCGAGCGCCACTTCGGCCGGCGGCCGAAGGGCCTGTGGCTGCCGGAGTGCGGCTACGTGCCCGGCGTCGATGAGCTGCTGCGCGACGCCGGCATCCGCTACTTCTTCGTGGACACGCACGCCATCATGTTTGCCGAGCCGCGGCCGAAGTACGGCGTCTACGCGCCGATCCTCTGCCCCAAGAGCGGCGTCGCCGCCCTGGCCCGCGACACCGAGTCGTCCAAGCAGGTCTGGAGCGCCATCGAAGGCTACCCCGGCGATTACAATTATCGCGAGTTCTACCGCGACGTCGGCTTCGACCTCGATTACGACTACCTCAAGCCGCACCTGCACAAGACCGGCATCCGCAGCCACCTGGGCATCAAGTATTACAAGATCACCGGCCGCGGCGACCACAAGGAGCCCTACGAGCCGACGGCGGCCCTGGAGAAGGCGGCCGAGCACGCCGGCAACTTCATGTTCAACCGCGAGAAGCAGGTCGAGTGGCTCGCCGGCGCCATGGACGGGCGGCCGCCGCTCATCGTCGCCCCCTACGACGCCGAGCTGTACGGCCACTGGTGGTTCGAGGGGCCCGACTGGATCAACTTCCTGCTGCGCAAGATGCACTGCGACCAGCAGACGATAAAGACGATCACCATTTCCGAGTACCTCGAGCTGCACCCAAAGAACCAGGTGACACAACCGACCCTGTCCAGCTGGGGCTACAAGGGCTACTGCGAGGTGTGGCTGGAGGGGTCCAACGACTGGATCTATCGCCACCTGCACGAGGGGGCCGACCGCATGGTAGAGCTGGCCCGCGCTAACCCCGACGCGACGGCGCTGCGCCGCCGGGCGCTCAACCAGGCGGCGCGCGAGCTGCTCCTGGCGCAGTCGAGCGACTGGGCGTTCATCATGAAGACCGGCACGATGGTCGAGTACGCCCGGGAGCGGACGCGCGTCCACGTGCTCAACTTCAACCACCTGTACGACCAGTTGCGCTCGGGGCAGATCGACGAGCCCTGGCTCAACGAGATCGAGCGGCGGCACAACTTGTTCCCGGATGTCGATTATCGAGTGTACGCGTGATCGGCGAGCGGCGCGGCGTCAGCCCGCCGGTTGCTAACCGCACCGGCGGGCTGACGCCGCGCCGCTCGCCAGCACCGGCGGGCTGACGCCGCGCCGCTCGCCAGGACTGATGCGACCATGCCCGACCCCTTCGCCGCCAAGCGCGCCGCCATGCGCGAGGAGTTCTTCGCCCGCCTATTCCTTCTGGGCGGCTGGCTCGGCGGCACCGACACCTACAAGCGCACCATGTGGCAGGCGGTGCCCGACGTGGCGGTGGCGCGGGCGGGCTACGGCCTGACGATGCGGCGCGGCCTGCCGGAGGCCGGCGCCGACAACCAACTGGTCATGGCCGGCCACGAGGCGATGCTCGCCCAGTGGTTCCACCGCCCGCTGAAGCGCGCCGACGTCGAGCTGGCCCGCCACTGGTTCGCCGAGCGCGCCGCCACTCGGGCGTTCCCTCACCACCTCTGGGACACGATCCTGGCGAGCCGGCCGGGCGAGGACGTCTTCCTGCCCATCGACGTCTGGGGCTTCCCCGGGGGGCAGACGTTTCTGCCGGGCATACCGTGCCTCTTCTTCGAGGGCATGGGCGGGGCCATCTCCTATCTCGAGCCGGCCATGTGCCGCTACTTCGCGCCGGTCATCCAGGCGACGAAGGCCCGGCTGATGAAGTTGGCCACGTCGCGCGACGCCGAGTTCGGGCTGCGCTCGGCGCCCAACGAATTGTGCAACCTGGTGCTGTTGCTGGCCCGCTACGTCGGCGGCCGCGGCCGCTTGACGTCGAACGACACCGCCGAGTTCCTGTGGCCGGAGCTGTTCCAGACGGTCGGCACCATCGGCCACGAGATGATGTCGGCGGGGCAGTCGTTCGACCGCTCCCTGGGCGAGGCCGAGTACGAGATGATGGACCGCTTCGTCACGACGATGGGCCGCGCCTCGCTGCTGTGTGACCTGGTGGACGCGGAGACGGTCGGGCTGGAGAACGCCCTGCGCGTGATGAAGGCGCACCCCGAGACGGACCAGGTCGGCATCCGCGTCGATTCCGGGGATTTGGCCGAGCAGTGCGTCCTCTACTTCCGCAAGATGCGCGACCTGGGCATCACGCCGCGCCTGATCGTCTTCGAGGACGAGGTGTCGCCGGAAGTGATCCACAAAGTGTACAACCACTTCCGGCAGGCGACGGGTCAGGAGCCGACGATGCTCTTCCCCGGCGCCGGCGGCTGGTGGTGGAAGCTGGTCCACCGCGACACTCTGGCCGCCGCGTTCAAGCGCAGCGCCACCGGGGAGCATCCCAACGTGAAGTTCTCCAACTCCCCCGGCAAGGAATCGCTCGGCGGCTACCTGCGCGTTTACGGACGGGACGAGGTGCTGGTGGTGGGGGATTCCTCGGAGCCGCCGCAGGGGGAGCCACGGTTCGTGAAGCTGGTCGAGAACGGCCGGATCGTCTACCGCGAGTCGTTCGACGAGCAGGCCGACCGGGCCGACCGGACCTGGGGGCGGTACAAGCGCTGGGAATTGTCGCCGAAGGTGCGGGAGTACCAGGAGCGCTTCCGGGCGATGAAAACGCGCGAGGTGGCGGAGGCGAAGAAGCGGCTGGGCGGGTAGAATGACAGGGTCGCCCGCCGTCTCAATTCCAACGGATCAGTCATGGAAACAATGCGCCTTAACGCGGTCATTGGTGAGGATCGCCAAATGACTATCACCTTGCCGGCGAGTGTCCCCCCCGGGCCGGTCGATGTCGTGGTCGTCGTCGCTCCCTCGCAACAATCGTCCGTGAACCCGCTGGCCTATTACGGCATCGGAAGAGACCTCCGGACCGACCAGGATCCGCAGGACCACGTCAATGAGTTGCGCGACGAGTGGGAACGATGAACCTACTGGACGACATCCCGGCGGGCGCAGTGATCGGCCTGGATACGGCCCCACTCATTTATTACCTGGAAGGGCACCCGGATTGGGGGCCGCTGGTGCGCCCTCTCTTCGATACCCGAATCATCCCCGGCACTAACGTAGCGGTGACAGCGACGATTACCCTGGCCGAAGTCCTGGTGAAGCCGCTCCGGTCCGGACGGGCCGATCTCGTGGCGAGCTACAGGACCTTTCTCACCGGCACCCCTCATCTCAGCCTCGCGGCCATTACATCGGGCGTGGCCGAACAGGGAGCCGACTTCCGCGCCCGCTACGGCCTGCGACTCCCGGACGCCTGCCAGGTCGCGGCCGCCCTGGCAGCCAGGGCCACACTCTTCGTGACCAACGACGCCCAATTTCGCCGCGTCAGGGAGTTGACCGTGGTCGTTTTGAGCGATTACCTCCCGCCGCCGGCCCCTCCCGCCGCAGCAGCGGGACCGGTCCCATGAGTAGTTTAGCGGCCGCCCTCGGGGCGGCGCTCCTCCGCGCCGCCCCGAGGGCGGCCGCTAAACGGGAGATCGCATATGGCCCATCACGGATTCCTGCGCGTGGGGGCGGCCTCGCCGGTCCTGCACGTCGCCGACTGCGCCTTCAACGCCGAGCGCATCCTCGCCCTCATGGCCCGCGCCGAGGCCGAGCGCGTCGCCGTTCTGGTCTTCCCCGAGCTGTCGATCACCGGTTACACTTGCGCCGATCTGTTCCAGCAGATTGCGCTGCAACGTGGCGCCCTCGACGCCCTCGCGCATGTCGTCAAGGAGAGCGCGACGGCCTTCCGCGGCCTGGCCGTCGTCGGCGTGCCGATCGCGGTGGACGACCAGCTCTTCAACTGTGCCGCCCTGGTCCACCGCGGCCGCGTCCTGGCCGTCGTGCCCAAGTCGTTCATCCCCAATTACAAGGAGTTCTACGAGGGCCGTTGGTTCGCTGCCGCCGCCACCGCCCGCAGCGGCGAGGTCGTCCTCGCCGGCGCCCGCGTCCCCTTCGGCACCAACTTCCTCTTCGACGCGACGGACGTGGAGGGCCTCGTCGTCGGCGTCGAGATTTGCGAGGACCTGTGGGTGCCGGTGCCGCCCAGTTCGTTCCAGGCGCTGCGCGGCGCCACCGTACTCCTCAACTTGTCGGCCAGCAACGAGGTCATCGGCAAGGCCAACTACCGCCGCCAACTCGTCGTGAACCAGTCCGGCCGCTGCATTGCCGCCTACGTCTACGCCTCCTGTGGCGTTTGGGAATCCACCACCGACGTCGTCTTCGGCGGCCACTGCCTCGTCGCCGAAAACGGCACGCTGCTGGCCGAGTCGAAGCGCTTCCAGCGCGACGACACCCTGCTGATCGCCGACGCCGATCTCGACCGGCTGCGCATCGACCGCATCCGCACCAACAGCTTCGGCGACGCCGGCCTGTACGTCGGCGTCGAGCGCGACTTCACCCGCCTGCCCTTGGTCCTCGAGCGGGGTGAGCCGCCGGCCCGGCTGGCGCGCGAGGTGGACCCCCACCCGTTCGTGCCGCGCGAAGGCGAGCGGCTGCGCGAGCGCTGCGAGGAGATTTTCCAGACGCAGGTGGCCGGCCTGGCGAAGCGCCTGGAACAGATCGGCAAGCCGCCGGTGGCCATCGGCGTCAGCGGCGGCCTCGATTCGACGCTCGCCCTGCTAATCGCCTGCAAGACGATGGACACCCTGGCCGTGCCGCGCGAGCGCATCCGCGCCTTCACCATGCCCGGCTTCGGTACCACCAGCGGCACGCGCGCCAACGCCGTCGCCCTGATGCAGCACCTTGGCGCGACCGCCCGCGAGGTGGACGTCCGCCGCCTGTGCCTGGAGGAGATGCACGCCCTGGGGCACCGACCGTTCGGCATCGACCTCGAAGGGCTCGACGTGGACGGGCTGACCGAGGTGTTGGACCGCCTGCCGCCGGAGAAGAAGTGCAACGACCTCGTCTTCGAGAACGTGCAGGCCCGGATGCGCACCAGCATCCTCATGAACGCCGGCTTCGTCGTCGGCACCGGCGACGTGTCCGAGTTGGCCCTGGGATGGTGTACCTATAACGGCGACCACATGAGTATGTATAACCCCAATAGCAGCATCCCCAAGACGCTCGTGAAGTTTCTGGTCGATTGGGCGGCGCGCAACGAATTCGACGGCGACGCCCGGCGAACGCTGCTCGCCGTCGTCGCCACGGAGCCTACGCCGGAACTGCTGCCGGCCGCCGGCGATGGCCGCATCACCCAATCCACAGAAGGGACCATCGGCCCTTACGAGCTGCACGACTTCTTCCTGTACCACTTCTTGCGCTTCGGCATGCCGCCGGAGAAGCTGCTCTTCCTCGCGGCGCAGGCCCGCTTCCACCGCACCTACGCACCGGAGGAGGTGCGCCGCTGGCTGCAAGTGTTCGTGCGCCGCTTCTTCGCCAACCAGTTCAAGCGCTCGTGCCTGCCGGACGGGCCGAAGGTCGGCTCGGTGAGCCTGTCGCCGCGCGGCGACTGGCGCATGCCGAGCGACGCGGCGGCGGCAATGTGGCTGCGCTGGACGGCGTCCTAAACCTTCCGTGCCCGTGCCCGTGCCCGTGCCCGAATCTGAACCGGGCACGGGCACGGGCACGGGAGAAGGGTGCCGTAACTCCCCGACGGCTCGATGTACAATACCACCGACTGCCAGACATCCCCGTACCCCTGTACCGGAAGGTTGTCATGACCCAAGCGCATTCCGCGGCGTCTCCGGGATTCAGCGAGGAAATCGAGCTGCACGGCCACATCATTGACTCGTTGCTGCTGCCCAAGGTCCTCGACGAGATCCTGACGCGCGGCGGCACCTTCGTCCTCAAGGACGTAAAGATCGGCGAGCGCCAGTCCGACCCGAGTCACGCCCGCATCGAGGTGCGCGCCTCCAGCGCCGCCGTGCTGGAAGAGATCCTCGACGCCATCCACGACCACGGGGCCACGCCGGTCAACGCCCAGGACTGTACCTTCGTCCCCGCCGACATGGACGGCGCCTTCCCAGAGAACTTCTACAGCACGACCAGCTTCCGCACACAGGTGCGCCTGGGCGGCGAGTGGGTGGAGGTGGAAGACCAGGAGATGGACTGCGGCATCCTCATCGACGCGGAGGGGGCGGCGGCGCGGTGCATCGCGATGGCCGACGTGCGAACGGGCGACCACATCGTCGTCGGCCGGCAGGGGCTGCGCGTCATCCCCGCGGACCCGGCCGCCCGCACCAGCCTGTTCGAGTTCATGACCAGCGCCGTCTCCAGCGAGAAGCCCAAGGGCGTCACCGTCCGCGAGATCGCCGCCGCCATGAAGCGTACCCGCGAGGGCGGCGAAAAGCTCCTCGCGGTGCTCGGCCCCGCCGTCGTCCACACCGGCAGCGTCGAGCACATCTGCAAGCTGATCCGCGCCGGCTTCCTCAACGTCCTGTTCGCGGGCAACGCCCTGGCCACGCACGACATCGAGCAGGCGCTGTACGGCACCAGCCTGGGCGTGTGGCTCGATCGCGGCCTGCCGGCCGAGGAGGGCCACGAACACCACCTGCGGGCGATCAACACCATCCGCCGCATCGGCGGCATCCGCCCCGCCGTGGAGCGCGGCGTCCTCAAGAGCGGCATCATGTACGAGTGCGTCCGCCGCAACATTCCCTGGGTGCTGGCCGGCAGCATCCGCGACGACGGCCCGCTGCCGGACGTGATTACCGACATCCTGGAGGCCCAACGGCGGATGCGCGAGCACGTCCACGGCGTCGGCTTCGCCCTGATGGTGGCGACGATGCTGCACTCGATCGCCACCGGCAACCTGCTGCCGGCCTGGGTGAAAGTGGCCTGCGTGGACATCAACCCGGCGACGGTGACGAAATTGACCGACCGCGGCAGCATCCAGACGGTCGGCATCGTCACCGACGCCGAGCCGTTCCTGCGGGCGCTGGTGAACGAACTGGGACTGTGACGCAGCCGCGGTCCGGGGGGCGGCCTTATCGGGCGGAGCGGGCGAAACTTGGCGTCGCGAGGGCGCTCCAGAGGGACAGCACGCCGATCAGGATGCCCGTCATGACGTCGTAGCGCAGCGGCACGGCCAGCTGCTGGTACGGCAGAATAAACGGCGAGACCATCAACCAGATGCCCAGGATCAGGTTGATCCAGCTCAGGGCGGCGTTCTGCGTGGGGGCGAAGGCCCGGATCAGGGCCAGGACGCCCACGACGATGCCGACGAGGACGCTATTCCACAAGCGGGCCGGCGCGACCCAGTAGCCCATCCAGAACGGGGTGATGATCAGCCAGGTCCCCGCCAGAAGGGTCAGGCTGCTGGCCGTTCGCGCGCCTTCCGCCCCGTTGACCCCCACTCGATTCATGACCATGACTCGTCTCCTTTGCCAATCGCCCCGGCGCAGGTGGTCAGGGAACACTACTCAGACAAGGGGCAAATCGAGTATCGCCCCCTTCGCGATTTCAGCACTTTTTTCTTGACATCGCTTCGCCAAACCTCTACAGTCGAATCGGGACAATAGGTAGGGTCGCACAAGTACACTTGCCTGCCGCATCCGTCCTGGGGCATTGCCTCTGTTGGCTGGAATGGTCCGCTGCAGCCCATCCGCAGTCCCGGAAATGTTACCTTCAAGGGTCTCATCTATTCTTTGGGTTCCTGGTTTTCTCGGAGGGAGGGTTTCTCATGCCACGATTCAGCCTGGTCCGGCGCTGGCGGGGTTTTACGCTGATCGAGCTGCTGGTGGTGATCGCCATCATCGCGGTGCTGATCGGCCTGCTCGTCCCCGCCGTCCAGAAAGTCCGCGAGGCCGCCAACCGCCTCAAGTGC
>DATFNV010000744.1:0-21205 GCA_035266225.1 Gemmataceae bacterium
AGTTCGGTGGCGGCTTCGGCGGCGGCCAGTTCGGCGGCCAGATCGGTGGCGGCATCGGCGGGATTGGCGGCAAGGGCTTCGGGTTGAACGGCGGCGTCGGGCAGTGACGTGTCCCCTCTCGCTGCAGGAGGCCGCGTGCGGCAGTTCCCGTCGAGCCATGCCGCCCGCGGCCTTTTTCTTCGGCCTCAGGCCACCAGCCGGAAGAACAACTCCTCCAGGTCATCCTCTCGGTAGCGCTCGCGCAGCTCGGCAAGCGTCCCACACGCCTGCACACGCCCTTGGCTAACGATGGCCACGCGGTCGCACAGCCGCTCCACCTCGCGCATGATGTGGGTCGAGAACAGGACGCACTTGCCCAGCTCGCGCAGCCGCTCGATGGTCTGCATGACGGACCGCGCCACCAGCACGTCCAGGCCGACCGTCGGCTCGTCGAAGATGAGGACCGGCGGGTCGTGGACGACGGCGCGGGCGATCGATACCTTCTGGCGCATGCCGGTGCTCATCTTTGCCCCGAGCACGTCGCGGAAGTCGTTCATTTGCAGCGTGGCGAAGACCTCCTCCAGACGCCGGCGCAGCCCCTCGCCCTCCAGCCCGTACAGCCGGGCGAAGTACTCGACCAACTCCCAGGCGGACATGCGGTCGTAGATGGCGGTGTTCATCGACATGAAGCCGATGTGGCGGCGCACCTCGGCGGCCTGGGTGACGATGTCGTAGCCGGCCACGCGCGCCGTGCCGCCGGTCGGGCGCAGGACGGTGCAGAGGATGCGCATCGCCGTGGTCTTGCCGGCCCCGTTGGGGCCCAGGAGACCGAAGACCTCGCCGGGGTAGGCCGAGAAGCTGAGGCCGCTGATCGCGTGGACCAGGCCGCGGCGCAGGTCGCGGAACGACTTCGTCAGGTTTTCGACGGCGATCATGGTCACGGCCTCGGGGCTCCGTAGGTCCCGCTTGCCGAGCGGGACCCCCTTCTGGTCCCGCTCGGCAAGCGGGACCTACCGGCCGGCATCCGGCTCACGCTGCAACCGCACCAGCAATCTCTTCTTCGGCTCCGTCGCGGTGTAGTCGGGCTGGATGAATCGTAGCATGTAGTAGACTTCGACGCTTTCGGCGGTTTCGCCTCCCACGTGCTCGGTGTTCCAGCGGTGGCCGAGGTAGTTGGCGAAGTAAGGCCGATACAGGTCGTACTCGTCCCGCCGCAAGAGCGAGAGGTAGGCGGCCCAGCGGATGCTCGGGTAGAGGGCCGAGATTCGCGGCGGCTTCTCCCAGATGACCGGCCCGCCGCGAAATGGATCGACCGTCGTGCCGTTTTGCAGTCGCGCCTCGACGACGTACCAGCCGTCCTCCCGGTTGGGGAACGGGGCGAACATCCCCCACGCCTGGTCGATGCCGATGCCCTTGATGCGCGCCAGGATAAACCCTCCCCCTTCTTCTTGAAGCGCCAGCACGTTGCACAGGCAGACGTAGGCCAGGCAAAGCACGACGACGCCGGTCGCCAGCGGGGAGAGGCTCGCCGGGGCCGCGGTCGCGGCTTCGGCCGGCTTCGCGGGGTCCGTCGCCGATCGACGGCTGACGAAGCGCCCCAAACGCGGCACCAGGTCATCCCAGAACCACGCCGGCAGGAACGGCAGCCAGGCCACCACGCAGACCAGGGGAAAGGTCCCCAGGCGCATCGCCAGCCCCAGGAGGACGTGGAAGGCGATCATGAGGGCCACCACGATCGACCGTAATCGGCCCAGGCCGCCCGAGAGCAGCAGCAGCAGTGGCCCGCCCCCTTCGATGGCGACGGTGGCGACGGTCGCGGCCCGGAGCATCTCGGGGGGAAGGCCGCGCGCCCAGACGCCGAGGGAGGTGGCGTAGAAATCGAGGTTCAGGGCGTAGGGCACGGCGGTGGCGTCGCCCCACCAGGCTGGGTCCGTCCGCGCCGCCAGCCCGAACCAGTACACGAAGACGGCCTGAAGCAGCAGGGCCAGCGTTGCGACGGAGGATACCAGGGGGCGAGCCGGCGGCGTTGTCTCGGCGGCTCGCCGCGCGTCCACCGACCAGCACGCCCCCAGCGGCAGGAAGATCGACCAGAAGAGCAGCAGGCGCAGCATCAGATCGCCGCCGTGCAGGACCAGCGGGTTGCGGGCGTGCAGGGACAGCAGCAGCAACCAGGAGACCAGGGTCGCCGGCTGCGTCCGGTAGCCGACGAGCAGGGCGACCGCCACAGCCCCGGCCAGCACGAAGAGAAGTTGCTCGTAAGCGGTGGACCCGCCCAGGGCGTGGAGGGACACGGGGACGTAGATGGGCACGAGGCCGCGCGGGAGGACGCCGTCGTCGGTGTAGTGGGCCGCCAGGTACGGCCAGCGGTCGGCCAGGTCGGCGAGCAGCACCAGGGCCAGGCCGATGCGGAACAGGGCCAGCGAGCGCAGGTCGAGTCCGAAAAACGTCTTCGCCAGCCGGGACCAGGCGCCGGCCGCCGCGCCCCGATCATCACTGACGGCGGACAAGGAACACACCTCCGGACCAGCTCACCTGACGTGCGGCGGCCGGGCGGGGCCGATGGGTGGCCGATGAGGGCCTGGGCCGAACCCTGGCCGTTGGCCGGCGCCCCCGAGGGCGGGAAGGATCAGGAAGACCCCGAACGAGGCGCAGGCGAGCACGACGAAGACGCAGACCCCCACGGCCGCCAGGGTGCAGCCGACAGGGTTCCCGGGCGCCTGCTCGTATTCGGGATCGCCGCGGCGCGGCCGGGACGACGGGTCGCGCGCCATCTCCTCGCGGCCGCGTCAGGGCACCGACGCGAGCGGGGCCTCATCGACGTACTCGTAGAAGACGTTCCGCTGCCGCGGCACGTAACCCGCCTCGCGGATCGCCCCCTTGATCTGCTCCAGGGTCAGATGGTACACCGTCCCCGCCGAGGAGACAACATTCTCTTCGATCATCAGGCTGCCCATGTCGTTGGCGCCGAAGAACAGCGCCAGCTGCCCCACCTTCGGCCCCTGCGTCACCCAGCTCGACTGCACGTTGGCCACGTTGTCCAGGTACAGCCGGCCGACGGCCTGCGTCCGCAGGTACTCGAACGACCCCGCCGGCGCGATCTCGGCCAGGGCCGTGTTGTCCGGCTGGAACGTCCAGCAGATGAACGCCGTGAAGCCGCCCGTCTCGTCCTGCAGCTGGCGCAGCCGCTCCAGGTGCTCGACGCGCTCCGCCGGCGTCTCGACGTGCCCGAACATCATCGTGCAGGTGGAGCGGCCGCCTAGCTCGTGCCAGGCGCGGTGGACCTCGAGCCACTCCTCGGTCAGCACCTTGTTCTTCGTGATCGCCTTGCGGACGCGATCGACCAGGAGCTCGGCCCCGCCGCCGGGAAGGCTCCCCATGCCCGCGTCCTTCAGCCGCCGCAGCACCTCCGGCAAGGGCAGCTTGTTCAGCTTGTGGAAGTGCCAGATTTCCGAGGCGCTGAAGGCGTGCAGGTTAACCGACGGGAAGCGCTCGCGCAGGTCGCGCAGCAGGTCTTCGTACCATTCCAGCTTCAGCGTCGGGTGGTTGCCGCCTTGCAGCAGGACCTGGTTGCCGCCCAGGGCGATCGTCTCTTCGATCTTCGTGTAGAGCACCTCGCGCGGCAAGACGTAGGCGTCGGCGTCGCCGCTCTTGCGGTAGAAGGCGCAGAAATCGCAGACGGCGGCACAGACGTTGGTGTAGTTGATGTTGCGGTCGATGTTGTAGGTGCGGTACGGCTCGGGGTGCAGCCGCCGGCAAACGGCGTCGGCAGCCCGAGCCAGCGCGTGCAGGTCGCGGCCCTCGAACAGGGCCAGCCCCTCGTCGGGCGTGAGGCGGTCGCCGTCACAGGCTTTTTGCAAGATGCGCTTGACGGTAGTACTCAAGACGTACCCCCCGGCGGGCCAATCCCAGCTCGCAGGCGAGCCTGTAGTAATGGTGCAGTCCCGCCTGCTCGCGCGGCCCCAGGTCAAAGTGGATGATGTTACTCAAATACCGCCGGCAGAAGCCGGCGTCCAGTCCCAGCCGCGGCGCCTCGCGGGCGGCGATCGGCCCGAGGCGCTCCAACCCGCGCCGCTTCGCCTCGTGCAGGGCCGCCTCGACCGGCCCGAGGTCGGCCCCGGCGCGCACCGCCCAGAAGGCGTACACGAACGGCAGCCCGGTCCAGTCGCGCCACTCCTGCCCCAGGTCGAAGCCGTACTGGAACCCCGGCAGACACGCCCGCATCGCCCGGTCGCCAATGAGCAGCACCGCGTCGGCGTCCACGTCCTCGGCCGCCCGCTCCATCGGCAGGGGAATCACCTCCGGCCGCACTCCGTAGCGCTTCTGCAGGAGCACCTGCGTCAGCGCGGCGCTGGTACGGCTGCCGACGTCGAGGGCCACGCGGCGGATGCCGGCCCAGCTGACGCGGCTGAACAGGGTGACGCTGAGGACGGGGCCGTTGCTGGCGATCGCCAGGCCCGGCACGACGGAGTAGCTGCCGGCCCGGAAGTATTCGATGACCGGGATCAGGGCCACGTCGAGCCGCCCCTCGGCGAGGAGGTCGGCCAGCCGGCCGGGCACGTCGAGCAGCAGGTCGATGCCGGGGGCCAACTCCTCCAGGTCGCAGATGAGCGGCTTGGTGTTGAGGTAGTTGACCGCACCGACGCGCACGGGAGTGTTCATACGAGCGTCCCTCGCTGGTTCGTCAACGAGCCAACCGGCGGCGCGCTCATGATATAACCGCCCGCCCCGCTTTCAAAGCCGCACCTACCGGCGCAAACAAGTGGCCTGCCGCCCGAGAATGAGCAGGGGCGGCAGGCCGGGATGAAAAGATACAGGGCCAGGAGTAAGCGGCCCCGGATGAACCCGTGGCTCGCGTAACGCCTGCTTTATTCTGGCCATTCTAACCGACCGTCAACCGCCGTGCCAGCGTTTTCCGCACCAAGCCGGCTGACGACTTCGGCCATGATCTTGCCTTCCGATAGCGATTGCCGATACGATAACCACCCAGCACTCGCCCAGCAACATCGACGCCCATCGCCTCACTTTCCTTCGCCCGTCCCAGGAGAACGACCATGACAGACGACCGCAGGCGCTTCCTGGCGGCGACCACCGCCCTCGGCATCGGCACGCTCGGCCTCTCTCCCCGTCAAGTCCGGGGCGAGGACAAGCCCAGGGACGACAAGAAGGATCAGGAGGAAGAGGTCGGTGCCACCGAAGACCTGATGCGGGAGCATGGCGTCCTCAACCGCATCCTGCTCATCTACGAGGAGGGGCTGCGGCGGCTGCGGGCCAAGGAGGAGGTCACGCCGGACGTGTTCCACAAGCCGGCCACGCTGGTCCGCAAGTTCGTCGAGGACTACCACGAGAAGCTCGAAGAGAAGTTCATCTTCCCGGAGTTCGAGAAGGCCAAGAAGCTGGTCGATCTCGTCAAGGTCTTGCGGGAGCAGCACGAGGCGGGGCGGAAGGTGACGGAGGTGATCCTGCGCAACGCCGTGGCCGACCAGTTCCGCAAGGAAGAAGCCCGCAAGGAACTCGTCCGCTCCTGCGAGGCGTTCCTCCGCATGTACCGCCCGCACGAGGCCCGTGAGGACACCGTGCTGTTCCCCGCCCTGCACAAGCTCGTGCCGGCCAAGCGGCTCAAGGAACTCGGCGAGCAGTTCGAGAAGGAGGAGGACCGACTGTTCGGTGAGGAGGGCTTCGAGAAGACGGTCGATCAGGTCGCCGCCATCGAGAAGCAGTTGGGCATCTACGACCTCGCTCAATTCACGGCGAAGTGATGCTCTGCGACACGGGATGGCTCTCGCTGCTGCTGGCGGTCGTGGGGTTCGCAGCCGGGGCCATCCCTTTGAAGGACAACGGCGAATTCGTCATCGCCTGGAAGGCCCTCCAAGGCCCGAACCCCCCTTCGCCCCAAGGCCAGCACCGTGGCACAAGGTCTTGCCCAGAGTCATCCCACACTCGGGAGAAAGCGATCGCGCAGCGGCACGGGATTGCGACAAGGAAAGGGCGAAGCGGTGGCTGCCAGCCAATGGCTGTGCTTTCGTGGGAAAGTTGCCAACCACCGCTCCGTGGAAGCAAAGCCATCACAGAGGCGTTGTGGCGATTACAGCGACTGGCGGCGGGGTCAGGGCGGGCGCCTCGCCGCGGAAGTTCTGGCGTCTTTCGTGGACCTCCTGACGATCCACCACGACTTCTTCGGGGGCGCTGATGCCGAGGCGCACTCTGTCCCCCCGGATGGCCACCACGGTCAGGTGGATGTTATCGCCGATGACGATCTCTTCGCCGACCTTTCGAGTGAGGACCAACATACAGACACTCCTTCCTTCCTGGGATCACGTAAGAAGCCGCACCCGGTCTGCCCGACCGGGCAGTTCCAAGAGACATCTGTTTGGGGAAGGTTGTCGAAGACCGTCACCGTAACGGGCCTCTTGTCCCAGACAAGACAGGCGGCACAGTCCAGGTGAACCAGGCAGCGAGTGGTGAGTGGGGCACTGAAGCGATTTCAGTCCACATGTGGCATTGTTTACTTGCCTCTTCAGCCTGTCAACCCCAAAATCCTCTTCGCCGAATCTTTTTTCGTTCCTAACTCTTTGGCGGGCGGGACGAGCGGGGCACGGCTGGGCAGCTGGTCATCCCGCGGGTTCAGCCGCGGGATGCCCCGCAAGTCCTGCACGGTCCCGTCACCGCGGACGGTGCTCAGGAGGGGGTGCGGCCGCGAAAAGCGACGGCCACAGGGCGGAAATGACGACTCTCGACCCCTTTTTCGACCCTTTTTTCCTTATTCGCCGCCCACGTCCGCTGACGGCGGCGGCGGGAAAAGGCGTTGCAAAGAGCATGGCCAGGGCTACAATCGACCTTGAAAGGCCGACCGGATGCCCCAGAAGACCGTTGTTTGGGAACGAGCGGCCAACCGGGTGAAGCCATGACCCCCGCCTGCCGCAAGTGCCACCGGATCAACCCGCCCGTTGCGGCTTACTGCTACTTCGACGGCGTCTCGCTGGCTGGGCAGGCCGAGGCAGCGGCGGCCGCGCCGCCCGGCACCCACACCTTCCCGATGCCGTTCACCTTCCCGTCCGGCCGCGCCTGTCACAACTACAACGAACTGGCCCTCGCCTGCGTGGACGACTGGAGCGCCGCCCTCGCGGTGCTGCACAAAGGGCATCTGGAACGGTTCCTCGGTGGGGTGGGCCGCGTCGATCTGGCCGAGGCCGCGCGCGAGGCCGCGCGCTTCCCCGACCCCGACCGCGGACTCGACCAACTCCTCGACCGGCTGCCCGGCGACGCCCTCACCCCGCCGAAACTCGTCGTCAAGACGACGGCCTTCGACCTCGGTCCCCTGGCCGTCGGCTCCGAGCGTCGCCTCGTCCTCACCCTGGTCAACGGCGGCATGCGCTTGCTCTACGGCTCGATCGCTGTGGTGGACGCGCCCTGGCTAACGTTCGGTCCGGCCTCCCCCCGTGGCGAGAAGGTCTTTCAGTTCGGCGACCGCATGGACGTTCCCATCGAGGTTGCCGGCCATCGCTTGCGTGCCGGCCTCAAGCCGCTCGAGGGTCAAATCGTCGTGCAGTCCAACGGCGGCACGGCCACCGTCCTGGTCCGGGCCGCGGTCCCCACGACCCCATTCCCCGTGGGGGTCTTGCAGGGCGCCCTGACGCCGCGGCAGATGGCGGAGAAGGCCAAGGCGGCGCCGAAGGCGGCGGCGGCCTTCTTCGAGAACGGGGCCGTCGCCGATTGGTACCGGTCCAACGGTTGGACCTACCCGGTGCGCGGGCCCGTCGCTTCCGGCCTCGGCGCGGTGCAGCAGTTCTTCGAGGCGCTGTGCCTGACCAAGGCCCCCAAGGTGACCCTCAGCGAGCCGGGCCTCGAATTGCAGGGCCGCCCCGGCGAGGCGCTCAGTCACACCCTGTGCGCTCAAGCCGAGGAGAACCGCCCGATCTTCGCTTCCGCCGTCAGTGACCGACTGTGGCTCACTGTCGGTCCCGTCCGCCTGAAGGGCCGCTTCGCCCTCATCCCCCTGCTCGTCCTCTCGATCCCCAACTCCCCGGGCGAAACGCTCACCGCCCGGGTGACGGTGGAAGCCAACGGCAACCAGCGCTTCGTGGTGCCGGTGACGCTCGCCATCGGTGGCCGGCGCTCCCGCCGTCGCACGGACGAAGAGGACGATTTCCCGATGGTCCTGCCGGCGGACGAGGACGACGTACTGACAGTGCTACCCGCGGACGAGCCGACGACGGACCCGCCCCCGCCCGCCGAGAAAGACGACGACGAGGCGCCGCGGGACGGCTCGGACGGGACCCGCCGGAAGCGCGGGTCACGAAGGTGGGCGAGCCGAGGCGGCGAGGGATTTCCGTGACGCTTGACGCGGCCCCGTGCGTGTCCCCGGCCCTTGCTCAATCGAGCCGCGCCCCGCAGTCGGCACACCTGTACTCGGGCTCGGTCATCAGAAGGCCGATCCAGCACAGGGGGAAGAAGAAGATCAGGAGCACGGCGAAGACGACCCAACCGGTTTGTGAGATGACCCAGGTGGTGCGCGGCCGCGCCGTGCTGTCGCAGCGGAGGCATTCGACCCTCTCGGGACGGCGCTTCTTCTTGCGCTGCCGGGAGTGCGCGTAATAGCGGTGCTCGCGGTAGCACGCCGACGAGCAGAAGGACGACCCGCAATCCGAGCACGTCTGGACCCGCGCCCGACCGGTGAGGTTCAGGCCACACTCCAGGCAACTATCGTGACGGCTGGCCGGCTCGGCAGATCGCCTCGAAGTCCGCTCCTCCTCGACGGGCAAGACGTCCACCCGCCGTGGTGCCGGCGGCGCCGCGGGCGGCGGCGGAGGACTCGGCGGGGCTGGGGTAGCCGTCACCGCAGCCTCCTCGGTCGCCAGGATGGTTTTGTTGCCGGCGGGCGGCGGGGGCGTGGACGGTTGCGGGATCTGGAGGCGCTGGTCGCAACCGGGGCAGTTTAGCTTCTGGCCGGCGTAGCTGACGGGGGATTCGAGCGAGCGCTTGCAGCGAGGGCAGGTGTAGCGGATCATCGCCTCGGGCTCGGCCATGACCGTCTTGTTTTGCGGCGCGGCCGCCGAAGGCGCCGCCGCCGCGGTACGCGGGGCCCGTTCCAGCAAGGAAGGGGTCCGCTGCGGCGGGCGCGGGAAAAGACTGCGACAGGCCGGACACAGCACTTCCGGTTCGTTCGTACCGTCCGGCAAGCGGCAGACGTGCCCGCACATTGGGCATTTGGCGGTCGCGGTCATGGGCAAACTCCTCTCCGGTAAGGAGACGTTTATCGGCGCGACGAGTGCGCGTGGTAGTGATGTTCGCGGTAGCACGCGGCGGAGCAGAACAGCGACCCGCAATCCGGACACGTCTGGACGCGCGGGCGATCGGTGACGTCTCGGCCGCACTCCAGGCAATGCTCCCGGCGCGGCGGCGGCGGCGGCGGGGCCTCCGGTACGGCGAGGACGGTGGGGAGGAGTTCTTCCGGGACCGGGGCGGGAGGCACCGGCGGCGGCGACGAAGGCACGACCTGGACCGGGACGCTTGCGGGCGCCCTGGGAGGTTGCGGGATTTGCAGGCGCTGCCCGCAATCGGGACAATTCACTTTTTCGTTGGCCATCCGGGCCGGGGACTCCAGGCCTTTTTTGCAGCGCGGGCAGGAATAGCGAATGCTCGGCTCGGCCTGGGCCTGCGCGGCGCGGACTTGCGGCGTCGCTTCGACCGTTCCGGGCTTCTCGTCCGGGATCGGCCGGGCCTCCAACGACGGCGGCGACACCGAGCCGCATTGAAACAATCTCGAACAGGCGGGACACTGCACCCGTTGCCCGATCGAGCTTTCGGGCACGCGGCACCTGTGGCCACATAGGGGACAGGTAATAGTCATCAACATGAACGGCCTTCTCCCACGAGGACGGGATTGCGGCCAGCCCTCGTGTCCGCAGGGTGGTAAGGTCGGGCTTGAAGGTTCACATATTGTGGACGCCGCCTGAGAGACGGTCAAGCACATTCCGATCCGGTTCCGGGAAAAGCGCCCGGGGGCACTTGGCGAAGGTTTCCTGTCGGGATACATCGGCCCGTCACGCTCCGCCGATTGCCGCGATCGGGAGGGGAGCGCCTGGCAGACGTGCTCCCCTCCAGGTCGGGGCGAAAGCCATCGCTGGCGCGATGGCGGCCTCGCGGCGCTTTTTCCTTGCCCACCTCTTCGGCCCGCTGCTACACTCACCTCACCTCCTTCGCTGGCGCCGCCCGTGACGAGGCGGCCATCCCGTTCCCTCCCCCAAGGGAAAGGAGCCCGCTGTGCCGTACACCGCTCAGATTAGCCGCAGCAACCCGACCGCCCTGATCTTCCTGCTGGACCAATCCAGCTCCATGCTGGAGCCCTTTGGCGCCCAGCCCGACAAGAGCAAGGCCGCCGGCGTCGCCGACGCCCTCAACCGCCTGCTCCAGAACCTCGTCCTGAAGTGCGCCAAGGCCGACGGCGTTCGCGACTTCTTCCACGTCGGCATGCTCAGCTACGGCGGCCGCGTCGAGTCCGCCTTCGGCGGCGCCCTCGCCGGCAAGACCCTCGTCCCCATCAGCCAACTCGCCAACAACCCCTTGCGCATCGAGGTGCGGACGCGCCAGGTGGACGACGGCGCCGGCGGCCTGGTGAACGAGAAGTTCAAGTTCCCCGTCTGGTTCGAGGCGCGGCCGACGGGGCGGACGCCCATGTGCGAGGCCCTCCGCTGGGCCAAGGAAGGCTTGCAGATCTTTCTCGGCGTCCAGCCCAACTGCTACCCGCCCCTGGTCATCAACATCACCGACGGCCAACCGACCGATGGCGACCCCCGCGACGCGGCCAGCGCCGTGCGCGCCCTGGCCTCGAAGGACGGCAACGTCCTCTTGTTCAACGCCCACCTCTCGGACAAGCAGAATCGGCCCATCGAGTTCCCCCAGGACGAGTCGGGCTTCCCGGACAATTTCGCCCGACTGCTGTTCCGCATGTCCAGCGAACTGCCGCCGAAACTGCTGGAGGCCGCGAAGGGCGCCGGCTTCGCCGTCGGCCCAACGTCGCGGGGCTTCGTCTTCAACGCCGACCTGGTGGCGGTCATCCGCTTCCTCGACATCGGCACCCGCATGGCCCAGAGCGCTCGCTAACCCATGAGGCACCCCGCTGACCCGCCGATCCTCTGGCGCGCCCTGCGCCACCCCAAGGACGGCCACACCGAGGACGAGTGCGAGGACGCCTGGGCCGCTGACCCGGGCGCCGGCCGCTTCGCCGTCGCCGACGGCGCCTCCGAAAGTGCCTTCGCCGGCCTGTGGGCGCGGCTGCTGGCCGAAGGCTTCCTCGCCGCTCCCCGCCCGCGCGACCTTTCCGGGTGGTTGACCGAGGCCCGCAACCGCTGGTCCGCGGAGGTGATGGGCCTCGAACTGCCCTGGTACGCCGAGATGAAACGGGAGGAGGGGGCCTTCGCGACGTTCCTGGGGCTGAATGTCCGTCCAAAAGGACCGGCTCGCTCTTGCCGCTGGCAGGCGCTGGCTGTGGGAGATAGTTGCCTGGTTCGGGTGCGCGAGGATCGGTCGGTACGCGCGTTCCCGGTACGCGGTTCCTTGGACTTCGGCAACCAACCGCCCCTGCTCGGCTCGCGCCCGGGAGCCGCGTGGCCGCCCCGGCGCTGTTACGGTTCTCTGCGGCCCGGCGACCGGCTCCTCCTGATGACCGACGCGCTGGCGCAATGGTTCCTGGGCAGCCACGAGAACGGCGGCCGCCCCTGGGAGGCGGTGGCCTCACTGCTGGCCGCCGAGCAGCCGCAGGCGGCCTTCGCCGACTGGTTGGGTGAGCTGCGCAACCGGGGCGGTCTGCACAACGACGACGTGACCCTGCTAAGCATCGAACCGGGAAGGGCACCCGAGGAGTAACTCCCATCGGTTGGCCGCTGTCAGGGTTCACCAGGGCAAGCCCCCTACCGTTTGGTGCTGGCGGCCGCCTTCGCGGCGGCGCTGGTAGTGACCGCATTTATGCGGTCAGGGCCGCTCGACCCGATAAATCGGGTCACTACCAGCGCCGCCCCGAGGGCGGCCGCTAAACGAGGTGGCCGCATGACGACGCGCGTCCTCGGGCTGTTTGCGAAGTGGCCGGAGCCCGGCCGAGTGAAGACGCGCCTCGCCGCCGGCACGTCGTCGGCGTGGGCCGCCGACGTGGCGCTCGCCTTCCTGCGCGACCTCGTCCGACGGCTGGGGGTGGTCGGCGACCGGCGCGTCCTCGCCTTCGCCCCGCCCGACGCGCGTCCCCTCTTCGCGGATGCCGTCGGCGGGTCGTTCGCGCTGGTCCCGCAGCAAGACGGCGATCTCGGACGGCGCCTGTCCTCCTTCTTCAACGACCAGTTCGCGGCCGGTGCCGGGTCGGTCGTCGTCCTCGGCACGGATAGCCCGACGCTGCCGCTCACCTTCGTCGATCAGGCCTTCACGGCGTTGGCAGAGGCCGACATGGTCCTCGGGCCGGCGACGGACGGCGGCTATTACCTCGTCGGCTGCCGCCGCGGCGTCCCGCCGATCTTCGACGGTATCTCGTGGGGCGGCTCGACCGTCCTGGCGGAAACCGTCGCCCGCCTGGCCAACCCCGCGTCGCGCCTGGCGCTGCTGCCGCCGTGGTACGACGTCGATACCCTCGACGACTGGCGCATGCTGTGCGGCCACCTCGCCGCCTTGCGCCGCGCCGGGCTCGACCCCGGCGTTCCAGACACCGAAGCCCTCTGCCAAGCGAGCCAACCGTGAGCCACCCCGCCGACCCGTTCCCCATCGCGGCGATGCTGACCTCGCTGCCGCTCGACTTCGGGCCCGCGGCACGGCAGGCCGCCGCTCTCGGATTCCACTCGGTCGATGTCGTCGGCCTCGCCGAACGGCCCACGGAACACCTCGAAGCGCTCGCGGAGACCGGACTGCTCGTCTCCTGCGCGGCCGTCGGTCGCGGCCTCCCGGACGGAGCGGCGCTGGACTCCGCCCTCGTCGAACGGCGCCGCGCGGCCGTCGAGGAGGTTAGGCGACAGGTCGCCGACGCCGCCCGACTCGGGGCGACACACTGTTACGTCGTGCCGGGCCTCGACACCGGCGCCGATGGGGTGCGGCGCTTCGGGGATTCCTGTGTCCACCTGGCGGAGCACGCCGCGGGGCTGATGGTGCGGCTGTGTGTGGAGCACGTCCCCGGGCGGGCGCTGCCGACGGCGGCGGCGACCCTCGCCTGGCTGGCCGAACTGCGGCACGACAACCTGTTCCTGCTCCTCGACACCGGCCACTGCCTGATGACCGGCGAGGACGCCGCCGACGTGGTGCGCCGGGCGGGGCAGCGGATGGGTTACGTCCACTGCGACGACAACGACGGGGCCGGCGATCTGCACTGGCCGTTGCTGGTGGGGCGGCTGACGCGAGACGGGCTGCGCGAGCTTTGTCTGGCCCTTCGCTCGGTCGGCTACCGCGGCCCGCTGTCCCTGGAGTTGAATCCGGCCAACGCCGACCCGGTCGGGGCGCTGCGCGAGGGGAAGGACCTGCTCGAAGGGATCTGCCGTTTAGCGGCGGGTCGCAGACCCGCAAGTTGACGAACGCGCGCGAGTCTGCGACCCGCCGCTAAACAGGAGACAGGCGGTTTACACCCGGCCGTAGAGGTATTCGTTGAGCAGGTGGATGTGCTGCTCCTGGGCATGCACCTGCTGGGCGTTGAGGTCGCCGATGGACACCAGCCCCAGGAGTCGGCCGTCGCCGTCCAGTACGGGCAGATGGCGGATGCGGCGGTTCTTCATGACGCCGGCCGCCTCCTCCAGCGTCGTCTCCGGCGCGCAGCAGACCACCTCCGCCGTCATGACGTCGGCGACGCGGGTGGCGGTGGGGTTGCGCGCCTCGCCGACGACGCGGCGCAGCACGTCGCGCTCGGTGAAGATGCCGACCAGGCGGCCGGCCTCGGTCACGACGAGGGCGCCGATCTTGTGGTCGTTCATCAGCAGGGCCGCCTCGAGGACGGTGGCCCCAGGGCCGACCGACACGACGTGCGCACCCTTGTTGCCCAGGATGTTCTTGACTGTGATCACAGGTAGCTCCTTTCGGCCCCAGACGGGCCCATCGCCTGCCAGACGTGACCGGGCGCCGCCGGCGCCGGTGGCGGCGTGGATCAACCTTCCGTGACTTTATCGCCCCTCCCCGGACGAATGCAACGAATTTCCGGCGCGGCGGCCGCTCGAGCCTCAGCGTTCGTGCTATCGTGGAGGGCGCGAACGCTAAGCCGCAAGCGGCTGGGAGGATTCCGCCACCCATGGACCTGGCCCCCCTCATCGACGCCCTGTCGCAACCGTCCGCGTACCCGTTCCCCGTCGCAGACGTGCGGGTCATCCAGACGCACATCTCCGCCGTCTTCCTGGCGGGGCCGTTCGCCTACAAGATCAAGAAGCCGGTCAACCCCGGCTTTCTCGACTTCACCACCCTGGAAAAGCGACATCACTTCTGTGAAGAGGAGGTGCGCCTGAACCGCCGGCTGGCGCCCGACGTCTACCTCGGCGTCGTGCCGGTCGTCCGGGCCGGCGACTGTCTGCGCTTCGAGGGGCCGGGCGAGCCGGTCGAGTGGGCGGTGAAGATGCGGCGCCTGCCGGACGAGGCGACCCTGCACGAACGGCTGCAACAGGACGAGGTCGGTCCGGAACTGGTCGAGGCCCTCGCCCGCAAGATCGCCGACTTCCATCGGCGCTCGCCGGCGCCGGCCGCGTTCCGCACCGCGAGCGGTTTCGACGGGGTGGCGGGCAACATCCGCGAGGTGTTCGACACGGCCCGGCCGCAGGTCGGCGCGACCGTCAGCGGCGTCGTCTTTGGCCGGGTGCGGCAACTCGTCGAGGACCACCTGGCGCGGCTGCGACCGCTCATCGATGAGCGGGCCGGGCGCGGCCTGACGCGCGACGCTCACGGCGACCTGCACCTGGATCATGTGTACTTCTTCCCCGAGCGGGCGCCGCCGGACGACCTGGTGTGCGTCGATTGCATCGAGTTCAACGAGCGCTTCCGCTTCATCGATCCGGTCGCCGACGTCGCCTTTGCGGTCATGGACTTCGCCTTCCACGGGCGGCGCGACCTGGGCAACACCTTCGCGGAGGCGTACTTCCGCGCCGGCGGCGACGACGAGGGGCGCGCCCTGCTGCCGCTGTTCACCGCTTATCGGGCGGCGGTGCGCGGCGCGGTCGAGGGGATGAAGTTCGCCGAGGCCGAGGTGTCCGCCGCGGAGCGCGCCGCGGCCCGCGACAGCGCCCGCGGCCACTGGCTGCTCGCCCTCGCGGAGTTGGAGGAACCGGCGCGGCGGCCGTGCCTGGTCCTCGTCGGCGGGCTGCCAGGCACCGGCAAATCGACCCTGGCGAAGGCCCTCGCCGAACGGGCCGGCTTTCTGCGGGTCCGTTCCGACGAGGTGCGCAAGGCGCTGGCCGGCGCCGCCGAGGGTCAGCGACTGGCAGCGGACTTCTACTCGCCGGAATGGACGGAGCACACCTACGCGGAATGCCTGCGCCGGGCGGAGGAGCGGCTATTCGAGGGCGGCCGGGTGATGATCGACGCGACGTTCCGCGAGGAGAAGCGGCGGCGACGATTCCTCGACGCGGCGATGCGATGGGGCGTGCCGGCGCTGTGGCTGCTGTGCCAGGCCGACCCGGCGACGGTGCGCGAGCGGCTGGCGCGGCGGCTCGGGGACGTGTCGGACGCCGGCTGGTCGGTGTACCTGGAGGCGGCGACGCGGTGGGAGGAGCCGGCGCCGGCCACGCGGCGGCCGCTACGAATCATCCCGACGGACGGGGCGCCAGCCGACGCGCTCGAACGGGCCAGCGAGGCGCTGCGCCAGGCGGGACTCGCCTGATCCCGGACCCCGCCGCCGCGAGCGAGAGTTGAGCGTGCGCCGTTCGGCCGGGGAAGCGGCTGCGACAAGGAATAGTCGGCGGTTGGGCGGCCTGGTATGCTCAAGAGCATGGCCACCATCGAACAAACCCCTGCCCCAGGACTGACCCCGACCCCCCCGACCGGCGTGCAGCCCGGCGGCCACAGCCTCGCGACGCACCTCGAAGTCGCCTGGGGCCGGCTGCGCCGCGGCTTCCTGCGCTGCTTCCGCCCCGGCTACGTCCGGCGAATGGCCGAGAAGCGCCAGGGCCAGTGCGCCGACTGCCGCCACGATGTCATCGACAGTCGCGATCTGAAATTCTGCCGAAACGTCTGCGGCTACCATTTCGGCCGCGACGACGACCCGTACCGCCGCCGCGGCCTGTTCCCGCTGGCCCGCGCCGGCATCGCGGAGGTGGTCTTCTACAGTGCCCTGCTGCTCGGGCTCGCCGCCGGCTTCGGCGCCCTGGCGGCTGTCTTCCACTGGGGCTTCCTCGCCGGCACCATCGCCGCAGTTGTCTTGTGGATCTTCATCGTTTCGTTCTTCCGTGACCCCGAGCGCACGATTCCGGCCGACACCGAAGCGCTGCTGAGCCCGGCGGACGGCACAATCATCGGCGTCGGCGAGGTCGAGGAGCCGGACTTCCCTGGCGGCCGGGCGTTCCGCGTCAGCATCTTCCTGTCGCCGTTCAACGTCCACGTCAACCGCGCCCCGCGGACGGGCCGGGTGACGGCGGTGCGCTACTTCAAGGGGCGCTTCGTGGCGGCGACGCGCGGCGATTGCGACAAGGTCAACGAGCAGTTCTGGCTCGACCTGGAGGAGCCGAACGGCCGGTTGCTGCGGGTCAAGCAGGTGGCCGGCGCCGTGGCCCGGCGCATCGTCTGCTGGGCGCGGCCGAACGAGGAATTGAAGGCGGGCGACCGCTACGGGATGATCAAGCTCGGCTCGCGGACCGACGTGCTCATGCCGGCCGGCGAGCCGCGGGAGGTGCTGGTCAAGGCCGGCGACGCGGTGCGCGGTGGGGCGACGGTGCTGCTGCGCTTCCGCAACGGGGCCACGGGGTAATGCCGCGCTCGCTCACGGCGTCAGCGCGATGTCGAACTTCTGCTCTCCCTTCTCTACCGTACAGCTCAGGCCGTTGTCGGGATTGGCGTACTTGCGCGGCAGCGCCGGCGGCGCGGCCGGCGGTTGCGGCAGGCCGTGAAGTTCCTTAGTGACCAGGGAGGCCGTCCGCGGCATCGGCACGGTCGTCGCCAGGCTGGTCACGGTGACCTTGACGACGCCCAGGGGCACGCCGTCGCTGCGATACTCGCCGTCGGCGTTGATGTTGGCGACCCGCTGCACGTTGTTCTCGCCGAGGAAGGTGACGACGCCGCCGCGGACAGCAACGCCGTTGAGCGTCACCTGGCCGGAGACGGTCCCCTTGCTGTCGCAGCCGGCGGCGAGAAAGACAAAGGTGGCGAAGACGAGCGGCGCGCAGGTCCGGGCCAGGCGGCCAGGCCGCGTGCCGGGTCGGTCGGTCGGAAGCGAAGCTGTCATGGTTGGCTCAAGAACTTGGGCGGGGAAAAAGTCGAGGAAACGGGGCGGCCCTCACCACGCAGGACCGCCCCCACGGAAGAGTTACCAATCGGCGCCGAGGGTGTTACCGTCGGCGGGCTGGCACGCCGCCCACCAGGTGTTCGGGCTGACGCTCGGGCTGACCGTTCGCACGCTGCCGTCCATCATGCCGACGACCATTCCGCCCGGGTGCGGCGTGTTGGACGCCCACCAGTTGCAGTTGGCCTGGGTCGGCTGGACCTGGATCACTGAGTAGCTCGACCCATACAGGGCCCCGTAGACGTTGAAGATCGAGGCGTAGGGCCAGTAATACGACGAGGGGTAGTCGCGCAGCGAGTAGTTGCCGCCGCAGCTGGCGTACTGCTCTGCGAAACCGACCGTGTTCGAGGTCCCGTCGGGGATGTTACTGATGGTGAAGGCGGCCGCGTTCCAGGTCACGTTCGGCGTGGAGAAGAGGGCGTAGTTGTGCTGGTAATTCGACGCGGCCCAGCCGCTGGCGGTGATGCCGCCGTTGCCGGTCGGGTCGGACGGGCACAGGAAGCCCTTGAGCGGCAGGCCGTTCTGCGGCCAGCCGTAGCCGGCCGCGACCCCCTGCGTGTAGAGGTTGTCCTGCTCGACGTAGGGGAACAGGGCGAAGTTGAGGCTGCCCGTCACCGGCGAGACCATCGTGGACGGCGGCAACTGGTCGGCGTTGGTGCTGGCGTAGTTGTGCGTCGCGACCAGCAGCTGGTGGACGTTGTTGCCGCAGGAGATGCGGGCGGCGGCCTCGCGGACCTTCTGGACCGCGGGCACCAGTAGGCCGAGCAAGATCGCGATTATCGCGATCACCACGAGCAACTCGATCAGGGTGAAGGCGCGGCGGTGGCTGCGGTCGGTTCGTGCGTGCATGGGTGAAACTCCTCCGAGGGCGCGGACTCTCCGCGCAGGGGGCGGGTGCGGGAACATCGTGGTGCCGTCAGTGCCAGCAAGGGCGAGCGGTGGGGGCAGGTCAGCGGGGCCTGCCGACGGAGAGCTTCGGGCGGGTCCGAGGGGCGTTGCCGCGCCCCTCATTTCTTCCAACCCGCGGCCGGGGTGAAGGTTCCGGCCAAATCCCTGGGGATATCCTAATCCCGACCCCATGAGGTGGGGATGAGGCAGGTGTGAGAAAAGGCTGAGGGACCGAGGGCGCCGCGCCCTACACTATTCTCGGGCGTCGATGACGCTCGCTCACCGGAGGAATGCGACCCATGAACACCCTATTCAATTTCAACGCCGGGCCGGCGATGCTGCCGCCGACCGTCCTGGAGCAGGTCCAGGCCGAGTTGCGCGACTACCACGGCAGCGGAATGTCGATCATGGAGATGAGCCATCGCGCCAAAGACTATGAAGCGGTCAACGCCCAGGCGGAGGCGAGCTTCAAGCGGCTGCTCGGTGTCGGCGACGGCTACCGGGTGGTGTTCCTCCAGGGGGGCGCCTCGACGCAGTTCGCCATGGTCCCGATGAACTTCCTGTCGCCCGGGGCCGCCGCCGATTTCCTCCTGACCGGCGCCTGGGCCGAGAAGGCGCACGAGGAGGCGGCGGCCCTCGGTCCGGCGCGCGTGGCGGCCTCGACCCGGGCCGACGCCTACCGCCGCGTGCCGCGCCCCGACGAGATCGCCCTGGGCCCGGAGCCGGCCTACGTCCACCTCACCTCGAACGAGACGATCCAGGGGACGCAGTGGCACGCCTTCCCCGACGTGGGCGGCCGGCCCCTGGTCGCCGACATGAGCAGCGACATCCTCTCGCGCCCCATCGACGCCGGCCGCTTCGCCCTGATCTACGCCGGGGCGCAGAAGAACCTCGGGCCGGCCGGCGTGACGGCGGTGCTCCTTCGCGAGTCCTGGTTGGCAAGGGCGAACAAGGGCGTGCCGACCATGCTGCGCTACGCGACGCACGTCAAGAACAACTCGCTGTACAACACGCCGCCGACCTTCGGCGTCTACGTCCTGGGCCTGGTCCTGCGCTGGATCGAGGGGTTGGGTGGGCTGACGGCGATGGCGGAGCGCAACGCCCGCAAGGCCCAGCTCGTCTACGAGGTGATCGACGGCAGCGGCGGTTTCTACCGCGGCCACGCGGAGCCGGCGTCGCGCTCGCTGATGAACGTGACCTTCCGGCTGGCCACCGAGGTGCTGGAGACGCAGTTCGTGGCCCAGGCGCAGGCGGCCGGCATGATCGGCCTGGCGGGGCACCGCTCCGTCGGCGGCATCCGCGCTTCGCTCTACAACGCCGTCGGCCCCGAGGCGTGCCGGGCGCTGGCGTCGTTCATGAACGACTTCGCGGCGCGTCATGGGTGAGCAGTCGCTTGCGGTTTCGCGTTCGCTTGACAAGGGTGACGCGAACGCGAAACCGCCAGCGGCTGGCCGGCCCTGGCGCCGCCGGATATGATCGCCCCCGTGAACCGGCCCGTCGCCCCCCTCCCCACAGGACCGTCCCATGCACAACGCTCTGTCACTCGCGCGACTCGGCCGCGGCCTGCTCGCGGTCGTGGCCCTGGTGCTCGCCGCCCCCGCCGCGCGCCCGGCCGACGCCCAGCCGCCCAAGGGCTTCACCGCCCTGTTCAACGGCAAGGACCTTTCCGGCTGGCACGGCATGCCGCACTTCGACCCGTACAAGCTGGCGGCCACGCCCGGCCGCGAAGCCGTGGTGCTCGGGGCCAAATGGATGGACGAGGCCCGGAAACACTGGACCGTCGAAAAGGGCGAACTGGTCAACGACGGCCACGGCGCTTACCTGACCACCGACAAGGAATACGGCGACGTCGAATTGCTCATCGACTACAAGACGGTCCCCAAGGCCGACAGCGGCATCTACCTGCGGGCCACGCCGCAGGTGCAGATCTGGGACTACACCAAGGAAGGCGGCAAGTGGGACCTCGGCGCCGACAAGGGCAGCGGCGGCCTGTGGAACAACCGCAAGGGCAGCCCCGGCAAGGACCCGCTCGTCCTGGCCGACAAGCCCTTCGGCGAGTGGAATAGTTTCCGCATCCTCATGGTCGGCGAACGCGTCACCGTCTACCTGAACGACAAGCTCGTGGTCGATCACGCCCGGCTGGAGAATTTCTGGGACCCCAAGAAGGCGCTGCCGAGGAAGGGGCCGATCCAGCTGCAGACGCACGGCGGCGAGATCCGCTGGCGGAACATGTACGTCCGCGAAATCCCTTCGACCGAGGCCAACGCCATCCTGCGCGAGCACGGCGCGAAGGATTTTGCCGACGTCTTCAACGGCAAGGACTTCAGCGGCTGGGCCGGCCCGGTGGACCAGTACGAGGTGAAGGACGGCGCCATCGTGTGCCGGCCGAACAAGGGCGGCACGATCTACACCAGCGAGGAGTTCTCGGACTTCGTCGCCCGGGTCGAGTACAAGCTGCCGCCGGGCGGCAACAACGGCCTGGCCATCCGCTACCCCGGCAGCGGCGACACCGCCTACGTCGGCATGTGCGAGGTGCAGGTACTGGACGACACCGCCCCGCAATACGCCAAGCTCGACGCGCGGCAGTACAACGGCTCGGTCTACGGCATCGTCGCGGCGCAGCGCGGCTACCTGCGGCCGGTCGGCGAATGGAATTTCGAGGAAGTAACGGTCAAGGGCTCGACGATCAAGGTGGAGCTGAACGGCACCGTCATCGTCGATACCGACGTGAGCCAGGTGACGGAGTACATGGCCAAGAGCGCCCACCCCGGCAAGGACCGCACGTCGGGCCACTTCGGCTTCGCCGGCCACAGCGACCCGGTCGCGTTCCGCAATATCCAGGTCAAGCGCCTGGATAAGAAGTAATCCGATGTAATTGCTCCGTTTAGCGGCGGGTCGCAGACCCGC
>DATFNV010000745.1:0-3931 GCA_035266225.1 Gemmataceae bacterium
CGTCGCCGAGCTACCTGGCGTTCGCGCAGGAGCTGATGCGCTTCGCCGTCTCCGGCCGGCTGCGCGAGCAGGCCCTGACCGTCGGCGACCCTCTCGAAGAGTTCCTGCCCCCCGGCGTCGGAGCAATGGACGCCGACCTCGCGACCCCCGACGGCCGCAAGGAGACGACGCGCACGCACTCCTCCGAGGAGACCAATGTGCTGCGCTGGGCCGACACCGACGTCAGCGGCGTCTACCGGGTCGTCATCGGCTCGCACCCGCAGGAGCACCTCTTCGCCGTCAACGTGCCGGCCGCTGGCTCCGGCCAGGAGGCTTCCGAATCCGATCTGACACGGGCGACGAGGGAGGACTTGAACCGCGCCTACCCCGAGTGGCAGTTGCAACTCGTCACCGACCTGGCCGACGTCAGCCACACCGGCGGGCCGACGGCGGCCGCCCCCGAGGAGGACCGCGTCCCCCTCCCCATGGGCCCTGAGGTCGCCCGTTACGTCCTGCTGGCCGTGCTGGCACTGGTGCTGATCGAGGTCATCATGGCCTGGCGCTTCGCCCACTACTCCGGGGCGCCGAGCAACGAGCCGGTCCCGTCCGCGGGCGTCTGGCTGCCGACGGTCGCGAGCGGCCTCGTCACCCTGGCGGTGCTGGTCGTCGGCGGCACGCTGGTCCATTACTGGGTTACGGGCGAGTTCCTCGGCTTCCTCCCCGATTTCCTGCGGCACGGCCTCGAGGCGGTGCTGAGCATCCAGTCGCCGGCGCCCGGCGAGGCGAACCACTGGGGCTTGCAGTTCGACTCGTTCCTCTGGGACAGCGACGCCGACCCGTGGCTCGCCGTCCTCATCGCCGTCCTCGGCACGGCCCTCGTCGTCCTGGTCTACCGCGAGGAGGCGCCGGCGGCCCACCGCGCGCTCCGCCTCGTCTTCGTCGGCCTGCGCGTCGCCCTGCTGGTGCTGATGCTGCTCGTCGTCCAGCAGCCCCGCATGGTGTTCGAGCGCCAGGGCCTCCCCGACGTGGTCATCCTCATCGACGATTCCCTGAGTATGAGTACCGTCGATCACTACCAAGACGACTCCGTCCGCGCGGCGGCCGACGCCCTGGCCAAGGATGCCGACCTGACACAGCAGGACCGGCTGAGCCTGGCCAAGGCACTCGTCACCCGCCCCAGGGGCGACTGGCTGGCGACGCTCCTGAACAAGCGCAAGGCGAAGATCCACGTCTATCACTGCTCGACCCGCGCCGCCCGCATCGCCGACGTCAGCGAGGCCGATCACCTGAAAGGGGCCGCCGAGGCGATCCAGAAGCTGAGCGCCGACCCGCAGAACGACTCGTCGCAGCTGGGCACCGCGGTGCGCCAGGCGATCAACGATTTCCGCGGCTCGTCGCTGGCGGCCGTCATCATGCTTACCGACGGCGTCACCACGGAGGGCGAGGACCTGGAGAAGGTGTCGAAGTACGCCTCGCAGATGGGGGTGCCGCTCTTCTTCGTCGGCTTCGGCGACGCCCGCGAGGCCAAGGACCTGTACCTGCACGACCTGCAGTCCGAGGAGTCGGTCTACGTCAACGACAACATCATCTTCACGGTGCGCCTGACCGGCCACGGCTTCCCCGACCTGACGGTGCCGGTGGAGCTGCGCGAGAAGGGCAAGGACCAGGTGCTGAAGTCGCAGAACGTCAAGGTCGATCCCTCGGGCAAGCCGGAGAAGGTGCGCCTCGACTACCGCCCCAAGGAGGAGGGGGAAAAGGTTTTCGAGCTGCGCGTGCCGGTCCAGGAGGGTGAGGCGAACGTCGAGAACAACGTGGTGGAGCGCACCATCAACGTGCGCAAGACCAAGCTGATCAAGATCCTCTACGTCGAGGGGGAGCCGCGCTGGGAGTTCCGCTACGTCAAGGCGCTGCTGGAGCGCGAGAACCAGCGCGTGGAGGGGAACAAGAGCTTCGACATCAAGGTGCAGCTCGTCGGGGCCGAGCCGGACTGGATCAGGCAGGACAAGAGCGCCATCTCCGAGTTCCCGCCGAAGAACGAGCTGCAGCAGTTCGACGTGGTGATCCTGGGCGACTTCGACCCACACCTCTTGCCGAAGTGGAACGAGAACCTGCAGAACCTGGCCGAGTTCGTGAAGGAGCGCGGCGGCGGCCTACTGGTGGTCGCCGGCGACCGCTACGCCCCGCACGTCTACAAGGGCACGCCGCTGCAAGACGTCCTGCCGATCGACCTGCTGACGGAGCGGCAGCCGGCCGAGCCCCGCGACGGCTTCACCGAGTCGTACCGTCCCGAGCTGACGCCGGCCGGGCGGATGCACCCAATCTTCAGTTTCAACAGCCGCGACGATAAGGAGAATGACGAGATCTGGAACGGGCTGAAGGAGCTGTACTGGTGGTCGGAGGGGTACGAGGCGAAGCGCGCCGCCGAGGTGCTGCTGACGCACCCGCGGCTGCGCCGGGCCGGCGGCAAGCCGCCGGCGCGCGTGCAGAACGCCGGCCTGGACGGCCACCCGCTGGTGGTGCAGCAGTTCGTCGGCAGCGGCCGCAGCCTGTTCTTCGGCATCAACGAGACGTGGCGCTGGCGCTGGCGCGAGGACGAACTGCGCTTCAACCAGTTCTGGATCCAGACGATGCGCTACCTGGCGCGGAGTCGTACCGGGAAGGTCGAGCTGCGCCTGGACAAGCAGACGCCGTATCGTCGCGGCGAGCCGATCCGGGTGACGGTGCGTTTCCCCGACGACGCCCCACCGCCGCCGGCGGAGACCGAGGTGAAGGTGGTCGTGGAGCGTCGGCCGCCGAAGGCCGCCGGTCCCGGCGACGTGGACGTGCAGACGATCACCCTGGCGAAGGTGGAGGGGAGCCGCTCGAACTTCGAGGCGCTGCTGACGCGGACGCCGGAAGGCGACTACCACTTCTGGCTGAATTCGCCGACGGTGCAGCCGCGGCCCAAGGCCGAGTGCAAGGTGCTGGCGCCGCCGGGCGAGATGGAAGTGCTGCGTATGAACCAGGCAGAGATGGAGCGCGCCGCCGAGGAGACGCGCGGACGCTTCTACACGCTGGTGGACGCCGACCAGGTGCTGACCGACCTGCCGCCGGGGACGCGCGTGACTCTGAACGCCTCGGGGCCGCCGATGCCGCTGTGGAACGGGCCGTGGGTGTTCGCGCTGGCCCTGGGATTCCTCACCCTGGAGTGGGTGCTGCGCAAGAGGAAGAACCTGCTGTAGGGGGACTGTCTGATATTCTGGCGCGGACCGATTCAACGCCAGAGACCGCCGCCTCACCGACGTGCGCGGAGTGCGGAACAAGGGCGGTCGGTCCTCAGCCGCGATGCCCCGGGAGGGTGCGCAGCCGGGCCAACTCGGCCTCGAGAGCATCGGCGCGGCCCTTCTCCTGGTCGGCGCGGGCCTTCTCCTGGTCGGCGCGAGCCTTCTCTTCGGTGGCCCGGCGGGTGGCGGCATCCAGCCCACGCTGCAACTCGGCAGGGAGGAGAAGCAACTCGCCCTGGTACCAGTAGCGCACCCAGCCGTCGAGCAGCGCCACCTCGATTTGCACCTCCGGCAGCGCGTACCGGCCGTGCTCATTCGGCTTGACCGAGACGTACTTCTCGCCGGTGTGGTGGTAGAGCGTGAGGTCCTGCGTCTGGGGGTAGAAGGTCAGGTAGTACGGCACCCTCAGTTCTTGCTCGTACTTCTTGAGATTCTCCTCGTAGTCCTTGCGCTTGCTGCTCTTGCTGACGTACTCCATCACCCAGTACGGCCCGGCCGGCTCCAGCGGCGTGTTGAAGCTCGTCTGGGCCGTGAGCGGCTCTTCCGACACGACCACCATGTTGTCGGGGACGACCTGGCCGGGCCGCTTCTTTCGTCCCCCGAGCGGGTACTGGATCAGCATCTCGTTGAAGACGTGGAAATCCTTGCGAACAGCTTCCACCAGGGCCAGGCAGGCAAGGGTGATCGCG
>DATFNV010000746.1:0-6159 GCA_035266225.1 Gemmataceae bacterium
TCTCTTCCGCGGTGTGTCGCTTCATCGTTCGTCTCCTGCCCTCGAGGGGCGTCAGAGACTCTCATAGCACCTGGACCGGTTTTTGGGTAGCACACCACCGCGGCGATTCCGCGTTTGCCGGCCCGAAGCTGCTGCGCTTGCTGGAAAAGGAAGGTTACCGCTACGCCATCCGCCTCAAGACCAATGCCGTGTTGGAGCGCAAGATCGCGCCCTTGCTCAAGCGTCCTGTGGGCCGGCCTTCCCACAAGCCGAAGGTCTTCTATCGCAGCTTCCACTACCGGGCCGGCTCGTGGGAGTGCGCCCGCCGCGTCGTAGTCCGGGTGGCCTGGCACGCAGGCGAATTCTTCCCGCGCGTCGGCTTTATCGTCACTAGAGCGGTTCGCAAATGGATGGCGCACAGAGTAGCCCTCACGCTCCGCGTGAGGTGGCCTCCTCACGCGGAGCGTGAGGGCTACCCAAGAGCAAACCGCTCTAACCTGAAGTGGCACGCGAAAAAGGTCGTCCACTTCTACAACCGGCGTGGCACTGCGGAGCAGTGGATAAAAGAGGGCAAGAATGCCATGAAGTGGACGAAGCTGTCGTGCCGGCGGTTCAAGGACAACGCGGCGCGGCTGCACCTGTTCGCCCTGGCCTACAACCTGGCGAATTCGCTGCGGCAGTTGGCGCTACCGCGGTCGATCCGCAGCTGGAACTTGACCACCTTGTGCGAGAAGCTGGTGAAGATCGGGGGCAAGGTGGTGGCGCACTCCAAGTACGTCATCTTCCAGTTGGCGGAAGTGGCCGTGCCCCGCAAGCTCTTCGGAGCGATTCTGGAACGGATCGGCCGGCTGCGTCTGGCGTGCGCCTCGGGGTGAGGTTCACCGCGCTGGACAAAGCGATCCGAACGTCGTCGCCGGGCGTTCGCGGTGCGCCGCGCGGGCCGATTTCGGCGGATGAGCCGAGGAGGTGCGCCTCGGGGGGTGGGTTCAGGTCGCGACGGGGTGGGCAGCGGCAGCGTTCTTTGGAGAACATCCTTGCAATCGCACCTTCGGGTCGATAGCTTCAGCCATTGGCGTCGTGGCCGCGCCCCGGAGGCGGGCCATCTGGGAAAGAGCGGTTTAACAAGATTCCGACGCGGAGGTGGGCACGACGTCGGCCCCTTGGCGTTTTGGCGCTTTTTCTGTGGCATTGTCGGACGAACCCGCTTACGATTTATCCAGTCGTCGCAGACTGTGGATCTGGCCGAGCTACCGAATTTGTGCGTCGCCGTCCGTCATCTGGTCCCCGTGTGATTGCCTGTGCTGTCAGCACCCGGCGTCGGTCCCTACCCCGAGTTAAAGCCGATGAACGAATCGCCTGACCAGCGGCCGCCGGACCGGTCGGCCCCCTGTCCCGACCACTCGCCGGTCACCTCGCCGCCGCCCACCCTGTCCCGGGTCAATGGGCCAACCGTGCATGCCGCGCCAGCAGCGCTCACGCAGCCGCCCCACAGGATCCCACCCCCCTTGACCTCGCCACCCGCCTCGCCTGCCGCCTCACCCTCCCCAGGCCCGGAGGAAGTGATTCCGGGGGAGCCGGCGTTCGACCCGCTGGCAACAGGTCCCTTCGCCCCCGCGAGCCCGGCCGGGACGGACGACCCCGCCCCGGCCGGCCGCGCGCCGGCTCGTCGCGACCGGTCGCCGGCGAGCGTGGGCGACTACGACATCCTCGGCGAACTGGGGCGCGGCGGCATGGGTGTCGTCTATCGGGCCGTCCAGCGCACGCTGAAACGCCCGGTGGCCGTGAAGATGATCCTCGCGGGCGGCCACGCCGGCCACGAGGAGATCGAGCGCTTCCGGAGCCGAGGCCGAGGCGATCGCCCGGCTGCGGCACCCGAACATCGTGCAGATCTACGAAGTCGGCGAGCAGGACGGCCGGCCGTTCTTCTCGCTGGAGCTCGTGGACGGCGGCAGCCTCGACCGGCGCGTCCGCGGCACACCGCAGGCGCCGCGGCCGGCGGCGGGCTTCGTCGCGGTACTCGCCCGCGCCATGCACGCCGCCCACCAAGCCGGCGTCGTTCACCGCGACCTGAAGCCGGCCAACGTGCTGCTCAGCCTCAAGCCGGACGCCGCCCCGGCGACGGGGCCGGAGGACGAGGGCGAGCGGCCGCTGGAGGCGTTCGAGCCGAAAATCACCGACTTCGGGCTAGCCAAGCGCCTCGACGGGGAGGGGGAGCACACGCAGAGCGGGGCCGTGATGGGGACGCCTTCGTACATGGCCCCCGAGCAGGCGGAAGGCCGCATCAGCGCCATCGGCCCGCGCACGGACGTCTACGCACTGGCGGCGATCCTGTACGAGCTGTTGACGGGCCGCCCGCCCTTCAAAGCGGCGACCCGCGGGGAAACCATCGAGCAGGTCCGCACGCAGGAGCCGGTGCCTCCGTCGCGGTTACAGGCGAAGCTGCCGCGCGACCTGGAGACGATCTGCCTGATGGGACTGCGCAAGGAGCCGGAGAAACGCTACGCCAGCGCCCGCGAATTGGCCGACGACCTCCAGCGCTGGCTGGACGGCCAGCCGATCCTGGCGCGGACGGTGGCGGCGTGGGAGCGCGCCGTCAAGTGGGCGCGGCGGCGGCCGGCGCTGGCGGCCCTGGCCGGGGTCGCCCTCCTCGCCGTGGTGGGGCTCGTCACCGGGGCCGTGTCCTTCGCCCTCCTCATGGGTCAGCGGGCGACCGCCTTCCGCCAGCAGCTCGACCATAACCATACGGCCGATGAGCTGTGGAACCAGGGTCTGGTGGACGAAGACCACGGCAAATTCGATGCCGCCGAGACGCGCTGGGTCAAGGCCCAGGCCATCCTCGACGCGGACCCGGACGCGGCCACCCCGGAAATGCGCGGCCGGCTGGAGGACCGCATCCAGCGCGTCCGCCGTCGCTCGGAGGAGGCAGCGGGGCAGCAAAAGTTGCTGGCCGACCGCCAGCAATTCGCGGGGCGCCGGAAGGGCTTCGAGCCACACCGTGACCAGGCGATGTTCCAGGCGGTCAGCTTCGGCGATCAGGACTCAGCGGCCGCCGCCGTGGTTCGACGGGAGGCGCCGGCCGCACTCGCGGCATTTGGCCTCGACGCCGGCGACCCGAAGGCCCTCACGGCCGGACTGGACCCTTTCCGCGCTGTCATCGAGGCGCCCGACCTCGCCCGCGTGGCGGAGGAGTGCGTTGAGGTGCTCCTGACCTGGGCCAGGGCCGAGGCAACAGCCCCCGCCCCGGACGGCGACCCGCACAAGGCGCTGCGGCTACTCGAGGGCGCCGCCGCGCTGGGCGAGGCGCACGGTCTGGGGACCCCGCGGGCGCTGCACCTTCACCGAGCCCACTGCCTGGAGTTGCTGGGGAATGCGGCCGAGGCCCGCGCGGAGCGAAACCAGGCCGCCGCCGTCGCCCCGGCGACCGCCCTCGACCACTTCGAGGCGGCGCTGGAGGATTACCGCGCGGAGCGCTGGGAGGCGGCGTCCACGGCGTGCGAGGAAGCGCTGGTGCGCCGGCCGGGCCACTTCTGGGCGCTGTACGTCAAGGCGCGGTGCAACCTGCGCGCGCAGCGCTGGGGCGAGGCCAAGGTGGGACTGGACGTCTGCCTGGGGCGACACCCGGAGTACCTCTGGCTGTTGCCCCTCCGCGGCGTCGCCCACGGCGGGCTAAAGGAGTACCCCGCCGCCGAGAGCGACTTCGCCCGCGCCCTGACCGCCTCGACCGATCCCCCGTCCCAGGCCGCCGCGCTGACTAATCGTAGCTACTTGCGCCTCATGCAGGGCCGGCGCGACGATGCCGAGGGCGACCTGCGCCAGGCCATCAAACTCCAGCCGAACGTCTATCCGGGGTACGTCACCCTGGCCCGCATCCGCGATGAGCGCGGCGACCGTGCCGAGGCGGTAAAGCTGCTGGACCGGGCGCTGGAGTTGAGCCCGGAAAACTCCGCCCTGTACTACCAGCGCGCCCGACTGCACGCCGAGACCGGCGACGGCAAGGCGGCGCGGCACGACTTCGAGCAGGTGATTGCGAAGGAGCCGGCGGACGGCAAATCGGACCGAGTTGTCGCCGCGCGCGTCGAGTTGGTCCACCTGCGGTTGCAGGCCGCGGCGCACGCGGCCGCGGAGCAGGCGGCCGCGGAGCGCAAGGCGGCCCTCGCCGATTGCAACGCCGTCCTGAAAGTGCGGCCGGACTCTGTGGATGTCTACCGGCAGCGCGCCGAGGTGCTTCTGGCCCTGAAGGACAACAAGGCGGCGGCGGCGGACCTGGACCGTTACCTCAAGGCGGACCATAAGCCGACCCCGGCCGCCTGGCGGGCCCGCGGCCTGCTGCACGCGGAGCGGAAAGAACACGCCGAGGCGGTGGACGCGTTCACCCGGGCGCTGTTGCTGGCCGAAAAAGGCGACGCCGACATCCTGAGCAATCGGGGATGGGCGTACCTGATGCAGGGCGCGGCGCAGCCGGCGCTGGCCGATTTCGACACCGCGCTGAAGCTGGAGCCGAAACACCCCGACGCCCTGGCCGGGCGGGGGACGGCCCTGATCATGCGCGGCCGGCCCGAGGACGTGCCCGCGGCGACGGCGGCCGCCGATCGGTCACTGGCGCCGGGGCTGAGAACTGTCTCACGGCTCATGGCGGGCGCTCGCATTTTCGCCCGCGCGGTCGGCATGCTGGAGGCGGCGCAGCGGCGGCCGATCAATGACGCCGACGCGGCGCGTTATCAACAGCGGGCGCTGACGCTGCTGGGCGAGGCACTGGCGAAGGCCCCGGAGAAGGAGCGGCCGGCAGTCTGGAACGGCGTGCTGACTGACCCCGCGCTGCTGGCGCTGCAGCGCACGCCCGGCATGCTCCAGCTGGCACGCACCTACGGCCGGTAGGGCGTGCTGCAACTATTTCCGATCGTCGATGGACCCCGAATGACTTGCGGAGTCAGCCCGTGTCGAGTGTCTTTTGGCCCTGGTGGCGGAATGCACGATCGCAGCACCGGCGCGGCCGCGCCGCGTGGGTGGGTCGGGTCCGGCGACCGCATGCGGAGCGGCTGGAGGACCGGCTGTCCCCGGCGGCTCCCGACACGCTGGCGGCAGCCGTGTCTCTCTCCTTCGTTGCCAGTCCGGTCGCCCAGGTCTCCGGCACGCTGAGTACGGCCAACCAGGTGGACTTCTATTCGGTCACGCTCCACCAGGGCGATCAGTTCACCGCCGCCATCAATGCCCAGCAACAGGGCAGCCCGCTGAACGCTGCCCTGCGCTTGTTCGATAGCAGCGGGGCGGAGCTGCCTGCCACGGACAGCAGTAATAATAACGGCGACCCGCAGTTGACCTTTACCATCACCGGGTCAGGGACCTACTACGTCGGCGTCTCCAGCTCGGGGGACGTGACCTATGACCCGACCACCGGCGGCAACCGCATCGACGGTAACTCCACCGGCCTGTACTCGCTGAGCGTCACCGACTTGCTGGCGCGCTTCGTGAACGCCACTCCACTCAACAGCAGTGGTCAGGTGCAAGGGACCCTGACGGGGGGCCAGCCCCAGGACTACAGCGTGACCGTGGCGGGCGAGACATTCCTGCTCGCAACGGCGGTGCCGCAGGCCAGCCAGGGCTTTGAGCCACGGTTGACCCTGTATGACGCGACGGGTGAGATGCTGATCCAGTCCGACCAGCACAGGCCGGGCCTGGCATCCGCCACGCTGGAGCAGCACTTGCAGCCGGGAACTTACTACCTGGAGATGTCTGCCGCGGCCAGCACTTCCGCAGCAGCCGTTCAGCAGGCTTATCAGCTGACGACCGCGCTGGCTTCTTCGCAGCCTCCTTTTGCCCCACTTCCCGTGGGGAGTGAGGCGGTGGCGGTGCAGGTGGCGGACCTGGGCAATGGCCACCCCGACATCGTCACCGCCAACCCGGGCGCCGACACGGTGTCGGTGTTGCTGGGCAATGGCGACGGTACCTTCCAGCCCGCCCTGTCCTTTGCCGTGGGGGTTCAGCCGTATGCGGTGGCGGTGGCGGACCTGGGCAACGGCGAACCGGACATCGTCACCGCCAACTCGGGCGACAACACAGTGTCGGTGTTACTGGGCAATGGCGACGGCACCTTCCAGGCGGCACAGACCTTTGCCGTGGGGACTCAGCCGGATGGGGTGACGGTGGCGGACCTGGGCAACGGGCACCCTGACATCGTCAGCG
>DATFNV010000747.1:0-8253 GCA_035266225.1 Gemmataceae bacterium
GGGATGTACCGCAACCAGGGCGCGCGAGCAAGAGCAAGCGGCCCAGCGCGGCGACCAGCAGATGTGTCACGGCCAGGAGGGCCGGACAGGGTGTAGCGAAGGATCGCTCGATTTTTGTCTAGACAATGGGGTCCACTTCACACGAAACGGGAAAACGGGGATTGCGTGTGAACTTCACCGTGCGACACAAGCCCGACGCGCAAGCGAGGGACTGAAGTCGAACCCTCGCTTGCGCGTCGGGCTTGTGTGTCGTGCCATCCTTGACAACAATCGCCCTGCACATTATTCGGTGCTAACGATGCGAAAGACACAATCGCCAGCGAAGTAGCGACCCATCACCCGTTCGGGTCATCGAGCAACTGCTGCAATCGCTCGCCGAGTGGCGGCGGGAAGCGGGCCGGCCAGGTCGCGTCAATGAGGCCGACGCCGATCAGGTCCAACAAGTGAACTTGATCTTTGCGGCGGTTCGCGATCAACTTCATGCGCACCAGCGCCTCGAGCTTCGCCACCTGGAAGTCGGCCGCCCGCTCCGATTCGTCGAGATCCGGCGAGGCATGCTCGTAGTCCGGCCGCACTTTCTCGCCGGCGAAGAGAATGTGAACGGCTTCGCTCGGCCGGCCCTGGGGGCCATCGATGAACATATCCACGTCGAGGAGTTGATAATAAACGAACCCGGCCGCTTCGAGCGCGGCTCGGGCGGCGGGCAGGTCGATGCGCCGGACCAAAAGATCGACATCTCGCGTATTGCGAACAGCTCCCTCGTCGATCCGGGCGACCCACTCGGCGACGGCGTTGCCACCGGCGACGGCATACGGCACGCCGGCGTCGTCGAGCGCCTTGGTCGCCCGCCGCAACCGCTCTTTGACCTTTTCCGCTGCCATGAGCGCCCTTTCCCAACCGATGGGTCCGACTGCCGCGTCCGCCATGCTTCACGCACCCTTCTGCTTCCTATTGTGGCCGAAACCGCCAGCAGCAAACGGTGGGGGGCCGAGATCGCGTTAACTTCGGCGTGCGACACAAGCCTGACGCGCCAGCGAAGGTTGGAGGTTCCCCCTTCGCTGGCGCGTCAGGCTTGTGTCGTCGAGTGGGACACAAGCCTGACGCGCCAGCGAAGGTTGATCGTTCCCCTTCGCTGGCGCGTCAGGCTTGTGTCGTCGGCCAAGGTTCACCCGGGCAAGGCCCTGCATCGTTTGGTGTTGGTCAACTCGGCGACAACCTCCTCTGCCGTCATCGTACCAGCAGCAGCGGTCCACGGCCAAGCAGAAGATCGACCGCCCGCCTTGCCGCGATAGCGTTCGCCCAACCTGGGTGAAGCGAACGCCAAGCCGCAAGCGGCTCAGGGCGCCGCGACCTGCTCGAGCAGGTCGTGCAGTTCTTGGGGGTCGGCCGGCTTGACCAGGTGGGCGTCGAAGCCGGCCTCGAAGGCACGGCGGCAGTCGTGCGGCTGGCCGAAGCCGGTCAGGGCGATGAGGAAGATGTCGCGCCCCAGGGCCGCCCGCACCCGCCGCGCCACCTCGTAGCCGTCCAGCTGCGGCAGGCCGATGTCCACCAGGGCCACCTCCGGCCGCAGCGCCAGCGCCTGCTCGACGCCCTGCCGGCCGTCGGCCGCCACCTCGACGTGATGGCCCCACATCGCCAGCATCATACGCAGCGTGTCGCGGCCGTCCGGGTTGTCCTCGACCACCAGCACGCGGCGGCCGCCCCGCGCGGCGCCGGCCGTCCCGCGCGGCGCCGGCTCACTCGCGGCGTTCGGCGGCAGGCGCACCACGAACTCGCTCCCCCGGCCGCGGCCCGCGCTGTGGGCCTCCACCTTACCGCCGTGCATCTCCACCAGCGCCCGCACCAGCGGCAGGCCGATGCCCAGGCCGCCCGTCGGGCGGTCCGGCAACCGCTCCATGACGGCGAACAGGTCGAAGACGTGCGGTAGCTGCTCCGGGGCGATGCCCACGCCGTCGTCGGCGACGCGCAGCACCACCTCGGCCCCCTCGCGCGTGAGTGACACCCGGATGTCACCGCCCTCCGGCGTGTAGCTGACCGCATTGTGGACCAGGTTGGCGACGACCTGCCCCAGCCGCCGCGGGTCGCCCTCCACCCGGAACCGCTCCGGCCCCGCGGTGAACGACAGCCGCTGCCGCTGCGCCCGCGCCGCGGTGTCCTGCTCGCGCAGGGCGTGCGCGACCACCTCACGCAGGTCCACCGCCTGGCGCTGCAGTTGGATCTTGCCCGAGGTAACGCGCGAGGCGTCGAGCAGGTCGTCGATGACGCGGGCGAGGTGGCTCGTCTGCCGGCCGATGACCGTGCGCTGGTGGGCGCCGACCTCTTCCGGCAAGTCGATCCGCTCCAGGTTGTGCGTGGCGTTGCGGATGGTGCCCAGGGGGTTGCGCAGCTCGTGGGCCAGCTGCACCAGGAAGGAGTCGCGGCGGCGCACCGCCTCCTCCAACTCGCCGAGCAGCCGGCGCACCTGGTACTGGCGCGAGCGGGCGTGCAGGGCGGCGCGGAGGGCACTCACCAGCGTCATCAGGCGCACCGGCCGCTCCAGGACGGTCACGTTGCCGAACGGCTCGAGGATGTCGAGCATGCGCAGGGCGGTGCTGAGGCTCTCGCCGCCACCGTCGAAGAAGATCAGCAGGGGGAAGTCGGACCACGGCGGCTGCCGGCCGAGCAACTCGACGAGGCTCTGCACGCCGCCCGGCTGCAGCGACTCCTCGGCGAGCAGGGCGGCGCCGGCGCCGACCTCCACTTGACGACATAATTCCTCCAAATTGTCGCAAAAAGACGCCGCCAGCCGCGCTTCCCCCAGGACGGTGCGGATCAGCGTCGCGTCGGGCTCCGGCGGGGTCAGCACCAGCACGCGGAGGTTTTGCGGGTCGGTTTCGGCGGTAGTCATGAGTGTTCGCTAAACAGGCGAAAGATCACTCCGGGACAGTCCACTGTCACACGAATTATAAGCCGTAACAAGGACGTGCAGCATACGTCGTGCCGCGGGCGGGTCGGCGCTGGCCGGAAAGCGGTCCGCGCCGGGTTGCGGTGGGCCGGCCCGTGTGTTCCAATAAGAGGGCGCGACTCCTTCGCACAATCCCTTCAGGCGCCGCGCCCCGGTCCCGGAACCCCATCCCCCACGAGGGACGTTCGCCTGAGAGGAGCAATCGCGATGGGAGGCGACATGATGACGGCCCTCGGCCGAGCGGCGGCGGACGGACACACCCTCTTCGGCCACAACGCGGCCGGCCGGTCGCAGGCGCCGTTCCGCTTGGAGCGGACACCCGGCGGGTCACACGCCCCGGACGAGCGAGTGCGGGCGACGTTCATCGCCCTGCCGCAAGCCCGGCGGACGCACGCGGTCCTCGGCGGCCGGCTCGCGGGCGCCTGGGGCTACTGCCACGGCGTCAACGAACACGGCGTGGCAGCCGGCTGCACGCGCCTGCGCACGCGCCTGCTCCTCGACGCGCCCGGCCTGACCGGCCCCGACCTGGTACGCCTGGCGCTCGAGCGCGGGCCGACGGCACGGCAGGCGCTGGAGGCGCTCACCGGCCTGGTCGCACGGCACGGTCAGGGGGCGTTCCCCGGCTGCGGCGACGAGGACGGCCACGACGCGGCGTTCCTCATCGCCGACGGCCGCGAGGCGTTCCTGGTCGAGGCGAGCGGGCCCGGCTGGGTCTGCCAGGAAGTGCGCGAGGTGCGGGCGGCGAGCAACGTCGGCACAGTGCGACAGGACTGGGACGCCATCGCGCCGGGGCTGGCCGGCCGGGTCATCGAGCGGGGCTGGTGGCCGGAGGACGGCAGCAAGCTCGACTTCGCCGGGGCCCTGGCCGTGAAGACGGACGACGCCGACTCGGCGCTGCGGCGCTGGGGGCAGGCCACGCGCCTCCTCGAGGAGCAGAGCGGCCACATCGACGCGGCCTTCCTGCGCCGCGTACTCGCCGATCACTACGAGGGCTCCGAGGACGAGGTCGATCCGCACGACCCCGGCGCCAGCCCGGAGCCGCTGTGCTGCCACGCCTGTGCGTCGCGGCCGTCGGCCACCGTGGCGAGCCTCGTCGCGGTGCTGGGGGCCGAGGTGGCGCTGGCGTGGTGGGCCTTTGGGCCGCCGTGCGGGGCCGTTTACCTGCCGCTGCTGCCGGCGGGCGAATTGCCCCCGGAATTGACCGGCGCCGGCGACCTGGACGCGCGGCTCGCCCGCCTGGCCGCCGCGGCCGACGACCCGGCGCTCGGAGGGAAGGCGCGGGCGGCCCTGGAAGGACTGCAAGCCCTGCTCGACGCCGAGGCCGCGGAGTTCCTCGTCGAGGCAGCGGCGCTGAAGGGGAATGGGTGTGCCGAAGACCTGGGGCGGCAGGCGACGTTTTTCATGCAGCACGCCTGGGAACAGTTCGAGGAAGTGACGGACGGCCTGCTCGGAAGTTCTCGGTTGCCGGTGGCCGGTCCGCATTTGCCTGTGTACTGACGACCGGCAACGGTTTGTGGGGGCGCGGGGTGCGCGGACTCATTTCCCAGCTGCGGCGCTGGTGGTTCGACCGGCGACGGGGTCCGGCGCCGGCCGAACCCTACGACGTGGCCTGCCCGTGCGGCCAACGGGCGTCCGGCCCGCGGCAGGCGCGCCACCAGGTCGTGCGCTGCCTGGCCTGCGGCGGCCCTGTGTTCGTCCTGGGCTGCAGCCCGCTGGCGGGGACGACCGCGGAGGCCCCCGCCGTCGCCGTCTCGTGGCGGCGCTACTGGCTCGGCCCAGCCTTCGCGGCCGTGCTCACCCTGACCGCCGTCGTGGTGATCTTCAGCCGCCTGATCCCCGCCCTGGCACCGCCCGCGCCACCGCCGAGCGAGCGCCGCGACGACGTGCGCGGTCTGATCGCGGCGGGGCGGGAGGCGCTCCGTCACGAGGACTTCCGCATCGCAGCCGCCCGCTTCGCCGAGGCGCGACGCCGCCGCGACGAGCGCCCCGATTCGCTCAGTCCCGCGGAGGCGCGCGAGCTGACCCGCCTGGAGCGGCAGGCGGCCCTGGTCGCCGACCTGCTCTCCGAGTCGCTCGACGAAATCCTGCAGCGCGCCGCCGGGACGCGCGAGGAGGAGCGACAGGCGCAGTTCAACCTCCGCTACCGCGACAAGGCCGTCATTTTCGATGACGTGGTGGCGCGCGACGCGGCCGGCCGGTTCGGGCTGGCGGTCTACGAGGTGCGCGCCCCCGGCGAGCCGGCGCGGGTGGAGTTGAGTGACCTGAAGCTGCTCAAGGCGCTGCCGCTGGCCGAGCCGCGGCGGATGCTGTTCGGGGCGCGGCTGGCCGGCCTGGGGCGCGAGGAGCGCGGGGGCCACGGCCTGTGGGTGATTCACCTCGAACCCGAGAGCGGCGTGCTGCTGACCGACGAGGACGCCGCCGGCGCCTGCTGCCCGCGGCCGCTCGACGCCGGGCTGCGGGCGGTGCTCCGCCAGCAGGAAGAATGGGCGGCGGCGCTGCCGTGAGCCCGAATTATGCATAGCCTCAGGACGTGTCCAATCTGTTACACTGGCGAGGGATCGAGGCCCTTCTTATCGGAGAAATCCGCATGGCCGAAGTCGTGAAGACCGAGCACCCCCACATTGTCCGGCTGGAAGGCGTCTGCGGCGGCGAGCCGGTGATCGATGGGCTGCGCGTGACCGTCCGTCACGTGGTCACGCTGCATCAGCGCGGCGAAACGATTCTCGATGTCGCCGAGGTCCTGGGCATCACCGAGGCTCAGGTCTTCCACGCGCTCAGCTACTTCTTCGATCATCGCGACGAAATCCTCGCGCTGATCGCCCGGGAAGAGCAGGCCCATGCCCGATTCACCCGATCTTGAGGCGCTCTTTGTTCGGCTCTCCTTCGACCGCCATATCATGGGCCGGCTGGCCGTCGATTTGCGCGGCCGGGGTTACGACGTCGTGAGGACCGAAGAAGTCGGCAAAGACACGGCCACCGACGAGGAACAGCTCGCCTTTGCCACGGCCGAAAACCGGGCCATTCTCACCTTCAACATCCGCGATTTCGCTCCCCTCCACGAGGCGTGGCAAGCGGCCGAGCGCCCCCATGCCGGCATCATCGTGTCCCAGCAGCTCGGCAGCCGTGACTCCGGCCTCCTGCTCCAGCGGATACTGCGCCTGCTCAACCATTTCACGAGGGAGGAACTGATCGGCAACTTCGTTCACCTGGAGCAATTCAAGTAGCAGTCCCGGGCGGGGCTTTCAGAGTCTGTTCGGGGGCCGGCATGCGGAGCATGCCCTACTGACCGACGAGGACGCCGCCGGCGCCTGCTGCCCGCGGCCGCTCGACGCCGGACTGCGGGGGGTGCTCCAGCAGCAGGAAGAATGGGCGGCGGCGCTGCTGCTGCTGGGCACGGTGCGGTCTTCCAGTTGTTCCACCGCCGGCCGGCGCGTGACCGCGGGCCCGCGCGTCCGTGAGCGTCGCAGGATCGGGACCATCATTTGACGTCTCCTTGAAGGAGTCGGCCTGCGGTACAAGGGGAGCGTCATCGACCCCCGGCGCGCAGACCGAGCGCCGGGGCGATGCCGGGCCAGTGAGGGCTTTGCTTGGCGGCGAGGACTCACCGGCCGCCTTTTGTCTCTTCGCTGTGTTCCGTGATCGCTCGCCTGCCTCTGTTCCCAGGAGGACATTCGGGAATCTGGAGAACCGCGGCCAGTTGCCGCTGATTGTCGAAACCCCGCGCGCTATAATGGAAATCGCGGAGGACCCTGGACCCTGGGGGAAGCCAAGCCATGTCTGCAATTCGTCAAGCCCGCGCAACCCTGGACGATCTCTACCGGACACCCGAGAAGGCCGAGTTGATCGGAGGGAGGATCGTGCGCTTTATGGCAACAGGACACCGGCCAAACAGAGTGGCAGGGCGGATTTACCGCAGCCTGGATGACTACGCCGACACGGCTCACCGAGGTCTGGCCTATACCGACAACATCGGTTTCGCCATCCCCGAACTACCATCGGGCCGCGAATCGTTCTCTCCCGACGCCTCGTACTACGACGGTCCCTTGCCGGCCAATCCGATGCGCTTCATCGAAGGCCCGCCCACCTTCGCCGCTGAGGTCCGCAGCGAGAATGATTACGACGCCACTGCGGCAGCCGAGATGGCCGACAAGCGGGCGGACTATTTCGCCGCGGGCACCCAGGTGGTTTGGGACGTCGATCCGCTGGCCGAGTGCATTCATGTCTACAGCGCCTCCGATCCGAATCGGCCGACCACCTACCGCCGCGGCCAGACCGCTGAAGCCGAACCCGCCGTGCCGGGTTGGCGCGTGACCGTCGATTGGGTTTTCAGTTGAGCGCCGCGCGTCCATCGACATTGTTCCCTGGAGGATTGATGCCGGCCTGCTGAGGCTTCAGCTTGGTGGCAAGGGCGCACCGGCCGCTTTGCTCCCAACTCTGGTTCCGCGCGAATTCGTCTCGGCGTGGAACGCACCAGGGGGTATATCGATGCGGACAGTCGCCCGCAGGCCGCTTCGGGAGAGCCAGCCATGACACTCACAATCCACGCCACCTACGAGAACGGCGTCCTCAAGCCCAAAGAGCGCCTCAGTTTGATCGAAGGCACCGAGGTCGAGCTAACGATGACCACGCCGGCGGTTGACCAGGATCCTCTGGCAGGACTCATCGGCATCTGCAGCACCGGCCGGACCGACGGTGCCGCTAACCACGACAAGTACATCTGCGGAGATCCGCGTTCATGATCTTCGTTGCTACGTGGGCCTGGATTGCCCTCCTGGATGACACGGACCAATTCCAGCGTATTGCCGAGAAGACCCATCGCAAGCTCCTCAAGAAACACCGCAAGTATGTGACCTCCGATTTGTGTTGAATAAACTCATCAACTACCTGTACAGCGCTGCCCCGGCTGACCAGGCGCAAACGGCGATCAACTCGCTGCTCGCCAGGGCCGACGCCGGCGTGCATTTGCTGATCCATGTCTGGCCGGCGCAGTTTCGCCGCGCCTGCCCCCAGTTGGCGTAACACCGGTCCCAATTGCCGAAAGGTGTAGCGAACCAGTTCGGCGGACACTTGAGTTTCCACCCCGGCCAGTTTGTCGTAGACCCAAGTGAGCGACACGGCGAGTTGCTCGGGGGTGGCGAGGTAGGAGGCACGCACCGACTGGTGGGTGCCCCAGACGACAAGGGCCAACAAATCGACGAGGGAAGAGAACAGGAGTTCCCGCGTGTATTGCTGTTCAGAATGTTGCTGAAAGAGCTGATCCAGTGGCTTGGGTTGCAGAGCGAACTCGATGGTGCCGCGTGCCATGACGC
>DATFNV010000748.1:0-14327 GCA_035266225.1 Gemmataceae bacterium
TGGGCCACCTCGACCGGCCTCTGGTAGCGCTGCGCCGGATCCTTGGCCATCATCTTCGCCACCACCGCGGCCAGCCCCGCCGGCACCTCCGGCCGCACTTCGTCCAACCCGGTCGCGTCCCGCGACACGTGCGCTTGCACAATCTCATACAGGCTCTTCGCCTTGAACGGCGGGGTTCCAGACAGCAGGAGGTACAGCGTGCAGCCGAGACTGTAGATGTCGGCGCGGATGTCGGCCTTCGCCGCGTCCAGCGCTTGCTCCGGCGCGATGTAGTCCGGCGTGCCCAGCATCTGCCCGCTGCCCGTCAGCTTGGCAAGGCCGAAGTCGAGGCTCTTGACGACGTGCCGCTTGCCCACGCGGGCCAGAACCAAGTTGCCCGGCTTGATGTCGCGGTGGACCAGCCCCTGTTCCAGGGCGTGTTGCAGGCCGGCCGCGATCTGCTGGGCGTAGGAGCAGGCGTGGACCACCGGCAGTGGGCCGCGCTCCTTGACCACCTTGGCCAGGTTCTCGCCGGGGACATACTCCATCGCCAGGACGATCAGTTCGCCGACTTGCAGCGCCGCGTAGGCCGTGGCGATGTTCACGTGCCGCAACCGGGCGGCGGCACGGATCTCGCGCAGGAAGCGCTCCGCCATGCCCGACCGGGCGAGCAGCTGCGGGTTGACCACCTTCAGCACTTCCTGCCGCCGCATCAGCTTGTTGTTCGCCAGGTAGACGACGCCCATGCCGCCGCGCCCCAGCTCACGCAGCACCTCGTACTGCGCATGGCTGGCCAACTCCGGCGGCAGATCCGGGATGGGCAGCTGGCCCCTCTCCGGCGCGCGGGTCGCATACGGATCCGGCGGCAGGTCTGGGATCAGCCGCTGGCCCTCCTCCGGCCCGCGGGTCGTGTACGGGTCGTCCGCGCCCCCGGAGGCGGTTTCGGCAGCACCACCTCCCGCGGTATGGGCGGCGCGGAGGCGGCGCAGCAGGCTATCGCCGGACAGGCTGGCCGCCTTGGCGCAGCACATGGGGCAAGCGTCTAGAGCGGTTCGCAGTTGCATTGCGCACAGGCAGCTTGGACCGTGCGGGATTCCTGCGAGGTTTCGAGGTTGCCTGCGTGCAAGCCGGTCGCGAACCGCTCTAGGTGGGCGAAGACCTCTTCGGCGCTGGCATCGTCCAACTGGCCCGAGCCCAGCAAGTGCAGGCTGGCGTCCGACAGGTGCGCGCGAGGCGGGGCCGGCATCGGTGACTCCTTCAGATCAGGGTATCGAACACCTACGGTCGTCGCTGCCCACCATCTGATAAAGGCCAGGCCGCGGACCAACATCACGCGAAAGCGCAAGATCAGTCGAGCAGCCCCGCACCCTCTTCCCGTAACCGCTTGAGGATCCGGAACTTGGCCTGCACGACCGCACGCTCGGAAATACCCAGCTGCTCGGCGACCTCGGCCGCGCGCCGGCCCTCCAACGCGAAGCGGGTGAACGCCTCCCAGGTGTTGGGCGCGAAGTCTGGCTTGATGATGGCCAGCAGCTTCCGAAAGACGTGCTGGTCGTGGTCCTCGTCCCACTGGTGGGCGAGGTCGCTCGCGGGGTCGGCGAGCTGGGCCAGGTAGTCGTCACTCTGCCCGCCCCCTTCGGCGAGCGGCCTGCGGTGCCGCGCCCGCCGGAAGGCTCGGATACGGTTCAACGTGATGCGGCGAAGCCAGGCCCGGAACGACCCGTCGCGCTGCCGCGCGAACGACGGCAGCGCGCGGATGAGGACGCAGAGGACTTCCTGGGTCAGGTCGTCAGCCTCATCGCGCAACCCGGGGACGCCGGACAGCCAGTGGCGGATCAGCGGCAGGTAGATGTCCTGGAGCCGTTGCCAGTCGGCGGCGTCGGGGCCGGCGCCTTTGAGCCGGTCGAGCAGACTGAGCGACGTCGAGTTCATAGCGCAGGGTCGGCCAATCGTCCGAGAGTCAAGCTTCTCGATCTTTCGCAGATGAACGCCCCCTGGGGCCTCGGCAGCGACTTCAGGAGTTGAGCTTACCCACCCGAAGGACCGGTCGCAACGATTTTCCCCTCAAAACCCCGCCGGCAGTCGCCCCATCGCGGCCTGAGCCCACCGCACAAGCTTATCCTTCCCAGATGGCCTGGCTCCAGGGCGCGGCCACGACGCCAATGGCTGAAGCTATCGACCCGAAGGTGCGATTGCGAGGATTTTCTCCAAAAAACGCTGCCACTACCTGCCCCGTCAGGGCCGCTGGTGCCAGCGACGACCACCCCGATAGGGCCTCTGCTACGTTGGGACGCTCTACGCCGCCGACATTCCCGTCGAGGTCTCCGTCGGCCGCGCGGTGCGCAATACCCATAGGGGCCGGCGCCCCGTGGTCCTCACGGCGGGAGTGGCGTGTCGCTAAGCAGGTACGCCAGCAGGTCGCGAAGCTCGTCCGGGCTCTTCACCAGCCCCGCCGGCATCGGCGACACGTCTGATAGCGTCCGCCCCTCGACGTCCTTCTTGCGCACCGGCGTCCGCGTCGCGTCCGGTAGGAGCAAGTCCACCGCGTCGGCCGTCTCGCCGACGACCAGGCCCGACACGGTCACGCCCTGCTTCGTCGTGATGACCGTGGTGCGGAACGCCTCGGCGACCTGTTTGCTCGGCAGCAGGACTGACTCGACGAGGTAGGCGACGTTGAAGCGCTTACCCGCGTCGGTCAGGCTCGGAGCGCCGCCGCCGGTTTGGTCCGTCGTGATAGCGTGACACTTGACGCAGCCGAGCGAGCCGAACAGCTTGCGGCCCAGTTCGACGTTGCCCTTCTTGACTTCCTGCGGCCAGTCGAGGGTGAGGAACTCCGCCGGCACCGCGTCGCCCTTGCCCGCCCCTTCCTTGAGGCGCTGCGCCAGCGTGGCGGAGCCGACCTTCGCGGGTAGCGTCGCCGTGACCCCCGCCCGCGCCCGGTAGCGCAGCGTGAGGTGGTCGGCGGTCGCCGCCACCTTCACCAGGACGTCGTTGCTGCCCGGCTGGGCGTCGAGCAACAGCGACCCGTCGGTTTTCAAGGGCCGGCCATTGTGCCAGACCGAGGCGCCCAACTTCGCATCGAGCAACAGAACGACCGTCTGGCGCGACAGGCACTGCAATTGGAACAAGAAATAGTGTTGCGACGTGCCTCGCTGTCTCTCCGGCCTGGGCAGGGCGAAGACGCCGTCCTTGCCCGCGACCTCCCGCCACCCCGACTTGCCGAGTGCCGTCCGGTACTCCGCCGTCAGGTCGATGGCGCCCGTCTCGGGGCCGGTATCGTCGGCGTCGAATGGGCCGGCCAGCCACGCCTTCCGGACGTCTCGCAGCGGCGCGTCGGCCACGCGGCGTTCGTTGACCTCCGCGAACACCTTGGCGACGGCCGCCTCGGTACGCAGGTCGCGCAGCAGCGACAGGAAGTACGCCGCCTGGAGACGCACCACCTCGGAGTCGTCTTTCAGTCCCTTCGTCAGCAAGTCGAAGAGCGTTTTTTGCTCCGCACTCGGTGTGATCGCCTTCCACATCTCGGCCGTGGTGTAGCTGCCGAGACGCCCGAGCTTGTCCAGCTCCACCGCCTCGTGCGGTTTGTCGCCGTAACGGATCGCCGTCTGGAAGAAGGCGTTGCCCTTCGGGTAGAACAGCGCGACCTCCCTCGGCGGCGTGTTGTGCGGCGGCGGCACCGTCAGGCGGAATCCGGCCGCCAGCACGGCAGTCAGCCGCACCGAGGAGTCCTTCGAGGCTATCAAGCCGTCGATGTCCTTCAGCGCCGCGCGATGGGCGAGAAGCTTCGTCGCCGTCTGCCGCAGGTAGGAGTCGGAGTCCCTCGCCGGCACCATCACGGCGGCGAACGGCAGCTCGCGCGACGGGTCGAACAGTGCCGCGAGCGCTGCGAGACGCACCCGTTGGTCCTCGTCCTTGAGCGCTTCGGCGAACACCGAGGCCGAGGCGTTGAGCGCCGGGAACTCCGCCAGCACGCGGAGCACCTGCAAGCGGTAGCTGTCGGGGGTGAGGTGCTTGTCGTAAGCGATGAGCTTCGCCGCCGCGGCGCTGCCGCACGCGCCGGCGAGCCACGGCAGGTGGTTGATGGCCGGGTCGTCGGTTGTCATGGTCGCCAGCCGCCGCGCCGCTTCGTCGTGGAGGTCGCCGCCCCGGCGCAGGATTTCGACGTGGGCGGCGCGGCGGCGCTCCCACGACGGCTGCGACAATTCGGCGAACAGCTTTTTCGGCGGGGCGGTGACGGCGTCGTAGGGCTCGAACGGGTGCCCGGGCGTGTCGTCGGCGGTCGTGACCATGACGAGGTCGCTGACGTAGTGCGGCGACGCTTCGTTGCCGGCCATGTAGGACACCGCGACGAAGACGCGCCCGCCGCGCCCGACCGCCACCCCGACCGGCCGCGCCCGCACCCGGCCGACCAGGAACGGCGACTCCTTCGACGAGCAGCTCGCGCCGCGCTTCTCGTAGGTGTGCCGCTGGACGGTCAGCAGATCCCAGCGCGCTTCGAGCAGGCTGTTGCGGTACTCGGCGGGGAAGAGCGGCTCGTCGTAGTAGGCCATGCCGACTGGGACGCCGCGGCCGGGGACGTTGCTCATCGCCTCAACGAGGTCGCGCCGGTCCGGCAGCTTCGACGCGATCCAGCCGCGCGGCCAGGCGAAGTCGATGTGCGGCGTGACGTGCAGCAGCCGCGCCGGCGTGTAGAGGTCGGGCCGGCTCTCGTGGTCGTTGTCGTTGGTGAACAGGTTCCATTGCCGGTCGAACGCCAGCCCGAACGGGCCGCGCAGGCCGCCGGCCACGCAGCGGAAGCTGCTGCCGTCGGGCCGCACGCGCAAGACGCCGCCTTGTCCGGTGTACGGCGTCTTCGCGCCGCCCTTCGTGAAGAGGGTCCAGTGGCCCCAGTGGTCGGGCCGGGCGAAATCGCCGTAGTTGAGCAGCGGGTCGCCGTGATTGAGGTACAGGTCGCCCTCCGGCCCCCACGCCAGCGAGTGAAAGCTGACGTGCAGGTCGAGCGGCAGCCCCCAGAGCAGGCGCTCCGGCCTCAGGCCGTCGCGCTTCGTTCGCCCGCCGGGGAAGCGGTACAGGGCGCTGGCGGTCAGGACGTACAGGTCGTCGCCGCGCACCTCGACGCCCGCGACCCAGGCGTCGGGGGGAAAGCGGAACAGTTCGCGCCGCGCCTTGTAGACGCCGCGGTCGTCCGGCTCGTAGACGAACAGCGCCTCGCGGCCGCCGACGAAGAGCCGCCCCATCGTGTCCGCCTTGATCGAGACGAACGATTCGTCGAGGGAACGGTCGAGGAGGATCGCCTTCAGTCGCGGGTCGGCGGGGCGGTAATCCAGTTCGGTGTCGGAACTCGGGCCACCGACCGGCTGCGGCTTGGCAGGCTGCGGCGGCTTCTCCTCCTTCGGCAGTGTCGATTGCACGCCGCCGTCGGGCACCTCGCCCTTGGCGGTCCACACGAGGGCGTTGAGGACCATGCGGCGGACGTTGTCGTCTTGCCAGTTCTTGTGGAAGTGCCCGCCGGTGTAGCCGAGGCCGCGGCCGCCGCCCTTGCGCTCCACCGCCCACGCGACGATCTGCGGCTCCTTCTCGTCGGGGATGGCGGCGCTGAGGATCGGCGTGAGCCCCTTGTCCGCCGGCGCCAGGCGCATGTTGTAGTAGAATTCCTCGTGCAGCTCAAACGGCTTGAGCCCGCGGGCGACGGGGTGTTTCGGGTTCGGCAGTCCGACCTTCGCGGTACAGGTCTTGATCTTCGAGTACCAGCCCTGCGGCTTCGGCCCGCTCTCGTAGTCGAAGTAGCCGCCGCACCAGTCGAGGAACTGCTCGCCGCCCTTCTTGGTCGGCACGAAGACCGTGTAATGGATCGCAACGAAGCCGACGCCGCGCTCCATGAGCTTCTGCATCGTGGCGAGTCGGCGCTCACGCAGCAGAGGGTGCGCCTTCTCGTCGCGGTCGGAGCCGTCGCTGAACAGCAGGACGGTCGCGGCGCCGTCGATGGCGTTGTCGTCCTTCGGCCAGCCGTCGGTATGAACCTCGGCCTTGAAGCCCTTCAGGTTCGGCGAGGTCTCAAGGCAGTGGGCGAGGAGGCGGGCGCCCTTCTCGTACTCGTGCTCGCCGGGGCCGTGGCTCTTCGCGCCGGCGATGAGGACGACCTTCTTCGTCGGGTCGGCGGCACTGCCGAAGACTGGGATCGCGAGAACGACGGCGACGGCGACCGCTGGAATCCGCATCATGGCACCGCCTCATGCTTGGTCTGGATGTGACGACATCACCACTCACGCCACCGATCAGCTAAGTCTTTGCACCCGCCCAGCCCCGCAGCATACACGATCTCCTCGAACTCCTCGCACAGATCCTCCCGCTCGACGGTCTCGATGAAGTGACCGTTCGTGGCGTCCAGTTCGTTGAGCCTCTCCACACACGCTTGCAGCACGGCTAGCACGTCCCGCCGCTTCGCCTTCGGGCCAAGACGGATCAAGGCACTGACTGTATCGCGGAAGTTCTTGCGGCAGGCGCGGGTGGCCTTGGCAGGTGGGTACTCCTTCCAGCTCTTTAGCCACTTTTTTTGCCGAAGGGCTTCGAGCGTCAAACCCTCGAGGTACTCCCTGCGCCGCTCCGTTTCCGCGGCCCGTTCCCGCGCGCTCCGTTCCTCCCGCTCGGCGTCTTCCTTGAGGAGTGCCTCTCGGTCGTTGTCCCAACGCCACTGGAGCAACACCTGCAGAGCAAGCGTTGACCATTCGCCGCAAGTTGGGCACTCCATCAGTTTCTCTTCCGGCGTTGGCTCGATCTCACCGAGCAGTCGAAACGAGTCGGGCAAAGGATCCACCGTCCACATCGCTTCAGGCCGGTTATCCCAGGAGTGATGCGTTAGAACCAAAATGGTCTTCAACCTCGTGTCGCTGACTTCGGGTGGCGCGGTGCCGATCCAAGGTGAGGCAACCACGAGGAAAGAGTCGGGATGCGTTCCGCCCCCTTCTCCCGCGTGCCGCTTGATCACCCGGCACACGCCAAGGCGACCGTCGGGCAGAGGCATCAAGTAAGCGTCGCCGGGTTTCGGCAGCAGCCTTCCTGATCCACGGGGCATTGCTTTTTTCACCATTTCGAGCAACCCTTTCGATCAACCTTGCGACCGCCTCATCCACATCCAGTGTAAGATCTGCTATCCTCGACCGCGGCGCAGCCGATCTGGCGAGTGGCACGTGATTGCGAACAGGCACCGAGCAGGGTAAACTCCGGGCGACTCTCTGTCCATCCCCCGCCTCGCTTCCGAGGGCCACGTCCATGAAGCTCGCAGCCGGCAGCACGGTCGTCCGCAACGGCCAGCTCCTCGACGGCACCGGCGCCCCGCCCGTGCCCGACGCCGTCCTCGTCGTCACCGACGGCCGCATCACCTACGCCGGCCCGGTCGCCGGCGCCCCGCCCGTGCCGCCCGGCGCCCGGTACATCGACGCCCACGGCGGCACCGTCATGCCCGGCCTCGTCGAGGCGCACTTCCACCCCACCTACTTCAACGTCGCCGCCCTCGAAGACCTCGACATCAAGTATCCCGTCGAGTACGTCACCCTCCTCGCCGCCTGCAACGCCAAGCTCGCCCTCGAATGCGGTTACACAGCGGCGCTCAGTGGCGGCAGCCTCTTCAACATCGACCACTGGCTAAAGAAGGCCATCGAAAACGACCTCGTTCCTGGGCCGCGCCTGGCGGCGAGCGGCCGTGAGATCTGCGGCGTCGGCGGCCTGATGGATTGGAACCCCGACTTCCGCAGGATCGGCATGGAGGGGCTCGTCCTGCTCGTCAACGGCGCCGACGAGGCCCGCGCCGCCGTGCGCCGCCTCGTCAAGGACGGCGTCGAGTGGGTCAAGACCTACCCCACAGGCGATGCCGCCGCCCCCGACACCAACGACCACCACACCCTGTGCATGACCTTCGACGAGATGCACGCCGTCGTCGCCACCGCCCACAACCACGGCCTGAAGGTCACCGGCCACTGCCGCGCCACCGCGGGCATCAAGAACGCACTCCGCGCCGGATACGATTCGATCGAGCACGGCACCTTCCTTGACGACGAGGCGCTCGACCTGCTGTTGCGGCGCGACGTGCCGTGCGTGCCGGCGCTGCAGTTCGAGTGGGCCAGCATCGAGTACGGCCCGCAGTTCGGCATGGGGCAGCGCGTCATCGACGGGCACCGAGAGACGCTGGAGGCCGGGGCGGAGAGTGCGCGGCGCATCCTGAAGGCGGGTGGGCGGCTGGGCATGGGCGGCGACTATGGCTTCGCCTGGACGCCGCACGGTACCTACGCCAAGGAGCTGACGTTCTTCGTCAAGTACGTCGGGCTGTCGCCGTTGGAGACGATCCGGTGCGCCACGAAGACCGGCGCCGAGATCATGGGCCGTGGCGAGGAAATCGGCACCTTGGAGCGGGGCAAACTCGCCGACGTGCTGGTCATTGACGGCGACGTGCCGGCGGACTTCGCCATCCTCGAAGACCGCTCGCGCTTTCTGGCGGTGATGCAGGGCGGTGTCGTCAAGGCGGGGCGGCTGGCTCACCAGACGGGATAGCCGTCGGTGTCCACGATGGCGCCGGTCGGCCCGCCCCGCTTCCGTAGTGCCGGGCCTGCCATTGATTTCTTGCCGCAGTGGCCAAGCCTCCCCGACCGACGCCTCTTACTTCGGGACGAAGTCCGACGATTGACCCGAGGCGACGAACTCGATCCGCCTGACCTACAAGCACCACGGCCGCGACGAGCGACTCACCGAGGTGCGCGAGGCGAAGGTGATCACGAAGAAGCTGGTCGTGGTGCGGGAGGGAGCCGGCAGATCGCCCGCAGGAGAGATCTCGATGACGATCAGGCACTGGCTTCTGCTTCTGGCCGGGACACTGGCTGTCCCCGCCGTCCTCCCGGCCGCCGCCCCGGCCGTCTCCGGCGAGGAGCGCGAGCAGATCGAGCGCCGGCTGAAGGAATTGGACGGCCGCCTGGCGAAGCTGCGGGGACGAACGCCGGCCGTGAACGCGGATCACCTCGCGGACGCGGCGGTCTACGCCAAGGGGATCGCCTGGGCGCTGCAGTCCGACGAGGTGCTGACGCCGGCCGACGCGGCTCTTCTGAAGAAGGCGGTGGAACGCGGCAACGAACGGGCCGCGGCGCTGGAGGCCGGCCGGCGCACCTGGGCCGCGAAGAGAGGCAAGGTCGTCCGCTGGAATGCGAAAGTGCTGCCGAAACTGCCGCTGCGCTGGACGCGCGACGAGGTGCAGGTCGGCAATGAGCGTTACGCCGCGGCGGATCATGCGCCGGTGCTGATGCAGCCGAACTCGCTCGCCGACGAGCGCTACGTCGTGCTAAACAGCGGGCACACCTTCCACGAGAAGGAACCGGCTTCGCTGAACGACTTGCTCTTTCCACGGCTGGGCGACTGGGCCGTGATGAAGGTCGGCGACAAGGTCCCCAAGGAGCCGTCCGTCCCGCTGGAGGAGAACGTCGTCCGGGCGGGCTTCTTCGACGAGCGCTGGCAGTTCCCCGAACCACCCGCGACGGCCGGCGATGCGCCCTCGAAGCAGCTGGCCCCGTTCTTCAAGCCGCCTGAGGAGTTCGCGGGCAAGTTCGGGGATTACAAGTCTCCGCTGAAGTTCGCCGACGGCCGGGCGGTCAAGAGCGCCGACGAGTGGCCGCAGCGCCGGCAGGAAATCCTCAAATCCTGGCACGAGATCATGGGGCCGTGGCCGGAACGGATTGAGAAGCCGAAGGTCGAGTTCCTCGACAAGGAGAAACGTGACGGCCTCACGCAGTATCACGTCCGCCTCGAAATCGCGCCGAAGCTAACGACGGACGACGCCTACCTGCTGGTCCCGGACGGCAAGGGGCCGTTGCCCGCAGTCCTGGTCGTCTTCTACGACGCCAAGACCGGCATCGGGCAAGGCAGGTCGGAGCGCTGCGACTTCGCCCTCCAGCTGGCGAAACGCGGCTTCGTCACCCTGTCGCTCGGCAGCGCCCCCGCCAGCTTCTACCCGAACAAGGAGAAGGCACAGCTGCAACCGCTCTCCTTTCACGCCTACGTCGCGGCGAACTGTCACACGATCCTGGCGGCCCTGCCGCAGGTCGATGCCAAGCGCATCGGCGTGGTGGGCCACTCCTACGGCGGCAAGTGGGCGATGTTCGCCGCCTGCCTGTACGACAAGTTCGCCTGCGGCGTCTGGTCCGACCCCGGCATTGTGTTCGACGAGAAGCGGAGCAACGTGAACTACTGGGAGCCGTGGTATCTCGGTTACCAGCCCGGCGCGGGGCGGAAGCCGGGCATCCCGACGGAGGCGAACCCGCGCACCGGCGCGTACAAGCGGCTGGTCGAGGGCGGCCACGACCTGCACGAATTGCACGCCCTGATGGCGCCGCGGCCGTTCCTGGTGTCGGGCGGCGCGGAGGACGGCCCGGGGCGGTGGAAGGCGCTCAACCACTCTGTCGCGGTGAACGACCTGCTGAGGGCCAAGAACCGCGTCGCCATGACCAACCGCAAGGGCCACTCGCCTACGGACGAGTCGAACGAGCGGATTGTCATGTTCTTCGAGTACGCGCTGAAACAGGGACAACCCGCCGCGCCTGCGAAGGAGAAGTAAGGAGGGTGAAGGGGTCGAGCGTCAGATTACGATGCCGGGAGGAGGTCCTGTGGTCGCTGCCGCCCTCACTTCCCAACCGGTGCCTCGCGGCCGTACTCAGCCCTGCAACCCCTGGATGACCAGTTCCAGGAACTCGCGCGCCCGTCGGGCCAGGGCGTCCACCGCCTCGGGCCTGTCCGGCGGCGGCAGCAGCGGCGCGAAGACGTTCTCGCAGCACAGCGGCATGACCCGGCCGGTAAAGGCGACGGGGTGCAGCAGCCTGTAGTGGTCGATCTCGCCCAGGCCGGGGCCGCAGTCCTGGTCCTTCGGGAAGGCGCGGTGGTCCTTGATGCAGAAGCCGCGCACCTCGTCAGCGCACTTCTTCAGGTCGGGGATCGGGTCGATCTTCATGTAGTCCATCACGTTGCCCGCGTCATAGCTCACCTTGACGCCGTCGTCGTTGACCTCGCGGGTGATCTCGGCGCAGGCGGCCCCGGTGCCGGTGTTGCCGCCGTGGTGCTTGACGACGATCACCACGCCGTGGTCCCGCGCCACGGGGCCCAGCTCCTTGAGGTTCTTGACCCACACCTTGCGGTCGGTGCTCTTGGTGGTGCCCATCGTCAGCACCTGGGCGACGCCGGCCGCGGATGCCTGGAGGACGCGCCGCTTGAGTGCCTCTACGTCCTCCGGCCCAGGGCCGAACATCAGGACCGGCTCCAGCCCCAGGTCGCGGCACTTCTTCGCCAGCTCCTTGGCCTTCTCGGGCGCCGCGTCGCCGGCGAGGACCGGGGCCCGCTTGCCGTCGGCGTCGAGGTGGGTGTTGCCCCAGGCGACGTGGCGATAGCCGGCCGCCTTGATCCCCGAGAGGGCGCGCTCCAGGGGGAACCGGGCGTAGGGCAGGGTCATGCAGGCGATCTGGAACTTCGTCGGCTTGCCCTTCTCGGCGGGCTTGTCCTTGTCCGCCGCCGACGCGCCGGTGCCCGCCAGGGCAAGTCCGGCGAGCCCGGCGGCGGCGCTCTGAAGGAAAGAGCGGCGGTCGGTGGTAACGGTGACGGTTTCGCGAGCCATGGGACTTCCTCCGGGGGCGCTCGTGGAACGGAAAGCTGCTCAAGGATAACCACTGTGGGGCGTGGCGGGTATTCTTATGGTGACCTCGCGCTCGACGGCGAGCACGGCACCGCCAATCCGAGCCGGCAGGAGGCTGGTGCGGGCCGCCGACGCCAAGGCCGGGGCGGAGAGGCAACTTGTCGCGCCCGCCGGGGAATGAGGAGGACCGCCATGACCATCCCGCGTTTCTGGTTGCCCTTCACCACCCTCTTGCTCCTATCCGTCTCGGCCGGCGCCGAGCCACCGGCCAATGACTGGACGCGCCTCGAACAGGGCGACATCCCCGGGCGGCGGTGGGACGTCCCGCTCGGCTACGCGCCGGGGCTGAACCGCTTCCTCGTCCTCGGCGGGCGCACGTCGTGGGACGAGTACCGCAAGGGGCCGCGACCCTACGACCAACTCGCCCTCGACGCCACGGAAGGGCGCTGGGAGAACTGGCTCCCCAGGGGCAAGGACTGGGGGCCGCGCTTCGGCCCCTGTAAGGCGCCCGCCTGGAAGGACGAGCGCTTCGGCCTCGCTGATGCCGAGGGCAACGCCCGCCCCAACTGGACCGTCTACGGCACCTTCTCCCTGGGCACGAAATACGACTACGACCCCGACACCAGGGGCTTCGTCTTCTACGCTGGCGGCCGCACCTTCCGCTACGACCCCGCCGGGCGCTCCTGGACCGACCTCGCCCCGAAGGCCCACCCGGAGAAGGACCTAGGCGGCATGCTCCTGTGGGGCTCGATGTGCTACGACCGGCACAACAAGCGCTTCGTCCTGTTCGGCGGCGGCAACGTGCAGGCCGAGCGCGGCGACCCCGGCACCTGGACCTACACCCCCGCCACGAACGCCTGGGAACAGCTGAAGCTCCATCACCAGCCGCCGCAGCGGGCCAACTCGCGCCTGGTCTACGACCCGGTGGCGAAGAAGGTGCTCCTCTTCGGCGGCGACGCGCTGGACCACCTGCTCGCCGACACCTGGGCCTTCGACGTGGTGACGAACAAGTGGGAAGAGCGCCGGCCGAAGCTGTCGCCATCGCCGCGGGCCGGGCACGCGCTGCTGTGGCTGCCGAAGGCGAAGAAGGTGCTGCTGCTGGGCGGCTACGGCTACACCTCGGCGACCGGCTACGTCGAGAGCCTCTACCGCCGCCTGCCGTTCGAGATATGGACTTACGACACGGCGACCGACACGTGGGAACTGCTGTCGCGCTGCGCGTCGGAGAAGGAGTGTCCGCGGGGGCCGGTCAACGGGTTTCTGCCCGCGGCGGTCGGTGACATCGACGTGGCGCTCGTCGTCGGGGACGGCCGCACCTGGATGTGCAAGGTTGCCGCGGACAGGACCGACCCAGAGGGCACGGCGAAGTACGGCGTCAAGCCGGGGACGACGGAGCGGCGCACCGGGCCGCACGACCCGGCCTGGTATCGCGAGGGCGTGCCGCCGGCCGACGCCGACAAGACCGCGAAGGAGTTGAAGGACTCGCCGCCCAACACCTGGGCGGAGCGTCCGACCCCCAAGCGGCCGCGGCCGAACATGGACTGGGGCTCGGCGGTCTTTGCCCCCGAGTCGGACCAGATCGTGCGCTTCTCGGGCGGGCACTCGGCCTACAGCGGCACCGCCCCGCAGGTCTACGACGTCAAGGCCGACCGCTGGTCGATCCCCTTCGCCCCGGAGTACCCCATCGAGCACGCCTACAGCAACGACCAGGTCCACGGCGAGTGGAGCTTCCGCGGCAACCCGTGGATGACGGGACACACCTACAAGGCCACCGGCTACGACCCGAACCTGAAGGCCCTCGTCTTCGTCCCGCACGAGTACACCTACTTCTTCGACCCGAAGGCGGGCCATTGGTCGCGCGGGCCGGAGCGCAACCCGTACCGGCCGGACTTCTACACCAACACAGTCTGCGCCACGCCGCAGGGCGCCGTCGTCTGGGCCGACCGGCGCGAGAAGGAGGGTGCGGGGCTGTGGCGGCTTGACGGCGCGTCGCGGCGCTGGAAGGCGCTGCCGCTGAAGGGCGAGCTGCCCCCGAAGGGCCCCGACCACAACGGCCTGGCCTACGACTCGAAGCGCCAGCGGCTGCTCTTCTTCAGCGACCTCGGCGGGACGAAGGGTGACGTCGTTGCCTACGACCTGCGCACCGGCGAGGCGAAGTGGCTGGACTCGACGGGGAAGGGTGCGGCTGCGGTGCCGTCGCGCGAGACGGTCTATCTGGTGGGGGCCGACGCGGTGCTCGTGGGCGCCCACGTCGAGGTAGCCGGCAAGCCGCTCTGGCCGCTGTACGACTGCGCGAAGAACGCCTGGCTCGGGGCCGAGCTGGCGGGGGCGGACCCGGTGGGCAAGGGCAAGTTCAACAACTCGATGGGTCTGATGTACGATCCGGGCCGCAAGCTGGTCTGGGCCGTCGGCCAGAACGGGCACGTGTTTGTGCTGCGGTTCGACGCGAGCCAGGCGAAGTTGCACCCGCTGCGCTGACACACTCGTCCGGCCCCGGGCGAACTCCCCGGCGGCCACCAGCATCGCCGTGCAGCTGGGCCAGCGTGCGCCCGACGCCGAGGGCTGGCAGCCGTGCCGGGATCGCCCCAGGCTAGAGCGGTTCGCAGTTGCATTGCGCACAGGCAGCTTGGACCGTGCGGGATTCCTGCGAGGTTTCGAGGTTGCCTGCGTGCAAGCCGGTCGCGAACCGCTC
>DATFNV010000749.1:0-22709 GCA_035266225.1 Gemmataceae bacterium
AGGGAGGGGGCAAGCAAGACCGAGGCCAAATCCTCTTGTTGCTCTGGATTTCGCCATTCGATCCTCCTTGTGCCGCCAATGGCCGCGCCGAGGCACGGCGTGGTATGCCGCTCGGATACACCGGATGTGCGATTCCGGCACGACTTGTCTTCGCGGCATTCCTCAGCGGGGCCCTGGCCCGAAACTTCTCAGGTTCGTGGTGCAAGCGGGTGCGTCATGTCCTCCGGCCGGACCCATTCGTCGAACTGCTCCGCGGTGAGGAAGCCCAGCTTCAGGGCGGCCGTGCGCAGGCTGAGGTCCTCGCGGTACGCCTTGAGGGAGATCTGCGCCGCCTTCTCGTAGCCGATGTGCGGGTTGAGCGCCGTCACCAGCATGAGCGAGTTGTCCAGGTGCTCGCCGATGCGCTTCTCGTTCGGCTCGATGCCTTTGGCGCAGCGGTCGTTGAACGAGTGAGCGGCCTCGGCCAGCAACTGGATCGACTCCAGGACGTTGTGCAGGATCACCGGCTTGTAGACGTTGAGCTGGAAGTTCCCCTGTGAGCCGGCGAAGGCCACCGCGTGGTCGTTGCCGAACACCTGCACCGCCACCATGGTCAGTGCCTCGCACTGCGTCGGGTTGATCTTCCCCGGCATGATCGACGAGCCCGGCTCGTTCTCCGGGATTTTCAGCTCCGCGAAGCCGGCCCGAGGGCCGCACGCATACCAGCGCACGTCGTTGGCGATCTTCATGAGTGCGCCGGCCAGGGTGCGCAGGGCGGCGCTGACGTTCACCAGGGCGTCGTGGGCCGACAGGGCGGCGAACTTGTTCGGCGCCGACACGAACGGCTTGCCCGTCTCCTCCGCGATCTTGCGCGCCGCCGCCTCGCCGAAGCGCGGGTCGGCGTTCAGCCCGGTGCCGACCGCCGTCCCACCGATCGCCAGGGCGTAAACGCCAGGCAGGGCATGGCCGACCCCCTCCAGCGCCTGGTCCAGCTGGGCCACCCAGCCCGAAATCACCTGGCCGAGGGTCACAGGCGTTGCGTCCTGGAGGTGCGTCCGGCCCACCATCACCACCCGGGAAAACGCCCTGGCCTTGGCGTCCAGCGTGTCCCGCAGCGCGCGGACTGCCGGGCTGAGCACGCCCTCCAGTTGCTCGACCGTGGCGATGTGCATCACGGTTGGGAACGTGTCATTGGAGGACTGGCTGTGGTTGACGTCGTCGTTGGGATGGATCGGCTGCTTCGACCCGACCACTCCGCCGGCGAGGTGGATGGCCCGGTTGGCGATCACCTCATTGGCGTTCATGTTGGTCTGGGTCCCCGACCCGGTCTGGAACACCACGAGCGGGAACTCGCCATCGAGCTTGCCGTCGATCACCTCCTGGGCGGCCCGGACGATCAGATCAACCTTCATCCGGGGAAGCTGGCCGAGTTCCCCGTTGGCCAGGGCGGCGCACTTCTTGAGGATGCCGAGGGCCCGGATCACGGGCCGGCCCCAGCGGTAGCGCTCCCTGCCGATGGGGACGTTGCGGCGCGAGCGCTCGGTCTGGGCACCCCACAGGTGATCCGCGGGAACCTCGACGTTACCCAGGGCGTCTTCTTCGACACGAACCTGTTGTTTCTGTGCGTTTTCTGTCATGGCTTCCCTCCGACAAGGAGATCCGCTAAGCCGCAAACGGCCAGCGTCTGTTCTACCGCTTGCGGCTTGGCGGGGACATCACACGACGTTCGGGTATTCCGGTTTGTACAGTTGCGATTCCAGCAACGCCCGCAGGTCCCTGGGTCGTTCAACCCCTGCGAGCCCCCGTGCGAAGGTCACCTCGGCGACGCGCTGGGCCCCGCGGCTGCGCCTCGGACGGGAGATTCGGGCATCACGATTCATTGGATGAGCCCTTTTTAATCAAACCGCCTTCGTCGCCCCCGAGAGTCTTTGTCATAATGGTGCCTCGATGTCGCCCCATCCCCGAAGAGGTTGCGCCCGGCGAGGCCCCCCATGAACCCGATCGTCTTCGCGCTGCGCCACCCCATCACCGTCATGGTCGCGCTCGCCGGTCTGCTCGTCGGCGGCGCCTTCGCCGTGAAGGGCATGAAGGTGGACATCTTCCCCGCCCTCAACCTGCCGGTCGTCTACGTGGCCCAGCCCTACGGCGGCATGGACCCCGCCCAGATGGAAGGGCTCATCACCAACTACTACGAGTACCACTTCCTCTACATCGGCGGCATCCACCACGTCGAGTCGAAGAACATCCAGGGCGTCGCCCTCATGAAGCTCTACTTCCACCCCGGCACCGACATGGCCCAGGCGATGGCCGAGACCATCGGCTACGTCAACCGCTCGCGCGCCTTCATGCCCGTCGGCACCGTGCCGCCGTTCGTCATGCGCTTCGACACCGGCAGCGTCCCGGTCGGCTACCTCGTCTTCAGCAGCGAGACGAAATCGCTCGGCGAAATCCAGAACGAGGCGCTGTTCAAGGTGCGGCCGATGTTCGCCAGCCTGCCGGGCGTGTCGGCACCGCCGCCGTTCGGCGGCAACCAGCGCACCATCGTCATTGACGTCGATCCGGACAAGCTGCGCTCCTACAACCTGTCGCCCGACGACGTGGTAACGGCCCTGACTCAGGGCAACGCCATCAGCCCGTCCGGCAACGTGCGCATCAAGGACCAGATGCCTATCGTGCCCGTCAACGCCCTGGTGAAGGACCCGAAGGAGTTGGAGAACATTCCGCTCCGCCTCGGCGAGAACGTCTACCTGCGCAACGTCGCCACCGTCGCCGACAGCACCGACATCCCAACCGGTTACGCCCTGGTCAACGGCCGGCGAGCCGTCTACATCGTCGTGACCAAGCGCGCCGACGCCTCGACGCTGGCCGTCGTCAACGAGGTCAAGAAGAACCTGCCCGAGTTCAAGAAGGGGATTCCGCCGGACATCGACGTGCGTTTCGAGTTCGACCAGTCGCCCTACGTCACGCGCGCCATGTGGGGGGTCGCTATCGAGGCCCTGCTGGGCGCCGTCCTCACCGGCCTGATGGTGCTGCTGTTCCTGCGCGACTGGCGCAGCGTGATCGTCGTGGTGCTGAACATCCCGCTGGCGCTGCTGGCGTCGGTCGTTGCCCTGTGGCTGACGGGCGCCACCATCAACCTGATGACGCTCGGCGGGCTGGCGCTGGCGGTCGGCATCCTCGTGGATGAGGCGACCGTCGAGGTAGAAAACATCCACACGCAAATGGGCCGCGCCGGGAACATCGCGCGGGCGGTGCGCCTGGGCAACTCGGAAACCGCCGTGCCGCGCCTGCTGGCGATGCTGTGCATCCTGGCGGTGTTCCTCGCGGCCTTCTTCATGGAGGGAGCGATCCGCAACCTCTTCGTGCCGCTGGCCCTGGCCGTCGGCTTCGCGATGATCGCCTCGTACATCCTTTCCAGCACGTTCGTGCCGGTGATGTCGGTGTGGCTGCTACGGCACCACGAGGGCGCCGCCTCTGAGGCGCCCGGCTTCTTCAAGCGGCTGCGCGACCGCTACGGCCGCGCCCTGGCGGCGGTGACGCGGCTGCGCTGGCTCCTCGCCCCCGGCTACCTCGCGGGGGCGGCGGTCGTCATCCTGCTGTGCGTCCTCCTCGTCGGCACGGAAATCTTCCCCAATGTCGATACCGGCATGTTCCAGCTGCGCCTCAAGGCGCCGACCGGCACGCGCATCGAGCGCACCGAGGAGATCGCCCAGCAAGCGCTCGACATCATCAAGGAGGAGGTCGGTCCCGAGAATGTTGCTATTTCCATCGGCTACGTCGGCGTCATCCCGTCGAGCTACCCGATCAACACCATCTTCCTGTGGACGAGCGGCCCCGAAGAGGCGGTCATGCGCGTCGCCCTGAAGCGTGGCAGCGGTGTCAGCGTCGAGGCCCTCAAGGAGAAACTCCGCAGCAAACTGCCGCAGCGGCTGGAAGAATGGCTGCGGCCGAAGCTCGTCGCCGACGGGCTGCCGCCCGCGAAGGTCGAGGAGCGGTTGCGCGGCCTGCGGCTGTCGTTCGAGCCGGCCGACATCGTGAACGAAGTCATGAGCTTCGGCTCGCCGACGCCCGTCGAAGTCGCCGTCAGCGGGACGAAGCTCGCCGCCGACCGCGCCCACGCCGAGAAAATCCGCGACGAGCTGCTGGCGGTGCGGTCGCTGCGCGACGTGCAGATGCTGCCGCCGTTCGACTACCCGACCGTGGGCGTGAAGATCGACCGCGAGCGCGCCGGCCTCAGCGGGGTCACGGCGAAGGACGTGGCGAACTCGGTGGTGACGGCCACGTCGTCGAGCCGCTTCGTGGTGCCGGTCTTCTGGGCCGACCCGGACACCGGCATCGGCTACCAGGTGCAGGTGCAAATCCCGCCGGCGAAGATGGACTCGGCGAAGCAACTGGAGCTGATGCCGGTGCTGGGCGTCCGGCAGGGGCAGTTGCTGCTGCGCGACGTGGCCGACGTGACCGAGGGCCAAGTGCCCGGCGAGTACGACCGCTACAACATGCGCCGCGTCGTTAGCCTGACGGCGAACGTCGAGGGTGAGGACCTGGGGTCGGCGGCGGGGCGCATCCAACGAGCGATCGCCCGGGCCGGCGAGCCGCCGGCCGGGGTGCGCGTCGAGGTGCGCGGGCAGGTCGAGCCGATGCGGCAGATGTTCAGCGGGCTGGGGCTCGGCCTGCTCGTCTCGGTCGTGGTGATTTTCCTGCTGTTGTTCGCCTACTTCCAGTCGTTCCGTCTGGCGCTGGCGGTGCTGCTGACGGTGCCGGCGGTGGTGGCGGGCGTCGCCCTGGCCCTGCTGCTGACGCGGACAACGCTCAACATTCAATCCTTCATGGGGGCGATCATGGCCATCGGCGTGGCGGTCGCGAACAGCATTCTTCTGGTGACCTTTGCGGAGCGCGCCCGCCGCGGCGGCAGCAGTGCGGTTGACGCGGCGGTGGAAGGAGGACGGCAACGCCTGCGCCCCATCCTGATGACGAGCTGCGCCATGATCGCCGGCATGGTGCCGATGGCCCTGGCCCTGGGCGAGGGCGGCCAGCAGACGGCGCCGTTGGCCCGCGCCGTCATCGGCGGGTTGATCGCCGCCACCCTCACCACGTTGTTCGTGCTGCCGTCGCTGTTCGCCGTGGTCCAGGGCCGCAGCGGCACGCAGTCCGTGTCGCTCGACCCCGACGACAGTGAGAGCCCGCACTACGATGCCAATGGGCGAGCCGGGGGCGTAAGCCCCCCGGTGACGGAGCCGAACCGGGGGGCTTACGCCCCCCGCTCGCCGGGCATCGCCCTGCTGGCGCTGGCGCTGCTGCTGCCGCTGGCGGGCTGCGGCCAGACACCCGACCAATCCGGATCGGCGCCCTCCCCCGCCGCCCCCGCGGTGACGGTCATTGCGCCGAAGAAGGACACCGTCCGCCGTACCATCGATCAGCCGGGGCGCGTCGAGGCGTTCGAGCAGACGCCGATTTACTCCAAGATCGCGGGGTACGTGAACAAGTTCTACGTCGATATCGGCGCTGAGGTCAAGGAAGGCGACCTGCTCGCCGACCTGTGGGTGCCGGAGGTGGAGCAGCAGGTCAACAAGAAGGAAGCGACGGTCCTTCAGAAGGAGGCCGAGGTCACCCAGGCGAAGAGGCTGCGCGACGCTGCCGAGAAGAACGTGCAGAGCGCCGAGGCGATGGTCAAGGCGGAGGAGTCGGGCCGGCTGCGGGCGCAGGCGGAGTTCGACCGGGCGCAGTCGCAGCACGAGCAGTTGGTCAAGAGCGGCGGGGCCATCGACAAGGAAGCGCTCAGCGCCGCCCGCTACGGCGTCGAGGCAGCCCGGGCGGCGCAGGCGCAGGTGGACGCGAAGGTGAAGGCCGCGGAGGCGGCGCGCGACGAGGCGATGGCCAAGCGCGACAAGGCGATCGCCGACATCGCCGTGGCGCAGGCCAACCTGAAGGTGGCCGAGGCCGACCGCGACGAGGCGAAGGCCATGTTCGGCTACGCCCGCATCACGGCGCCCTTCAAGGGGAAGGTGTCGGCGCGCAACGTCGATACCCGCCACTTCCTGCAGCCGGCGGCGGCCGGCAACAAGGGCGAGCCCCTCTTCGTCGTGGTGAGCGCCGACACCGTGCGCGTCTTCGTGGACGTGCCCGAGACCGACGCCGGACTGGTCCGCGACGGCATGGAGGCGAAGGTGCGCGTGCAGGCGCTCAAGGGCCGCGAGTTCGACGGCAGCGTAACGCGCACCAGCGGCGTCCTCGATCCCAGGACGCGGACGCTGCGCACCGAGATCGACCTGCCCAACAAGGACGGCACACTGTTGCCCGGCAGCTACGCCTACGCCACCCTGACGGCGAAGCGCGAAGGCGTTTTCACCCTGCCCGCGTCGGCCGTCGTCACGGGGACCGAAGGGACGTACTGCTTCCGCGTCGAGGGCACCCGGGTGCTGCAGACGCCGCTGCAGACCGGGCTCAGCGGCGGCGGACTCGTCGAGGTGCTGAACAAGCAGACGAAACCAGGGACGTGGGAAGACGTCACGGGACGAGAGGAAATTGCGGAGAAGGCCGCGACGCTGAAACACGGGCAGGAGGTGGTGCGACCCTGATCGCGTTTAGAAACGGTATCGACAACCCTCTTGCCGCTTGCGGCTTCGCATGCCCTGCGAAGCCGCAAGCGGCGAAGTCATTTGTGTTACCGTTTCAAAACTACTTCTTGAACGGCGCCAGGTTCGTCCTGACCTCGGTCATGATCGCCTCGACGTCGCGCTTCGCCTCCTCGGACTTCGCCTCTTCGGAGTAGCGGTAGATCTTCGTCACCTTCAGCTTGTCGTAGAGCACGACGACGACCTGCCATTGCGGGTCGATTTCGTAGCCCGCTTTTTGCAGGGCGGGGGCGCTGTCGAGGCACAGCACGACCTCGTGCAACGGCTGTTTCTCGTCGCTTTTCAGCTTCCCCAGCGCATCGAGGTGGCTCTCGCGCACGTCATCGTCCTTCACGACGTCGGCCAGGTCGTTGTAGAGGAAGACGGCAAACGCCCTCAGCCGCGTCTTCGGCCTATCGACGATGTACTTGTCCAGTTCCCGCAGCAGCTGCGGAAGGCGCTGGTCCTGGTCGTCGATCTTGGGATTTTGGGCGAAGATCAGCACACCGGGGTTGAGGCCGTGCTCGTTGGTGACGGAGTGGAACTTCTTCTCGTACTTGCCGTTGGCGACGTTGTACGGCCGGAACGATCCCGGGAGGTCGGCACCCTCCTTGAGAACGGCCTTGGGCTTTTCCGGCGCTGGCTTGTCCGGGACGGGCTTTTCCGGCGCCGGTTTGTCGGGCGCGGGCTTGTCGTCGGCGGCGAGGACGGCCGATACGGCCAGGAGCGCGGCGCAGAGGATCGCGGCTCGGGAGTACATGGGGGTCGGCTCTCGGAGTCGGACGAGGAATGGGCGACTCTTTCCAGAATGACGGGAAGCGCCGGCGGAGTCAACGGAATCCTCACGTCCACCGGGGACCCGATGGCGCCTCGGTCCCGTTTTACCCGGCGAGGTCGTCCCTTGCCGCCTCCTCGGTGGGATAGAAGCGGAGGATTTTCAGCAGCCCCACCACGTCGAAGATCTCGCGGACTTCCGGGCGCACCTCGCACAGCGCCAGGGTGCCGCCGGCGGCGCTGACCTTCTTGTCGAGGCTCAGGAGCTTGCCGATGATCAGGCTGGTCAGGCTCTGCACGTTGGCGCAGTTGAGGACGATCCGCGTCGGACCGGCGTCGGTGAGTTGGTCGAGGTGGTGGGCGACGGCTTCGGCGACCACCCCGCTGAGGATGATGGGCTGCGCGAAGCGGCCGAGGAGGACCGACTCGAACTGCGTGACGACCAGGGGTGAGGTTTGCGGTGGCCGGGGCATGGGGGGTCCGGGAATGGGGCGCGGCCCCGACAGCGGGGTGAGGCCGCGCCCCCTTCGGGTGGTTAGCGCTTGGGCTTGCTGCCGGTCTTCGACGGCTCGCCGCCGCCGCAGCAGACTGGGGTGTTGTTGATCAACACACTGCAGGTGCAACCGGCCTCGATCAGGCAGCTCAGGCAGTCGCAGAAGGCCTGCAGGATCTCACCGCACTTGGCGTCGCCACTGGTACAGCTGAGGCAAACGCCGTCCTCGGTCGTCTCGCAGCGGCACAGGCCGGTCACGAAGTTGCAGGTGTAGACCGTCAGGCCGTTGAACTGGGCGCAGCAGCTGACCAGGCCGCCCGCCAGGGCCGCGCACAGGTTCTGCACCACGCCGCAGGCCGTGCGGTCCTCGCTGGTGCAATGCACCTTGAGGCCACCCTGGCACTTCTCGAAGCGCAGGGTGCAGCGCGGCACCATCAGGTAGCTCGCGCCTTGGGCCGTCGGCGTACCGTACGGCATGCCCCCCGTTCCCGGGTACCCCACGCCCGGCAACCCCGTCGCCGTCCGTTCCACCATCATCGTGCTGGTCATCTCCGAACTCCTTTCTCGGACACGTGCTGGAGAGTTGATTCCGGCGGCCCCTCCCTCGGGCCTGACACCGGTGGGGGGGATTATAGGCAGACGCCCGTACCGATTGCAACGATTTTACCTGGGCCGCCCAGAATTTTTTTCGCCGACTCGCTCAAGAGCGCTACGCGCGACGGCCGGCGCCAACCGATGATGGCTCGAAGAATGCACATGGTCCGTCGTTGACGGACAGGGGAGGTGTCTGAATGAGCCGCAATCGAATGCCTTTCGCCAACGAGTCGATTCGCCTGCCGCGCCCGCCCGCGCCGCCCGTCGCGCCCGGCAGCTTCCTGCTCTGCTCGGCGCTGCCGATGGAACTGAACGCGGCCCAGCAAGGGCTGTATCGCTGGGCGTTCGAGCAGGCCCTTGAGGCGGCCCGGCCGTCACTGCCCGAGCGCGACCTGGCAGGGGTGTGGAACTGAACCCGGGGAGCAGACCGTCGCCGCCGCTTGCGGCTTCGCAGGGCATGCGAAGCCGCAAGCGGCGGCGACGGTATTCCCCACCGGCTCAGCGCTTCTGAACCGCCCGAAATCCGGACACGGTGGGCGCCTGACCGGTTGGTTCCTCGCGCGTCGGCGGAGGCGCGCCGTCCAGCGCCTGCAGTTCCGTGGTGTCCAGTGCGCGCACCACGGTATCCCCGGTGACGGGTGCGGGGGCGGCGGGCTGTTCCAGTTGCGGCAGGCCGGTCGGCGTCGGGATGGGGTCGGTGACGGCCTCCTCGAGCAGCACCTCGAAGACGAGCGGGCCGATCTGCACCTGATCCCCGTGCTTGAGAGGGCGCTCCTCGACGAGGCGGGTGCCGTTGATGAGGGTGCCGTTGCGGCTGCCGAGGTCGCGCAGGAACGCCTCGTCGGCGGTGACGCGCAGCAGACAGTGCTGGCGCGACACCCAGTCGCTGTTCGGCCGGACGTGGCACTCCGCCCCCCGGCCGAAGACGTATTCGCCGCGCGGGAACACCATCTTCTTCCCCTGGGGCCGTCCCTGGACAATGCGCAGCTTGATTTTCATTTCCGCTCCACGCCCGCTGTCGGGAAAGTGTTTCCCTCGCCGGCACGCGACTCACCCCGCAACGTGCCCGATCGAGCGCCTCCTTGCCCTTCGTCCGTGTCCTAGCATTGTGTACGGTGTTCTCCATTTTTGCAACAGATCGAAACTATTTTTCCACGCCCCCCCAGCCGGAGCAGTCGTCCCCGACCCCTCGCTTCCCGCCGGCGTTCTGGTCGCCCGCGCGCGTCTCTTGTAAAAGTAACCGTTCGGGGCGGTGTCTTGGCCGCCGCTCGCCGCCCGTCTTCTTGTCGAGGATGCGACATGCTTTCGCGCTTCTTCCTGCGCCCGAGTTTCGCCCTGCTGCTTTGCCTCGCCGCGTTCGTGTCGCGCGCCGGCGCCGCCGACGAGAAGGACAAGAGTGCCGCCCTCAAGGCGGCCACCGCCTTCTACGAGGGCATCCGCGCCGAGACGCTCGACAACGGCCTGCGCGTCTTTCTCAAGCCGGTCGCCGACTCGCCCACCGTCACCGTCATGGTCGCCTACAAGGTCGGCTCCTCCGACGAGGACCTCAGCGCCACCGGGCTGTCGCACTACCTCGAGCACCTGATGTTCAAGGGCACCGCCAATATCAAGCCCGGCGACATCGACCGCCTCACCCTGCGCAACGGCGGCGCCAACAACGCTTACACTTCAGAAGATTACACGATCTTCCATTTCGACTTCGACAAGGAGCGCTGGCCGGTCGCCCTGGAGATCGAGGCCGACCGCATGCGCAACCTCCGCATCGACAAGGAGCACGAATTCGACAAAGAGAAGGGGGCCGTCATCAACGAGTTGGCCCGCAACGAGGACCAGCCGTGGGACCTGGAGCAAAAGGCCATCTTGCCGCTGCTCTTCGGCAAGACCGGGCCGTACGGCCATCCAGTCATCGGCGAGCGCGAACACGTCCAGGACGCCACCGCCGAGGTCATCAAGGCCCACTACGACAAATGGTATCACCCCAACAACGCCGCGCTCGTCATCGCCGGCGGTATAGACGCCGACGAGGCCCTGAAACTCGTGAAGAAGCACCTCGGGGCCATCCCTTCCGCCAAGCTGCCGGAGCGCAAGCCGCTGCCGAAGGAATTGCCGAAGCGGCCGGCGGAGCTGGTGATGGAGTCGAAGTTCGACCAACCGCGGATGCTCATGGGCTTCGGCACGGTCCGCTGGGGCGAGCCGGATCACGTGGTGCTGGACGTGATCCAGGCCCTGCTCACCGGGGGCCGCACCGGCCGGTTGTACAAGAAGCTGGTCGAGGGCGACGAGATCGCGGACACCGTAGATTCCAGTAACTCCCCCGGTCGCTACCCCGGTTGGTTCAGTATCCAGGTGGCACTCCTCGCGCCCAAGGACCGGGCGGCGGTCGAGAAGACGGTCCTGAAGGAACTGAAGAAGCTCGCCGACGACCCGGCTGCGGCCGCCGAGTTGAAGCGCGCCAAGCAGTCTGTGCTGGCCGACTACATTTTCAGCCGCGAAAGCAGCCACGGACTCGCCGACAGCATCGCCCGCGGCGTGACCGTTGGCGACCTCGACCAGCTGAAGGGTTACCTGGCGCGGATCATGGGCGTCAGCACCGAGGACGTCCAGCGCGTCGCCGGCAAGTACCTCCGCGCCGACGAGCGCGTCGTCGTCTGGTCGCTGCCCAAGCCGGAAAAGCCGGAAGCGCGAAGGGGTGGCAACGGAGCGCGACCCGTTACGCTCAACGCCCGGCGGCCCGCGCCCCGCGCGGACAGGGCTGCGGCCTCGGACCTTTCCCTCAAGGACACACAGCGCGTCGAGTTGCCCAACGGCCTGACGCTGCTCCTGTACGAGCGGCACCGGCTGCCCATCGTCGTCGCCGAGGCCTACGTTCGCAACGTGGCCATGCTGGAGCCCGAGGACAAGGCCGGCGTCGCCAACCTCCTCGCCAACATGCTCCAGGAGGGCACGAAGGAGCACAGCGGGCCGGAGATCGCCGAGATGATCGAGGACGTCGGCGGCGTGCTGGCGATGACCGGCTCGGGCGGCAGTGTCAAGGTGCTGTCGCCGGACCGCAAGGTCGGGCTCGGCGTCCTCTTCGAGTGCCTGTCGCAGTCTGACTGCCCCAGGGACTCCCTCGAGCGCGTCCGCAAGCAGATGCTGGGCACCATCGAGGACCAGGAGAGGCAACCGGAGGAGCGCGCCAGCTCGCTTTACCGCGAGTTGGCCTACGGCAAGCACCCCTTCGGCCGTTCGCTGCTCAACGAGAAGGGCAACATCGCCAAGCTGTCGCGGACCGACTGCCTGACGTTCTACCGCAAGGTCTTCGTGCCGAACAACACCCTCGTGGCCGTCGTCGGCGACTTCGACGCCAAGGCCGTTGTCGAGGAGATCAAGGAGCTGACGAAGGACTGGAAGAAGGCGGACCTCCCGAAGGTGGAGGCGCCGGCGGTCGAGAAGCCGGCGAAGTTCACCCAGAAAATCCTCTCGATGCCGCAGGCGCAGCAGCTCCACTTCTACATGGGCCACGTCGGCATCCGCCGCGACGACTCGAACTATTACAAGCTGCGCGTGATGGACTACGTCCTGGGCACCGGCCCCGGCTTCACCGACCGGCTCTCGGCTCGGCTGCGCGACCGGCAGGGGCTGGCGTACACGGTCAGCGCCAACATTACCGATACGGCGGAGGAGCAACCGGGCCTGTTCACCTGCTACATCGGCACCGACCCCAAGAACTTCCACAAGGTGAAAACGCAGTTCCTTGAAGAGCTGAATCGGATCCGCGACGAGGAGCCGACGAAGAGCGAGGTCGAGGACGCCAAGCTGTACCTGATCCATAGCCTACCGTTCCGCTTCACCAGCGACGCCGCCATCGCCTTGCAACTGCTGTTCATCGAGCGCAACCACCTGGGTCTCGACTTCTTCGAGGAGTACGTCAAGGGGGTGGAGGCCGTGACGCCGGCCGACGTGCAGGCGGTGGCGAAGAAGTACCTCGACCCGGCGCACATGGTGCTGGTGGCCGCCGGCGCCGTCGATGCGGACGGCAAGCCGCTGACCAGGCTGCCGCCGCCGAAGAAATAAGGACTCATCACGCCGCTTGCGGCTTCGCAGGCCGTGCGAAGCCGCAAGCGGCTGGCCCGTCCGTCGGCCTTGACCCCTTCCGCCTTCGTATTGATAATGGGGCCGGTGCGGCCTTCACTCTTCCCCTTTGATTTTCTCCTCGGCGCGAGTGGCTGCCATGAGTGCGAAGCAGATGGCCATGCTGACCGCGATGGTCGTGGCCCTGGTCGTGATCGTCACGCTGCTCAAGTTCGGCCTGGGTGGCCGTGAGCCCCAGGTGAAGCCGCCCCCCGACCCGGGCAAGCCGCACCTGAAATTCGCCAGCACGGAAGGGCCGCCGGGGCGCAGCGATCCCGAGCGCCCGCCCGAGCAGGAAGCCAAGAGCGAGGGGCACTGCGACTTTTGGTTCACCAATGAGAACGAGGTTCCGGTGGAAGTCTTCCTGACGAAGGTCAGTTGCAACGCCTGCGTCAGTTTGAAGATCGGCCTGGCCCCGGAGGGTTGGCAGGAGGCACAGCCGGCGGCGGCCGTGGGGCTGGGGCCGGCCGTGGGACTGGGGCCGCTCGCGGGCCTCGGGGCGGCGGCGCAGGCCGCGTCACAAACGCCCGCCCCCGGGCCAGACGTCACCTGGGCAGCGCTCGAGCTGGAGGAGGGCAAGAGCGACGGCCCGAAAAGTAGCACGGTGCCGCCGAAGGCCAAGGGGTGGATGCGCCTCGGCTGGAAGGACCAGCAGGCCGGCGGCAAGCGGCTCTCGGCCGACCTGCGGACGGCTTCCTCGGCCGGCCGGGCCGCGCCCATCCACCTGGAGGCCCTGGTCCACTTCGTCGATCCGGTTCAGGTGCTGCCGCCGACGAAGGAGGTGCCCGTGGATGCCCTGCTCAGCGGCGACCCCAGGCCGCGCGTCGCCAAGTTTACCGTCTACTCCTCGACGCGCCGCAGCTTCACACTGCAGCCGGAGTCGGAGAAGGCGCAGCAGGCCCGGCACCCCTTTGTCACCTGCGGCCAGCCGACCGCCCTGACCGACGAGCAGTGCCGAACCCTGGAGAAGGAGCACAGAACCGACATCCTCTGCGCATACAGGGTGGAAGTGACGGTGTGGGAGCGGTTGGAGGGCCGCGAGCACGACCTCGGGCCGTTCCGCACCACCGTCGCGCTGAAGAGCGACGCCCTGCCCGACGACATCGGCTTGACCGTCAGTGGTGTGGTGCGCGGCCCGGTGACGGTGGTGTCAGGCGAGGGCGACGCCAACAAGGACCGCATCGCCTTTGGCGCCTTCCCGCGGAGCATCGGCGCCATCAAGACGGTCACGGTGGAGGCCGACCCGGGCGTCAACGTCGTGATCGACAAGGAGAAGGCGCCGGAGTTCCTCAAGGCAGAATTGAAGGACGATTCGCCAGGGGCGGCCAGGCGCAAGACCTGGACCCTGACGGTATCCATCCCCGCGAACGCGGTGAGCGGGCCGTTTGGTGGCCCGGCCGACCCGGCGGGCGACACGACGATTTACCTGAAGGCCAACGGCCGCGGGGTCCGCATCCCCGTCAGCGGTAACGCGATTCAACGGTGACGGCGAGCCGCCCGGAGGGCGGCGCCCCCTGTTCAACCCAGAACCCAACGGAAGGGCCGAGAGCGATGAATGACTCGCAGACGAACGTGGGGCCGGAGAGCGCGACGCCAGCGGGCAGGAAGTCCGGTTCGGCGCGCGGGACGGCGGTCAAGGTGGCGGCGCTGCTGCTGGCCACCCTCTGCCTGGTGATCGGCGCCGCCTGCTGGTTCCGCGCCCCGCGCGACGGGGACAACCCACCCCCCCCGACCTCGTCTGAAACGTCGCCGGAGACGGACGAAGGCCACTTCCAGGGCTGGCCGAAGGGGAAGCCGGCCTTCGTCCTGGTCCTGTCGGGGCAGCAGCACGGCTACCTGCTGCCCTGCGGCTGCTCCGACCCGCAATATGGCGGCCTGGTCCGGCGCTACAACTTCGTCGAGTCGCTCAAGGCGCGCGGCTGGGACGTGGTCGCCTACGACCTCGGCGACGTGCCGCAGATCCAGGGCCCGGCCAAGCTCCCCAACATCCAGGGGCTCATCAAGTACCGCTACGCGATGGACGCCATGAAGCTGATCGGCTACAGCGCGGTCAGCTTCGGCGAGTACGAGGCCGCCCTGCCGCTCACCGCCGCCATGGACGAATACGCCCTCAACAACAAGGAGCCCGTGGTCCTCGCCGCGAACCTCCTCGGCAAGGACAAAGACTTCTCCGACCCCGCCCGCACGGCGCCGGAATGGGGCAAGAGCTACGTCGGCTCCTGGCAGGTGACTGCGACGCCCGGGGGGATCAACGTGGGCGCCACGGGGATCATCGGCACCCACGACCCCGAGGCCATTGACGATCTCATCAAGAAGGGGCTGCTTCCCGCCAACGTCAACATTCCGACGAGCGTGGGCGGGGAAATCACCCGCATCGACTCCCGGTTCAAGTTCGAGGGGGCCAACAAGGCAGTCCCCGCCGGCTTGGCGGCAATGGGAGTCAAGAAGCCCGACTTCCGCGTCCTCCTCTACCAGGGGCCGCCCGAGTTGGCGAAGGTGTTGGCTCAGGTCGCCCCCCAGTTCAACGTCATCCTGTGCGTGGACGTAGACGAGCCCCCCCAGCGGCAAATCGTCGTCAACCACCCGGGGGGCCGCGAGACGTTCATCGTCCGCGTCGGCCACAAGGGGAAATACGTCGGCCTCGTCGGCGTCTACGCCACGGGCAAGCCCGGCAACCCCTTTGAGATGCACTACCATCTCGAGTCGATGGGCCCGAAGTACGCCACGCCGGCGGCAAAGGTGAAGGACCATCCCATCGTCGCCCTGATGGAAAACTACACCAAGGAGCTGAAGAGGGACGATTACCTCGCGATGTACGGCAAGGTTCCGCACGCCACGCAGGCCGCCCTCAAGGGGATGCCCGGGTTTGCCGGCGCAAAGGCGGGGTACGCCGGCTCGGACTCGTGCCGGCAGTGCCACCCCCACGCCTATGACGTCTGGAAGGACTCGAAACACCACGTGGCCTACAACACGTTGGTCACGGCGAAAAACCCGTCGCTGCGCGAGTACGACGCCGAGTGCATCGTCTGCCACACGGTCGGCTTCCGCTACCAGGACGGCTTCGCGAATGAGAAGGCCACGCCGAAGTTGAAGGACGTTGGCTGCGAGAGCTGCCACGGGCCGTGCGACATCCACAAGAAGAACCCGAACAACGCGGCGCTCTACGCCCTCATCAACCCGTGGAAGGCGCCGAAAGACGAGACGCCGGCGCAGAAGGGGCAGCGGATGGGGAGGATCGAGGGGATGTGCCGGGAGTGCCACGACGAGGAGAACGACGTCCACTGGAACTTCGCGGCCAAGTGGGTGCCGAAGAAGATCATCCACATGACCCCGCCGCCCAACGACTGAGCGACAGCCGCTTGCGGCTTCGCATGCCCTGCGAAGCCGCAAGCGGCTTTACACCTCCTTGAACATCGTCTTGTTGATCTGATATTCGGCGATCTTGGCCGAGATGCTGCGCCGCGACAGCCCGCAGATCGTGGCGCAGCGACCGATGTTGCCGTGGCTCTTCTTGAGCGCCTTGCGGATGTACTGCTGCTCGATGTCGGCCGACACGTCGCGCAGCAGCTGCGGCAGCGGCGTCTCCAGGTCGATGACGAACGGCTGCTTCGGGGCGTTCGGCGTCAGGACGTCCGGCGGCAGGTCGGTCGGGCGGATGCAGTCGCCGCGGCAGGTGACGCTGGCCCGCTCGATGGCGTTCTCCAGTTCACGGATGTTGCCCGGCCAGCGGTAACTCAGCAGCACCTCCATCGTCTCCGGCGCGATCAACTTCGGCGGCTCGCCGGGCCGGACGAACTTCTGCGTGAAGTGCGTCGCCAACAGCGGGACGTCCTCCGGCCGGTCGCGCAGCGGCGGCAGGTCGATTTTGACCACGTTCAGTCGGTAATACAGGTCTTCGCGGAACGTGCCGTCCTTGACCAGCTTCAGCAGCGAGCGGTTGGTGGCGCCGATGACGCGCACGTCTACTTCGAGGCTCTCGGTGCCGCCGACGCGCTCGAAGCGGCGGTCCTGGAGCACGCGCAGCAGCTTGGCCTGCATCGCCGCCGGGATGTCGCCGACCTCGTCGAGGAACAGCGTGCCGCCGTCGGCCAGCTCGAAGCGGCCGCGCCGCTGGGTGACGGCACTGGTGAAGGCGCCCTTCTCGTGGCCGAACAGCTCGCTCTCCAGCAGGTTCTCCGGCAGGGCGGCGCAGTTGATGGCGATGATCGGCCCGTTGCGCACCGGAGCGGAGGCGATGTGGATGGCCCGCGCCACCTGTTCCTTGCCCGTGCCGGTCTCCCCCTCGATGAGCACCGTGGTCGTCGTGCTGGCCACGTGGTTGATCAGGTCGAAGACCTGGTGCATGCGCGGGTTCTTGCTCAGGATGTTGTGGAACGAGTACTTGTCGCGCATCTGCTCGCGGAGGGCGGCCACCTCGTCCTGCAAGCCGCGCTCGCGCAGGGCGCGCTGCACCACCAGGCGCAGCCGCTCGACGTCGATGGGCTTGGTGAGGAACTCGTAAGCGCCAAGGCGCATGGCCTGGACCGCCTCATCGACGCCGCCGAAGCCGGTGGTGACGATCACCGTCACGGGCAGGCGGCGTTTCTGCACCTCTTCGATCAGTTGCATGCCGCTGAGGCGCGGCATCTTCAGGTCGGTGATGACGATGCTGTAGCTGCGCGAATCGAGCCGGTCCAGCGCCTCGACTCCCTCCCCGACGGTATCGACGACGAGGGCGGGGCCTTCGAGCTGCCCCTTGAGGAGTTGTCGCTCCGCTTCCTTGTCTTCGACGATCAGGATGCGCCGCTGCATGAGCCCGTTCTCCGCCAAAGCCTCGTTCGCGCGTGGGGTGGTGGCAGGCTCGGGATGAGTTTGCAAAGTGCGCGCCATCGTTCGTCCTTTTGGGAAAGTGCGAGCCCGTTCCCAGAAGGACAGGCTCGGCGACATGCCCCGAGAAGCGGGGCGAGGTCGAACGTCTGGCCCCCGCACAACCTTGGGCTGGTAGCCAGAGACAGGCCGTCGAAAGCCCGATGGATCGGTCCGACGTCCCACCCCGACCTGGGAGGAAGAACCAGGACGTCGTACCGACACGCTTGAGTTAAGTGAATGGTATCCTAGCCGCGCACGGCCGCGCGTACAAGTGGGCAGCGCCGTTCCCGTATGGGAATCGAACGACCTGTCAGGCGGCGGGTAGGTCCCGCTTGCCGAGCGGGACCAGAGGAGGGTCCCGCTCGGCAAGCGGGACCTACCCGGTGGCGGCGGCGAGGAGGCGGCGCACGGCGGCGGCGGGGCCGTCGTGGTCGGCGAAAATGGCGGTGGCGGCGACGAGGACGTTGGCCCCGGCCCGCACCGACGCCCGCCCGGTTTCCGGGCCGATGCCGCCGTCCACTTCCAATTCGCACCTGGGATTGCCAGAATTGATCAGCTCGCGCAAGCGCCCGATGCGGCCGGAGCTCTCCGACAGGAACGCTTGACCGCTGAAGCCCGGATGCACCGTCATGCACAGGGCCAGGTCGATCGCGCCGAGGAAAGGTTCCAGGGCCTCGACCGGCGTGTCGGGGCGGACGGCGAGGCCGGCCCTCTTCCCCGCGTCGTGCAGGCGGCGGAGGAACGGCCGCGGGTCGGGCAGGACTTCGAGGTGGGCGATGAGGCTGTCGGCCCCCTTCGACAGGAAGGCGTCGAGGAAGCGCTCCGGCTCTTCGACCATGAGGTGGATTTCGAGCGGCAGGCGGGTGACGCGGCGCAGCGAGGCGACGATGGCCGGTCCCATGCTCAGGTTCGGCACGAAGTGGCCGTCCATGACGTCGATGTGAACGCGGCCGGCGCCGCCCTGCTCGCTCTCGACGACCTGCTCGCCCAGCCGCGCGAAGTCGGCGGCCAGGATCGACGGCGCTATGACGACCATCGGCGTCTCCTCCTCCTCGTCGGCGCCCCGCGCGCCCCACCCCCGTTATTGATACCCGATCCGCGCGGGAATGCCCACCGCGGCCGCCGCTGAAATCTTCTGACTTTTTTCGCGGCGCTCGCTTGCCTCGGGCCGCGGGGCGAGCTACGGTTGAGTGCTTGCAAATCCCCTCCCGTCGCCTGAGAAATCTCCCCGATCCTCGAACGGGCAAACCCGCCGAAAGGCGGCGACGCAAAGCCATGGGCCTGCCGCGGTCCCGCCCGGGCCGCCACGGTTGCCAGGCTGCCGAAGGGATGACTCCGGCGGGCGCCCCCGCGCGCCGCCCCGTGTCAATATCCGCCTTCGAGGAGAGGAAAGACCCATGTTATTCCGGTCCCGGTCCAAGCGCCGCGCCGTTCGCCCTTCCTCCCGCCCCAGCGCCCGACCCTCGGTCGAGGCGCTCGAGTCACGCCTGGTTCCTTACGCCCTCTCGGGCAACGCCTGGCCCAACCCGCAGCTGATCACGATCAGCTTCGTGCCCGACGGCACCGTCGTCGCCCAGGGCCCCAACGGCCCGATCACCAGCAACCTGTTCAGCACCTTCAACGGGCTGTTTAACAACAACACGACCGGCTGGCAGGACCTCATCCTCAAGGCCGCGCAGACCTGGGCCGTCCAGACCAACATCAACTTCAGCGTGATCCCCGATAGCGGCGCCGACTCCGGCTCGGGGAGCTACCAGCAGGGTGACCCCACCATGGGCGACATCCGCATCGGCGGCTACGCCTTCGCGAATGGCGCCCTGGCCACCACCTTTTACCCGCCCTCCGCCAACAACTACTCGGTCGCCGGCGACGTCGATTTCAACACGGCCCAGAGCTTCGCCATCAGCACGACCTACGACGTGTACACGGTGGCCCTGCACGAGATCGGCCACGCACTGGGCATGGCCCATTCAAGCTCGTCAAACTCCGTCATGTACGGGTTCTACACCAGCGTACACCTCGGCCTGGCCAACGACGATATCGCCGGCATCCGGGCCATTTACAGCAACGGCAGCGCGCGGGCCCACGACGCCTACAACACCGGCGGCAGCGACGGCACCTTCGCCACGGCGAGCAACCTCACCTCGACCCTCGACCCCACCGCCCTCACGGCGGACATCAACAACCTCGACATCACGACGGCGGGGCAGGCGGAGTACTTCACCTTCACGGCGCCGAGCAACAGCGCCGCGACGATGAACCTCGACGTGCAGTCGAGCGGCCTGAGCCTGCTGGCGCCGAAGGTGACGGTGTACGCCGCCGACCAGAGGACGGTCCTCGGCAGCGCCAACGGCCTGGGGCAGTACGGGACGACGCTGACCCTCGACGGCCTGGGGCTCACGCCGGGCGCCACGTATTACGTCAAGGTCCAGGGGGCCGACACGACCGCTTTCGGCACGGGCCACTACGCCCTGACCCTGAACCTCGGCACGGGTGCCGACCCGAGCGTCCCCCTGCCGAACACCCAGGTCGCCAACGGCAACCCGTTGACCTCCGGCGGCGGCGTGCCGCTCGACCCGAGCCGGCTAAACGGCCTCGGCCAGTGGCTGACCGGCAACGGCCAGGGGCAGAACGGCAACTCGGGCAACATGATGCCTGGCCCCGTCGCGCCCGCGGGGACCGGTTTGGATCTCCCGCCCCTGATGTGCAACTGCCCCGCCTGTCTCGCCATGAGGGCCGCCATGATTCGGTCCTTGGAAGAGCGCGAAATGGCCATTCCGAACAAGGCGACTGCCAACCCGCCCGCCGTCCCGAAGGGGATCACCGTCGCCGAGGAGTTCGGCCCCGGGGAGTTCCTGATCGCCCAGGCCCTGCTCAGCCTGCCGGACGGCGCACAGGGCCCCTTCACCGGCGACCACCAACAGGCCCCCGGTAGCCCCCCCGCGCAGTGCGCCGGGGCTGTCCCGGCCCTGACAGGCGACTCCCTCGCCGGAGTGCCGCAACCGGCAACCCAGGGCCACAACGCGGCGGACGTGGGTCTCGGACCGCAGGCGCAGCAGGCGAACGATGCCTACTTCAGCGTCTTCGGCGGCGCCCAGGACCTGGTCAGCGTTCCCTTCTGGAGTTGACGGCCCCGAAAGAGATAAACTAGGGGACAAGGTCAGGCCGCGGACCGCGCGGGCGGCCCTTGAGTCGCGGAGTGGGCGGCGGCCGCGTCGGGACGGGGAAAATGTCCAAAGAGGGAAAAGCCCAGGCCGCCGAGGCTGGCGACGGTGAAGGCCAGGAACCAGAGGAAGGCCAGGCTGAGCGCGCCGCCCGGACTCACGCCGGCCATCCCCAGCAGTGTCACCATCCCCGCCTCGCGCACGCCGACGCCGTTGATGCTCACCGGCAGCAGCGTGAGCAGCGACACGACCGGCACCACGACCGCGTAGTAGCCGGCCGGCACCGACAGCCCCAGCGCCAGGCCGATCAGCCAGACGACGGCGACGTGGCCCGCCTGCACGGCCAGCGACAGCGCCGTCGTTCCCGCCAGGAGGGACGGGCGGCGCAGGTACAGCCGGGCGGCCTCGACCGAGCGGCGGACGGCCTCGAAGCGGTGGACGCGCCGCGCCAGCAGCGGCAATAGGGCCAGGCCGGCCAGGCCGGCGGCGAGCATCCCCCAGACCCCGCGACTGACCCAGACGGGCACCTCGACCGGGCACAGGACCAGGGCCACGGCCGCCACCCCCATCAGCACCAACAATCCGCTGGCGCGATCGACGAAGACGCTGAACAGGGCCGAGCGGCGCCGCCCCGAGCCGCCGTCGAGATACCAGCCGCGCACCACGTCGCCGCCGACCGAGGTCGGCAGGAACAGGCCGAAGAACATGCCGATGAAGTAGAAGCCGACATACTGCCAGGCCGGCCGGTGGAAGCCGAGCGGCCGGGCCAGCAGACCCCAGCGCACGGCGCTGACCAGTTGGGCCAGCGCGTAGACGCCCAGGGCCGCCGCCCACAGCGCCCAGCGGAGGGTGGCGAACGCCTCGGCCACCTGCCGCCAGTCCGTCCGCCAGGCCAGCCAGCCCAGCAGCGCCACGCTGCCCAGCAGTCGCAGTCCTTTGCGTAGGTTCATCGTCGGGCCCAGGAATTCGGGACGTGCGGAGGGCAACCGGGGGGCCTGGTTCAAATCGGGGTGACAGTGGCTGTGGCGGCACGTTTCCAACGTGCCGGTGGGATACGGCACGTTGGAAACGTGCCGCCACAGCCACTGTCACCCGAAACCGCCCGGTATTGAACCATGCCAACCGGGGCGCCTCACGCCGCGCGCCGCAGTCGGTGCCCCAGCACGTCGTGGACCACCTCGGCGGTGAGTTCGACGTCCGCGGGCGGCATCGACGGGTACAGGGGCAGCGACAGGGTGCTGTCGCCGATCCGCTCCGCATTGGGGAAGTCGCCGGCGCGGAAGCCGAAGGTCTCGCGGAAGTACGTCAGCAGGTGGATGGCTCGGTAATTGACGACGGTCGCGATGCCGCGGTGGTGCAGCCCCTCGACCGCGGCGTCCCGGCGGCCGCCGTCCACCCAGACGGGGAACAGGTGCCAGGCGTGCCGCGAGCCGGCGGCGGTGCGCGGCCACGACAGACCGGGGATGCCCGCCAGGAGCTGCTCGTACTGCTCGGCGCGGGCCTGGCGCCGTTGCCAGTTGGCCTCGAGGCGGTCCATCTGCGGCAGCAGCAGGGCGGCCTGGATGTTGTCCATGTTGTACTTCCAGCCCAGCGCGACCATGTCCCAGTGCCGGTAGCCTTCCCGGGCCCGGTCGGCGGCCGTCTTGGTCATGCCGTGCAGCCGCAGCAGCCGCAGACTTTCCAGGCGGGCGTCGTCGTTGGTGACGACCGCCCCGCCCTCGCCGCAGGTGAGGTTCTTGGTGGCGTAGAACGAGAAGCAGGCGGTGTCGCCCAGCTGCCCGGGACGGACGCCGTCGCGCTCGCCCTCGACGCAGTGAGCCGCGTCCTCGATCAGGAACAGGCCGTGCCGCTCGGCCAGGCCGCGCAGCGCCCGCATGTCACACATCTGGCCGTACAGATGCACCGGCAGGATGGCGCGCGTCCGCCGGGTCAGGGCCGCCTCGACCCGCGAAGGGTCCAGCAGTCCCGTGTCCGGCTCGACATCGACGAACACCGGCGTGGCGCCCGCCTCGAGGACGGCCGTCGCCGTGGCGATGAAGGTCATCGGCGTGGTGATGACCTCGTCGCCGGGGCCAATCCCCAGAGCCAGCAGCGACAGGTGCAGGGCGCCGGTGCAGCTGGTGACGCCGAGCG
>DATFNV010000750.1:0-3801 GCA_035266225.1 Gemmataceae bacterium
GCGAACAGGACCTCGTGCGCGACCACGACCTCCTCAAGCGCAGCCACACCCACGGCATCCTGGACGCCGACAGCCGTGCCGCCGCCGAGTGGTCCGCCGCGCTGTTCGTCTACGAGGGCGAGACCGGAGGCGACCGCAACAGCGCCCGGGACACGACCATGAACATGGTCCTGCGGCCCAACGAGGCGCTCGTGTGGCGCTGGGGCCACCGGGTGCCGCTCAAGTACCACGGACGCACGGACATCACGGTCTGGGGCGCGCGAGCGGCCGACAGGATTTGCAACGGACTGTGGGAGTATCGCCCGGACTTCACCGGGGAGTCCTGGCGCCGAGGGGCCGACACGGTGGAAAACGTCCGGGCGAAAGACGGAGACCTGGTGGCCGAGGCCGGGAAGACAGGCGTCCTCGTCTGGAAGATGCGCAGCCCGTACGTCTTCGTGGGTGGGAGGCTCGAAGTCGAGGGCGCCGCGGCGAAGTTTTCCCTCTCCTGGGACGGCACCTCGTGGCAGGAGGTGGGCGAGGACCTGGATGCCCTGTTCCCGGCCACGGGCCCCGCGCGCTACGAATACCGGCTCAAGTGCGAGCTTCCCGAGGGCGCGCGGCTCAAGCGCCTCGCCATCGTCAACGACCTCCAGATGGCGCCCCTCGCGCTCCCGGGGATGGTGGTTGGGGAGAACCGCTTCACTTACACGGACCAATCGACCGAGCCCCGGCGGGTACGCCTCACCCACGAATGGGTCGAGCGATCGGTTTGTCGGCCGCCCGGTGCCCCGCCTGCTCCCGTCTTCCCGGCCGAGGGTGCGCGGACGGACGGCAGTGACATCGTCTTCCAGTGGGGTCTTCCTGTCGATGCCTTTGACGACGGCATCGCCGACTACCACTTCGAGCTGTCCGACCGCGCGGACATGGCCTGGCCCCTGTCGTCCAACTTCTCGAAGCTGGTGAGCAACACCGCGGATCGCGGCCGGCCGCGCTACGCCTTGCCCTACGCCGGCCTTTTGACGCCCGGCCAGGTGTACTACTGGCGCGTCCGAGCCAGGAACGGGAAAGGGGTCTGGGGACCGTGGAGCAAGACGTGTAGCTTCACCGCGGGTGGCCCGGCCCAGCCGCTGGACGTGACCCTGGAACCGGCGAAGGGCGCCGACGGCAAGCTGCTTCTCCGCTGGAAGCCCAATTCCGCGGGCCAGAAGCCGGTCAAGTACCGCGTCTACGGCAGCGACGAGAAGGGGTTTTCGGTCAGCGACGAGCCGTACAGAAGGAACGTGGGCCAGTCCAGGGACCTACCCGCCGAATCCCCGGGCAATTTCGTGGCCGAAACGTCGAGCACCGAGTTGGTCGTCCTCGGCGCCGGGGTGGACCTGCCCAACGCCAACAGGGCCTTCTATCGCGTCGTGGCCGTCGATGACAAGGGGAAGCGGAGCGGGCCTTCCGACCCCGCCGCCGCGGCCCGTCCGTTCATCTGCAGCAAGCCCCCGGAGACCGCCAGGGTCGGCACGGAGCTCCGGTATCAGGTCTCCGCCGTGCGGTCGCTGGGGGACCTGCGCCTGCGCATCGTGGAGGGCAAGGAGGTGGCGAGCTTCTGGGACATCGAGAAGCCCCGATTTGTCCTGGTACAGGGTCCGACCTGGCTCCGAATCGATGAGAGCACCGGCGCGCTCCGCGGCGTGCCCGACGCAGCCGGGAACACGGACGTCGTTGTCAGGGTGACCCTGGAAAGGTCGGTCCGCCGGCTGGATGAAGGTCGTCTCAGCTGGGGACAGGAACAGGTCAAGGAAGTGGTCACCGAAAAGGTGGGCAGCGCGACGCAGCGCTTCCGGATCACCGTCGGTCCGTAGGCCAAAGAGGTAGCGGAGAACCCGGGGTCACGAAGGGCCCCCCGCGTGTCACCGGAGCGGGGCGGGGTGTTACAAGCCCCTCCTTGTGTCGTGTGCGGTGCGAGCTACGCCTTGGCGTGCCGCTCCCATCTGGCAGGCCACTGCCGCTCCTGCGGCGGCGGCGCGTGCTACGTTTGGTCCGGGGGGAATCTGAATCTGCTGGGAACCGCGCAATGAGCAAGCACGTTGCTTCGCATCAGGGGGTGGCAGGCGAGACACGCGAGGGCATCGCGGACGCCCGAACGACCCTGGCTGACCCGTGGTCAGCTCGCACTGCGGGGTGTGCAACTCGGGCTGCTCGGGGCCATCCTGTTGGGTGGCTTCGACGCCACGAGTCTCCTCTTCCGCGACCCCCGCGGGAGGATTCTTAACTGCCATCTCGCTGGGGTGGCCGCTCGCTGCCCCAGTGACTGAGCCGCTGCCCTCCCTGGATGACCTGGCTCAAGGAGTACCTGGCGCTCGGCTTGCCGATGCCCCCCAAGGACGCCAGGCTGGTGCGCTACGAGAGGGGCGGAGGTGGTCTGGTCAACGGCAAGGTCCAGATAAGGTAGGCATGGTTCAAGCCGGGGTAACACTTGGCGGCGTAGGTCAGGCTTTCCAGCCTGACAAGCAGCGAGTCAGGCTGGAAAGCCTGACCTACGGCCGCGCCACCCGAAACTGCCCCGTTCTGAACCATGCCATAAGGTAATGCTTATGGCGCGTCCCTCCTTTCTCCCCACGGCGGTCGAGCAGTACGTCAACGGGCTGCTCGCCCGGGAAACCCCGCTCCAGGGCCGGCTCCGCGCCGAAACGGCGGCGCTGCCCCAGGCGCGCATGCAGATCGGCCCCGACCAGGCGGCACTGCTGGCGCTGCTGGTGCGCCTGACAGGGGCGCGGCGCGCCCTGGAGGTCGGCACCTTCACCGGCTTCAGCGCCCTGGCGGTGGCGTCCGCCCTTCCCCCGGACGGCCGGCTCGTCACCTGCGACGTGAACGAGGAATGGACCGCGATCGCCCGGCGCTATTGGGAGGAGGCGGGCGTCGCCGGGCGGATCGATCTGCGCCTCGGGCCGGCGGCCGAGACGTTGGCCGGGCTGCTGCGCGACGGCGCCGCCGGCTCCTTCGACAGCGCCTTCATCGACGCCGACAAGGAGTCTTACGACACCTACTACGAGTCGTGCCTGCGCCTGGTCCGGCCGGGCGGGTTGATCGCCATCGACAACGTCTTGTGGTCGGGGGCGGTGGCCGACCCGTCCGCGGTGGACGCCGAGACGTCGGCCATCCGGGCGCTGAACCTGAAGGTACGCGACGACCGCCGCGTGGAAGCGTGTCTGCTGACGGTGGGCGACGGGGTCATGCTCGCCCGCAAGCGCGAAGTGCCGTGAGAGAACGACCGTGGTGTTTCCGGGTCTATAGCCTCCTCAGCGCGGTCAGCTGGTTGGCGACGAGGTGATCGAGGCCGTGGATCAGCATGGGGATAGCCGCGTCGTCGGCCGCGTGCCGTTCACCGACGGCGCTACCCACGGCGCGTACGAAGGCGAGGACGGGTGGCATTGTGCGAGGCATGGGGCCAGACTCTGCCGGTTGTATCGCCAGGGTGAACGGGCGAACAGAGCGAGGCGACCTCCAGGACCGCCACGACTATCGCCTGTTCTATTCTTAGGACTGCCAGGCCGGAAAATGCACCACGGGAACGCCCTTCGCACGAGAGGGTCTGGAGGCCCGGATGTCGTGCTGCGTCCTCTGGAGTGCGAACAGGGGGTTGCCGACGATGTACTGGATCGCCTTCCGCTTCTGGCCGGCGATTCGCAGCAGCGCCCCGTGGCCGGAATAGGGTCGCTTCCCACAAGCCAAGTCCACCGCTCATCGGCTAAGATGGCGGGACGGAGCAGCAGAGGGGGCCATTGCGGTGCGCCGGGACTCTTGGCGGCCTCTCCCCCGCATTGCTAC
>DATFNV010000751.1:0-11608 GCA_035266225.1 Gemmataceae bacterium
GTGAGGGGTGCCTTTTTGCCCAGAAGAACCCCTCACCCCCAACCCCTCTCCCCTGAGTACAGAGGCGAGGGGAGGCGTCTGGAACAGACGCAGAAGTGCTCCGCCCTGTGCGGCATTTCTTCGACGTCTATAATGAGACGCTGCCCCCCACCGCCGCGCCGACGCCGCGCTCTCCCTCGGAGGGAAGCCGATGGCCTCCCAGCCCGCGCCCTGGAGCCTCACCCTCCCCAGCGACCTGCGCCAGGTGGTCCTGGCGCGGGCCTTCCTGGAGGCGGTCTGTGAGGTCTGCGGCGTGGACCGGGCCACCACGGACGCCGTCGTCCTTGCGGTACACGAAGCCGTCAACAACGTCATCCGCCACGCCCATCACGACCGCCCCGACGCCCAGGTCCAGATCCAGTGTTTCCTGGGCGCCGACGGCCTGGAAATCCATCTACTCGACGAGGGCGCTCCGTTCGACCTGGCGTCGGTGCCGCACCTCGATCCCGCCGAGATGCGCGTCGGCGGTCGCGGCGTCTTCCTCATGCGCAAGCTGATGGACGAACTGAGCTGCCACCCGCGCGGCGAAGGCGGCAACACCCTCCGCATGGTCAAGCGCTGCGTCTGTTCCCCGACCGCGGTGCCGCCGAAAGGCGCGCGACCCAGATGAATTCCGTTGCTGTTCCGGTCGAGCCGCCCGCACGACGCCCCTTGTCCCGCACCCGGCCCTTGCCACAGCCATCCTCCGTCTTCTCGTCCTCTCCGAAGCCGCACGCAGGGTCCGCGGAATGCATTCGCCGGACGATTCCCGGCCTGCCGGGGCCGTCCCGGGCACCGGATTTGCCTCAACCTTGTCCGGCGGCCCGTCGATACAACAAGTAGAACGGCGGGAGTGAGCAACTGAACAGGTAGCGAACTCCCCGAAGCCCCGGGTAATCAGGGACCGGGGGCTGCGAGCCCGGCCGGAGGCCGGCAGCGGTTGCCGGCCGGGGGCTGCCGAAGACCCTGCGGAATCGGTGTAACCCGTCACGCTTGTGGTCGCACGTTCCTGTCTGGGCGACCTCGTGGGTTGATTCAACTATCCCCCACGGTTTAAGATGTGCCTGTCGTGTCGTCCCCGGCCCTTCGTGCGCCGGCCCGACCCGACAGGGGAGAAAGTCCAATGCACTCACACGGCCCCAGCTGTCTGCCCGGCCCCCTCACCCGGGACCTCGACCACTGGTCGCTCCCCGCCGGCGCCGACAGCTTCCTGAACACCGACGGCGCCCGCCACGCCGCCGGCCCGATTCGACACCACCTCGTCGAGCGCATTCGCCGCGAGATCGCCGAGGGGACCTATGAAACGCCCGAGAAGCTCGAGGCGGCCCTGCAGCGCCTGCTGCGCCGTCTCAACGAGGAATGAGGCCGGCGGCAGCGGCGATTGGCAGGCCGCGCCGCTGTGGTATAATGCCTCGGACGCCCCATCTTGCTTCGCCGGAGCTTGCGTCGCGTGTATCACCTTGAAGGAGAAGCTGCCGTGCCACTGCCCGCCGTGGAAGTGTCGGTGAGCCCGGAGGACAAGTTCCGGGAGTACCTGGGGAGCCGGCCGCGGCCGCAGCGCTACACCGACCAGCAGCGCGACATGGTGCGCTACATCTTCGCGCAGCACAACCACTTCGATGCGGACCAGTTGATCGACGACATGAAGAAGGCCGGCTTCCACGTCAGCCGGGCGACGGTGTACCGCACCCTCGCCAAGCTGGTGGACGCCGGCCTGCTGCGCCGCCTGGAAGTCGGGCCGCGCATGTTCTACGAGCACGATTACGGCTACCCGCACCACGAACACATGCACTGCGAAAAGTGCGGCAAGATGATCGAGTTCCAGGATCCGACCATCGACGCCCTCATGGGCGAGGTCTGCCGGCGGCACAACTTCCAGAGCAGCGGTCACACCTTCATCATCCGCGGCACCTGCGCCGACTGCAACCGCACGCGCGTCACGCGCCGCCTGCTCGACCTGGTGTAAAAAGTTCACCACAAAGGGCACAAAGTACACAAAGACCGGACGAAAGGACGGCCCGGCCGCCTTTCTTCCTTTGTGTTCTGTGTGCCCTTTGTGGTTGCAGTCTTACACCTTATCCGGCATCACCAACCGCGTCCGCCTTTTTCGGCCCGAGCCCTGGCGGCAAGAAGGCCCCGGCAGGTAGAATGGCGGCATGGCGAAAAAACGGTCCCCACCTTCCGAAACGGCCCCGCCGCGCTGGTATCGCGGCAAGGACGTCCCGATGCGGCTGATCCGCCGCTTCGCCCGTGACGTGGCGGAGAAGTTCCACCCCGAGAAGATCATCCTGTTCGGCTCTTACGCCTACGGCACGCCGCACGAGGACAGCGACGTGGACGTCCTTGTCGTCATGCCGGCGCGGAACCAAATCGATCAGGCGGTGCGGATTGATCGGGTGATCGACGCGCCATTTCCCTTGGACCTCATCGTCCGCACACCGAAGAACATGAAGTGGCGCCTTGCGGAGGGCGATTCGTTCCTGTGCGAGATCGTGTCGAAGGGGAAGGTCCTGTATGAAAAGGATGACGCGGGAGTGGCTGCGAAAGGCCGAGGCCGATTACCGGCTCGCCAAAAAACTCGCCGAGGGAAGCGAGCCCTTCTATGACCAACGCTCCTTCCTCTGCCAGCAGGCTGCGGAGAAGTACTTGAAAGCGCTCCTGGAAGAACTCGACCTACCGGTCCCGCGTACCCATTTGCTGCACGACTTGCTCGGTCTGCTGTTGCCCCATCACCCCTCGTTACGACCCTTGCAACGGGGGTTGAAATTCCTGACGCGCTTCGCCGTGGCAACGCGCTATCCCGGCGACGATGCCACCAAGCGCCAGGCCGAGGCCGCCTTTCGCTGGGCCGACCGGGTGCGCACGGCAGCGCGGGCGATTCTCGGGATCCGTCCGCGCCCGACGCGGCCGAAGAAATAACAGTCGTCACTTCGTCGCCGCGACCGTCTTCCGCGGCATGGATGAACCACTACTCCACCGTCAAGTCGAACAGCTGGAGCGCCTCCGGTAAGACGCCGTCGCTGACGAGGATCGTCAAGGGAAATGATCCCTTGACGGTCGGCTTGCCGCTCAGGATCGCCGTGCCGTTGCCCTTGTTGACGAGCGTAACGCCGCTGGGCAGGGTGCCGCTTTCCGTAATCGTCGCCGCGGGGAAGCCCTTGGTCGTGACGGTGAAGCTGCCCACCTGACCCACCGTGAAGGTGGCGCCGGCAGCGCTGGTGATGGTCGGGGCTTGATCCACGTTCAGGGTGAAGGTCTGCGTCGTCTGGGATCCTGTGGCGTTGCCGGCGGTGAGGGTGATGGTGTAGCTGTCCCCCGTGCCGGCAGCGGGCGTGCCGTGCAAGGTGGCCGTGCCGTTGCTGCCGGCGGTGAAGCTGACGCCGCTGGGCAACTTCCCGCTGGCGCTGAGTGTGGTTGTCTTCGGCAGGCCGGCGGTGGTCGTGATCGTGAAACTGCCCGCCTTGCCCACCGTGAAGGTCGCGTTATTGGCGCGGGTGATGACCGGGGGCTGATCGATGGTCAGCTTGAACGTCTCTGTGGCGGTCAGGGCGATGCCGTTGCTGGCTGTGATAGTGAAGCTGTACGGGACGAGCCCGGCGGTGCCGGCGGCAGGCGTGCCGCTGATGGTCGCGGTGCCGTTGCCATTGGCGATGAAGGTGACACCGCCGGGCAGAGTGCCGCTCTCAGTGAGGGCGGCCGCGGGGAAGCCCGTGGTCGCGATCGTGACGCTGTTGACCTGGCCGGTCGTGAAGACGACGGCGGTCGGACCGACGAAGGCGGCAGGTCGCGGCACCTTGTAATTCGCAGTCTTCAAACGGAGGCTGTTGCGAACCGCCTAAAGGCGGGACTCCAACGGCTGCGGTCTATCTGCCGCTGGGGCGTTACCACCCGCGCATCAGCGACTTCGGCCTGGCGAAGGTACTCGAGCACGAGGCAGACCTCAGCCGAGACGGCCTGATCATCGGGAGCGGCCCGTACATGGCCCCCGAACAGGTGCGCGGCAGCCAGGGGGAGATCACCGCGGAGGCAGACGTCTACGCGCTGGGGGTTATCCTGTACGAACTGCTGACGGGTCGGGCCCCGTTCCCCCACGACCGCAATCAGCACGAGCTTCACAAACTCATCCTGGACGAGAAACCTGAAAAGCCGTCTCGGCTGGCAGCAGACATCGACGCCGACCTGGAAGCCATCTGCTTGAAATGCCTGGAGAAGGAGAAGGAGCGGCGCTACCCCAGCGCCGCGCATCTCGCCGACGACTTGCGGCGCTGGCAGGCCGGGGAGCCGATCCAGGCGCGGTTGGTGGGCTACGCCGAGTGGGTGAAGAAGTGGGTGCGGCGCAACCGGATTGTGTCGGCGCTGATAGCGGCCGTCGTCGTGGCGCTGGTGGGGGGAATGATCGGCACCTGCACGAAGTACCTCGATGCCAAGGAACAGGAGGGCATCGCGAACGCCAGGAGTGCGGAACTGCGCGACGAAGTCGCGGCCAAGGAGAAGGCACTGGCCGCCGAATCAGCGGCGCTGGAACTCTCCGGGCAGTCGGGCAGATGGCAAAAGGGGCCAGCGTGAATTGTTCCCCCAAGGCAAGCGACAAGGTCGGCAAGCTCAGCAGGCGCCGCAATTTGCTACCTGCCGAATCGTTTCATTGCCCCCCCGAAGGGTGTCTACCAAAGGCGTGAAACGAATGGGGTTCTGGCTTCTGGCGGCGCAAGTCGAGGAGAGAGAAGGACATCGGGAAACGCGATTCGTTTCACCGGGCCGTGAAACGAATCGTCCCCTGGCAGAGCGTTACCCCAATGCCCCCGGAAATGAACCAGGCCTGTCCCGGGCCGATTGCCGCTGGCCCATCTTCCCTGGAGCGCCCTTCCGGCAAGGACGAACACCCGTAGGCCAGCGGCCGCGGGTTAACGGCCGATGACGGCTGCACGTCGCCCCCGGACCGGAATAGAACAACGTGAGTGGGTTCTTCGTGGCTCAACCAACAGGAGGCACAGCATGGCACGCACGACCCGGATGGTGACCTTCGCCCTCGCCGCCGTCTCGCTGGTCCTGCTCGGGACTGGTCGGGTGACGGCGCAAATCGTCGTCGTATCCCCGCCCGCCGTCAGCTACTACAGCCCGCCCGTCGTCTACGCGGCCGCGCCAGCCGTTTCGTACTCCTACGCGCCCGCGCCGGCCGTGTCGTACTACTACGCTCCGTCGGTGTCGTACTACGCGCCGGCGGTGAGCTACTACGCGCCGGCGGTGTCCTACTACCCGGCCCCGGCCGCCGTGATGACCACCCGTTACGGCCTGTTCGGCCGGCCGCGGGTCACCACCACCTATTACCCTCCGGTCTACTACCGGCGGTAAGGGGGAGATCTTCCCTCGGCGACACGGCGCACCGACCTGCGAGACCGGCAGGCCGGTGCGCCGTCCGTCCTGGTTCAGGTCACTCCCGCAGCCAGCGCCTCGTAGAATGCCGTCACCTCAGCCCGCGCCTGCCCCTCGGTCAGCGCCTCGACGTCCACCAACCCAGCGGCCAGGGCTTCCGGCGGCTCGCTCTGCAGCGCCAGCAGCACCTGAACCTGCGCGGCCGTCAGGTAGCGCAGGGCCAGGGCGCTCTCGGCGAAGGTCCGTCGATTCTTCCGCTGGTCGCGGAGCACGCGGCGTAACCGCCGCGGTGTGATCCACCCCAGCCGCCGCAGAAGCCGGCCCGCCAGGAGCGGCGGCGGCGGGGCCGCCCGCAGCGCCGCCTGCACCTGCTGCTGCGTCACCGCCTCGCGGGCCAGCAGGAAGGTGCCGAACAGCCGCCGGCGCACCTCCTCCACGAAGACCTCGTCCTCCGCCTCGAGAAGCGACGAAAAATGGACCCTGTTCTTGCCTATGCCCTTGGCGGCGAACATCGCCCGGTCGGCCTCGGCCAGCACGTCGGTCGCGGTCCGCTGCGTGCGCCGCGGCACGCACACCACCGCCCCCACCGACGCGGTTAGCTGCGCCGACTGCCCGTCGTACCGCACCAGCAGGGCGCTGACGGCGTGCCAGACGCGGTTGGCCAGCGTCCGCACCCCTTCGGGTGACGTGTTCGGCATCAGTACGCAGAACTCGTCGCCGCCCCAGCGCGCCACCACGTCGTCGCCATGCACCTCGTGCCGCAGCGCCGCCGCCACGTCCTTCAGCACCTGGTCGCCGAAGGGGTGGCCGTAGCGGTCGTTGAGCCCCTTGAACCCGTCCAGGTCGAGGAACAGCAGCCCCAGCATCGTGCAGCGCCGCCGCCCCCGCCGGAACTCGCATCGCAGCGACTCGTCGAAGGAGGAGCGGTTGAACAACCCCGTCAGCCGCTCGCGCGTCGCCTCGCGCCGCAGCCGGTGCGCCAGTCGCTGCCAGCGCAGAAGTTCCTGGTCCGCTTGCGTCTTCTCCTGCCGCAGCCGGGTCGCCTCGCCGTCGCGCTCCAGGGTGAGCTGAATCAGCTCGACCGTGGCGTTGGCCACGATGGTCGAGTAGTTGCCCAGGGCGCCCACGTCGAGCTGCAGCAGGGCGCTGAACTCGCCGATCTTGCGGTCGAGCGGCTCGAGGAATTCGAGGAAGCTCCCCTCGCTCAGGCCGAAGCGGTCGCAGGCCAGCGTCAGGACTTCTTGCAAGAGGGCCGGCTGACTGTTCGGGGCGATCTGCAGTTGCGCCGCCCGCGTCGCCAGGTAAAGGAGCCGGCTGCGCTCGGCCACGGCCCGCTCGTGGGCCGGCGAGGCGGCGGGGCGGTGGTGGTGGCGGATCGGCTGGGTGATATCGTCGGGCAGCCGCCAGCGGCCGAGGATGAAGGCGCTGACGTCGGCGTGGTTGAGGCCCAGGTGCTGCTCCTCCAGTTCGCATTGGCGGTAGGCGAGCACGTCTGGCGTGTGGGCCACGACTGGGCCGTACTCGGCGGGAAACACCTGCTGCAGCACGAAGACGCCGAGGTCGCACAGCAGGGCCGAGACCATGTCGTCCTCGGGGTCGGGCCGGCCGAGCTTGACGGCCAGTTCGCGGGCCACGATGGCCCCCGCGACCGACGCCTTCCACCAGTCGCACAGGCGGGGATCGGTACTGGTCTGCAAGCGCATGGTCGGCAGCGACAAACTCAGCACCAGCGAGCGCACCGACTTCAGGCCGAGGAAGTTCAGGGCGCGGCCGATCGAGCCGATGGGCCGCTGCAGGCCGAACATCGCCGAGTTGACCGCCCGCAGCATCTGGGCGCACAGGCCCGGGTCGAGGGCGATGATCCGGGCGATGTCCTCCATCTCGCAGTCCGCCTGCGACGCCTTCTGAATGACGTCGAGGGCCACCGGTGGCGGCGTCGGCAGGCTAGGCGACTCGCCGATGCAGGCGAGCCGTTCGGCAAGGGCCGGGAGTGTGGCGTTGGTCATCATTGGTTGCGTCTCGCCCCGCGGCACCCTTCCTTTCCCGAGACGGCCGGGGGAAGGGCCCGTCACGCTAATCTCGCTCACGAGCGGTCCGCGGTCAAAAAGCGCCGCGCTGGGGGGTTGCTCTCGTTCGGCCGGGCGGACACAATGAAGGTCTCCCGCACGGCAGCGGGCCAGTCCCCCTGCACCCACCCCGGAACGGCGTATAGTTTGGCAGGCGCCTTGCCGGACGCCCCAGGTGACATCAAGAGGGAAGGGATTCATGACGCAGCCCGCGCCAACCGCAGCGCTGCCGGAGGCCACCACGCCGGTGCCCCCGGCCGGGTCGTCCCGCGGCGGGGCCGAGTGGGGCCTGACTCGGGGCGGGAGCATCGGCCCCCACCCCGGCGACGAGGTGCGCGCCGTCCTCTCCCGCCGGCTGCGGATCCTGGCGCCGCTGATGCTCGCCGTCCTCGTCTTCTATTTCTTCCGCAACCTGAAGGGGAGCGGCGAGTTGGCGTCGCCGCGCATCGGCTTGCTCCTGCAGTTGGTGCTGCTGGCCCTGCTGACGGCCAGTGCCACGCCGCTTTACGGCGGGCCGCGCCTGTCCCTGCGCGGCCTGCGCGGTCTGGAACTGATCCTGTTCGGAGTGGCGGCGACCTACTTCGCCTGGCTGCAATGCGGCACCCTCTTCGAGGCGTGGGACCTGCGGGCCGCGACGCCGACGCGCGAGGCGGCCATCCTCCGCCTGGCACTGGAGGCGGCTTCGGCGCGTTGGCTCCTCCTCATCGTCGCTTACGGCGCCGTCATCCCCAACACGCGCCGGCGCTGCGCCATCGTTTTGATCACCCTGGTGCTGATGCCGTTGATCATCGCGGCCGGGGCCGGCCTTGGCCACCCGGCGCCCCGTGCGCCGTTTGCCCTGGCGACCCTGCAGATGACGGGTACTCTCGGCACCGGCGGCGCCGCCGCCCTCTTCGCCTGCACTCGCCTCAACGCGGTGCCGGCCCAGGCGCTGGAACACGAGATGGTCGGCCAGTATCAGCTCAAGGACCTGCTGCGCGCCGGCGGCATGGGCGAGGTCTACCTGGCCGAGCACGTGCTGCTGAAGCGCCCCTGCGCCCTGAAACTGGTCCGCCCCGGCCTGGCCCGCGACCCGGCCGTGCGCCGCCGCTTCGAGCGCGAGGCGCGAGCCATGGCGGCCCTGCGCCACCCCAACGCCGTCGCCATCCACGACAGCGGCCGCGCCGCCGACGGCACCCTCTACTACGTCATGGAGTACCTGCCGGGGCTGAGCCTCGATGACCTGGTGGCCCGCGACGGCCCGCTGCCCTCGGGGCGCGTCGTCTACCTCCTGCTGCAACTGTGCGACGCCCTGGGCGAGGCGCACAGCCTGGGCATCCTGCACCTGGACATCAAGCCGGGCAACATCCTGGTTTGCGACAAGGCCGGCGCCGGCGAGGTGGTCAAGCTCCTTGACTTCGGGCTGGCGCGCGAGGTGGCGCCCCACGGGCTTGGCCTGCCCTCGTCCGGCGCGGAAGGGGCCGGCTCGCCGCAGTACATGGGCCCAGAGCAGGCGGCGGGACGGGGGCCGCTCGATAGCCGTGCCGACCTCTACGGCCTGGGCGGCGTCGCCTACTTCCTGCTGACCGGCCGACCCCCCTTCGAGTGCGAGAGCGCCCTGCAGCTGGTGCTGGCTCACGCCTGCGACCCGGTGACGCCGCCGAGCCGCCTGCGCCCCGACCTGCCGGCCGACCTCGAGGCGGTGGTGCTGCGCTGCCTGGAGAAGGAGCCGGGACGGCGCTTCGCCGACGCCGCCGAACTGGCGCAGGCACTGCGGCGCTGCGCGTGTGCCGGCGACTGGGACGCGGACCGGGCGGCGGCGGCGTGGCAGCACGGCGGCGACGCTGCGACCGTGGTGCAGGGGACCTAGTCACCGCCTGACTTCCTCAGGCCCGGATCAAACGCTGGTGCCGCACCTCGCTACCGTGAAGCCTTCTCTCCGGGCTTGGCCGTCAATCCCAGCCGGCGGCGGATCTCCTCCTGGATCTCGGGCGCCTCCTTCATGCCGTCCACAGCCACGACGAGTTCCTTGCGACGGAACAGGTCCAGGATGGGCTCGGTCTTGGTGTGGTAGTCGAGCAGTCGCGCACACAGCGCCTCCGGGGTGTCGTCGGTGCGCGCGATCAGCGGGCCGCCGCAGACGTCGCAGACGCCGGGCGTGGCCGGGCGGTGGTAGATCAGGTTGTAGTCCAGGCCGCATTTCGTACACAGCCGCCGGTTCAGGATGCGCTCCCAGACGCTCCGGTCCGGCACGTCAATCAGCAGCACGGCGTCGATGTCGTAGCTCTCCAGGAAGAATTCCGCCTGGTGGTGGCTGCGCGGGAAGCCGTCGAGGATGAAGCCGAAGTTCCAGTCGTGCTGGTCGAGGCGCAGTTTGACGACCTCCTCGACGACGTCGTCGGGGACCAGGCCGCCCTCGGCCATATACCGGCGGACGCGGGCGGCCAGCTTGGTGTGGTTCTGGATGTGCCAGCGGAACAGGTCGCCGACGCTGATGTGGACGAGGTCGAAGTCGCGCGCGAGCAGTTTCGCCTGCGTACCCTTGCCGCAGCCCTGCACGCCCATGATGATGTATTTCCGCATCGCCGTCCCTCCGGTTTCATCCGCGAGCGGAGCTTATCTTACGCCCCACTCCCAGAGACCGTAGGCCGTCTTTTGATCGAGCGGGTGTCCCGTTCCCTTGAGCGTCCAGCCGACCTGTCCACGGTGGTGGGATTCGTGGGCGATGAGGTAGCCGAGGAAGGCGACGGCGTGCGGCTTGAAGCCCTTGACCTTGCCGCCCGGCGCCAGGCCTTTCCGCAGCAATCCCTCGACCGCCTTCCCGGACGCCTCCAGCGCCTTCGCGAGACGCTCCTTGGCGCCGTCGGTCCCTTCCAGCTTCTCCAGCCCGGGGCGCAACTCCGGTGCCGCCGACTTCAGCCACATCAGTCGGACGTTGTGGACGTGAGCGAAGAGCTGGTAGAGGGTCCGGTGTTTCGGCGCCAGGGCGGACCCGAGCAGCTCCGGCGGCACGGCGTCGAGCAGATAGAGGTTGACGCGATTGTGGATGTTCCACGTCTCGATGAGTTGGTCTTCCATCGTGGATTCTCCTTCGACGAACGCGAAGGCCCACGGGCCGCGGCCCGTGGGCTCCTTGGCCTCCCTTCTCGGGCGCCTCAGCGCGACTCGCCGGCCGGCGCCTTGACCGCCGTATCCAGCTTCGCAGCGGTTCCGTTCGCCGCTAGTTCGTGCCGGCTCTCGTCGCCCAGTTCCGCCTCCCCGCGGGCGCGGCGCCGGCGGGCCAGGACGAACTCGACCACCATCGGCATCACCGAAATCAGCACGATGGCCACGATGACCAACTCGAAGTTCTGTTGGATGAACTCGAAGCCGCCGAAGAAGTAGCCGCTGAACACACAGATCAGGACCCAGGCGGCGCCGCCGGTCGCGTTGTACACGACGAAGCGGCGGTACTCCATCTTGCCGACGCCGGCCACGAAGGGGGCGAAGGTGCGGATGATCGGGATGAAGCGGGCCAGGATGATCGTCTTGCCGCCGTACTTCTCGTAGAACTGTTGCGTCCGCAGAAGATGCTTCTTGTGGAACAGCCAGGACCTCTCCGAGCGAAACACCGCCGGACCGATCTTCAGGCCGAGGTAGTAGTTCACGGCATCGCCGAGGACGGCCGCGCTAATCAGGAGAGCCAGCATCAGCGGCAAGCTCATCGTTGACGTGGACAGGGCAAGGAGGGCGCCGACCGCGAACAGGAGCGAGTCGCCGGGCAGGAACGGCGTCACGACCAGTCCCGTCTCGCAGAAGATCACCGCGAATAGCAGGACGTACAGCCACGGCCCCATCTGGTCGGCCCACACGGGCAGGTGGACGTTGAGGTGCAGTACGCGGTCGAGGACGGTGCGGAGGAAATCCACCATGCCGGCAACGCTCCTTACCTTCCCTGGCGCCGGTCGCTCGAGCGGGTCGGGAAGGGCGACAGGGATTCGAGTTGGTCCACGCAGGGGAAACGGCAGCGCGGCGGTGGGCGGCCGGCGTCCCCTCCCCGGTAAGGGGGCACTATAACCTAGCGTGTGCTGGCGCCCGAGCAAGGGCAATTCGCAGTCGGGGGGAGATCACGGCCCCTGCGCAGAGAACAGGTTCAGTTGACAATCCGTCAGGCTGAGGCTGGTGACGTGTCCGTC
>DATFNV010000752.1:0-8449 GCA_035266225.1 Gemmataceae bacterium
CGGCAGGGAAGAGCGGCAGCAGCAGGAAGAGGGCCAGGACGGCCAGCCGCCCGCGAAGGGACAGGGTCCGGGGCGTGGCGCCGCGCACGATCATGAGCAATCTCCTCTTGATATCCTCGACCTCCCCGACGCCGCTGGCCACGGCGGGCAGTGCGGGTCGGGCGACCGACAGAAAATCGACCGTTTCCAGCAGCGCCCGGGCGTAGCGGTTGGCCGCCGCCGGCATCTCGCCGACCACCCAGGCGTCGCAGCACTCTTCCTCCGCGACGCGCAGCCGCCGCCGCACCCAGAGCAGCAGCGGACACCACCAGTAGAGGCCGAAGGTCAGCAGCTCCAGCCAGCGCACCCAGTGGTCGAGGCGGCGCAGGTGGGCCAGTTCGTGAGCGAGCAGTGTGGCGACGCCCTCCTCGTCGAGGCGGTCGAGCAGCTGAACCGGGAAGAGGATGCGTGCCGGCCCCCCCGCGGCCCAGACCATCGGCGCCAGCGGACCGGGCACCAGCCGGACCTCGGGACAGCGCCGCAGCCCCATGCGCTCCGCCAGCTCGCGCGCCAGCCGCTGCATGCCTTCGGGCGCAGGCCGGCCGTAGCGGAGCAGCCGTTGGAAGGCCCAAATGCGCCGCAGGGCCAGCACGAACCACCCCAGTGAGCCGAGCAGCCAGAACGTGCCAAGGAGGGGCGCCAGCTCTTCCAACCGGACGGGCTTCGCTGCGGGCGGAATGGGCGGCGCGAGAGCCGGTGCCGGCTCGGGCGCGGGGGCCGCCGCGACGAACGTGACGGGCTCGGACGGGACGGACTCTTCGGCAGGCGCCACCTTCGCTGCGGGCCGCCCAGGCACCAGGACCGGCACCGGCGGGGGAAGCTTCCCGTTCGGGCCGGACTTCCCCTTCGCGCCGTCCTTGAGGGCGGTGAAATTCGACCCACTCGGGCGCGGCGGGTCGTCCGGCACGGCGCGCGGGGCCGGCGCCTGCACGACCATCACGGCGGGTTGGGGTGCCGGGGGAGGGGTGGGCTCGACGCCCGGGGCTGGCTCGGGCTTGCCCCACGACCACGAGGACGGGAGACAGGAGACGGGCAACAGCGGGGGCGTCACCAGTTTGAGCAGGACCAGCACCCACAGGCTGTGGGTCAGTGCCGGCTTCCTGATGAAGCGCCCGACGACAGCGGCGCAGAGCGCCAGCGCCGTGGCCATGATGACGTTCATCAGGCCCGTGGCGAGGAGCGTGCTCACGTCCGGCTCCTTCGTTTAAGGATCTCGACCCTTCGTCTTGGATTTGGCATCGAGTTCGTCCATGAAAGCCCGCAGTTGCTCGCGCTCGCGTGGGGACAGCCGCTCGACCCTAAGAAGGTGGGTCAGCAGGGGCGTGAGAGACCCCCCGCAGAGCTTTTCCGCCATGGTCCGCAGCCGCCGGCCAATCAGCTCTTCGCGGTCGATGGCAGGCGTGAAAACGTGCGGCCAGCGCGACCGGTCGCGGGTCACGCAGTCCTTCTCCTCCAGCCGCTCGAGGAGCTTCTGCACCGTCGCGTAGTGCGAGGCGGTCCCCTCGGGATGGATGGTGTCGGTCAGTTGCCGCGTGGTCGCCTCCCCCCGGTCCCACATGTACTGGAGGATCGTCAGTTCGGCGTCGGTCACGTCTTGCTTCGTACGGGCCATTGGCGGAACTCGGTTTAGACGTAATGTCTGAATTCGAGGGTACGCACCCTCGACCACAGTGTCAAGGACTTTTTTGCAAAATATCTCGGCCAGGGGATGCCGGGCCCTGTGGGGGCGTCTGCGAGTCGAGGCGGGAGCACCGGCGCCGTCCTTGATTGTCGGCGGGGGGCGGGAAAAAAGCAAGCGGAGCGTTTCGCCGCGACCCGCAGGGGAGCGCGAGGCGAAGGGCCGCGCTCCCCTGCGGGTCGCGGCTAAACTGCGATCATTCTCGGAACACTTTGTGACAATCGTTGCAGGCGCCGCCGGCCATCCCCGCGGCCTTGCGGACCTTCTCCGGGTCGCGCGCGCGGGCCGCGTCGGCGAGGTCGGCCGACGCCTGGCGCAGGTCGCGCGACCAGCGCCGCCAGTCCTTCGGATCCTTGTCGCCTTCCTTCTTCGCGGGGCTCAGCGCATGGACCAGGTCGGCGATGGCCGCGGCCTGGTACGCCGTCAGCGCCACCCCGTCGGCCTGCCGCGCGAGGTCGTCCTTCGTCTGGGTGCGGTTGGCGAGCAGGTCGAGGCGGGCCTCGATGCCGTCGTGACGCGGGTCGCTCGGCCGGGGGAGCAGCCCCAGGCCGCCGCGCGCCCGCGTCCGGAACAGCGCCATCAGGTCCGGCACCAACTCGTCGCGGTCGTCGGACTTGACCAGCGCCGCGGCGGTTTTGGTGGCGTCGGTCGCCTTTGCTTCCGGCAACGCCCGCGCCAGTTTGACGGCGTCCGCGAGCCTCTTCTCGTTGATCGTGCCGGCGAGTTTCAGGGCGGCGTCGCGGAGGGCGGCGCGCTGCCGGGCGTCGGCTCCGTCCCCCTTGATGCTCCCCTGGGCGTAGGCGGCGACCATCAGCGCCGTCCCCCGGGCCCGGACGCGCGCCTGCGGATCCTTGTCCGCGACGGCCAGGTCCTTCTCGACCGCCCTGACCGCCTCGGCGACGACCGGGGCGAATTCCGTCGGGGGGATGAGGGTCTTCCAGGCGGGCTCCGCGTCTTGCTTGCCGTCGCCGGCCGCGAAGGGGACGGACGCCGCCAGCAGACAGGCCAGCGCGACGGGCAGCGGCCGGGACATGGGACTCCTCCGGGCGAGGCACTAACACAGAGGCGAGCGGGGGGCGTCAGCCCCCCGGTTGTGTGCATCACCGGGGGGCTGACGCCCCCCGCTCGCCAAAATGTTAGTGGCGGTCGTCAATCGCGGAACTTGCCGTGGCAATTGCTGCAGCTGGAATTCAGCTTGGCGGCGGCTTCCTTGACGGCCTTGGGGTCGTTGTCCTTGATCGTCTTGGCCAGTTCGCGCGAGGACTTGATCATGTCTTCGGAATACTCTTTCCAGTCCTTGGGGTCCTTGTCCGGCAGCTTCTTCTTCGGGCCGGAGGCGAGGGCGATGGAGCCCATCGCGGCGGTGCGGTTAGCCAGCTCGAGCAGGGCGTCTTTCTCCTTCTCGAACTGGGCCTTCGACATCGTCTTCGCCTTGACCATATCGCGAATTTTCAACTCGATGTTATCCGGCTTGATCGTGCCCGGCTTGCCGACGCCCCAGCCCGGCAGCCCCTCCTCGCGCTTGCCGAGGAAGTCCATCGCCTCCTTGATCGAGTCGTTGTCGATCTTGTTGAGCTTGACGACCTCCGCCCCTTCTTTCTGCAGGTCGTCCGGCTTGTCGGCCGCGGTCTTGACCAGCTTGTCCAGGGCGGCGCCGAGTTCCTTCTGGTCGGCGGCCTGGCCGCCCCTCAGGAAGACGATGCCGAGGGCGAGGACGGCAGCGCCCACTGCCAGCACCTTGCGCGTTCTCATGTCGGACTCCTCTCGGGATGGGGAACCATGACGGTTGTCGGTCAGCTCGCTCACGGGGGTGGCCGGAGGAGGCGGGGGGTAGGCTGGGCGATGACGGAGCCGCCTCGGCTTCGTTCCACCTTATGATAAGACCGCGACCCGGCTTTGCAAGAGGGGGGCCCGCGGTCGTGTAAGGAACGGCGGCCGCCGTGGTAGTCGTCTGTAGGAGGCGGCAACGGGCCGCGAGGACCGGTTTCGGAATAGAAAATGCAGGGAGATTCAGTCATGAGCGCGACGTTGGATTGCAGGGAACGACGGCGGGACGACTTCGCGGGGAAGCTGGCCGACGCTGCCCTGGCGGTGACGGCGAAGCACGGGGTGCGCGGGCCGTCGGTGGAGCGTGAGCTGGAGTTGTGGCACTCCGTGGGAGACGTGGTGCGCGACACGGGCTGTGCCCCGGGCCGGGAGGAGACGCTGCTGGCGAAAGTGACTGACGCGGCTTACCGGGTCGCTCTCACCCACGGGGCACGCGGGTCGTTCCTCGACCTGGAGCTGGACCTGTGGCGCTCGCTGCGGGGGGCAATCGCGTGACGGCCCCCATGACGCTCCTAATTTTACTGTGCGAGATGCTTGTTGAGTTGATGCCCCGGGCTTGCCCCGGGGAGTTTCACGTTCGCTGCTACGCGGCGAGAAGCTTGTTGTGTTGATGCCCCGGGCTTGCCCCGGGGAGTTTCGCGTTCGCTGCTACGCGGCGAGAGGCTTGTTGAGTTGATGCCCCGGGCTTGCCCCGGGGAGTTTCACGTTCGCTGCTACGCGGCGAGAAGAATAACTCTGACCGTCACCGATTTTGGGGTGTGGGAGGCCTCCGGTAGCAGCAGCGGCCGCGTTCGGAGGCCTGCCCCGGCTCCTGAACGAATGTTCCGCGCGGAACTTTGGGGAACTGGGGAGGGGTCGGCCGGCTGCGCCAGCGGGGGAAAGCGGCCGGACGCCCCGGGAGGTGTGTGCCTCGGGCCAGTTGTGTGCCAGCGCGTGGCACACACCTATCCCCTGGTCAGCATTCGACTTGCGGCGAAAAAATGAGGTGTGTGCCACGCGCCACAGGGGTATGGGGGGGTGGCACACTACTCCCCACACGAGGCCGGTCCCGGGGCGCGGACCGAGAGCCGACCGGCCACCCCACAATCCGTGACGGTCAGGAATAACGTGGGAGTTCCTTCGGCCTTTTGTAGCGGCGAACGTGAAACTCCCCGGGGCAAGCCCGGGGCATCTCGCACAGTAAAACTAAGGAGGCGAAGGTGGACCTGCAACTGAAAGACAAGCGTGCCCTCGTCAGCGGCTCGACGGCCGGTATCGGCCTGGCCATCGCGACCGCGCTGGCCCGCGAGGGGGCCGCCGTGGTCATCAACGGCCGCACCCGGCCGCGGGTGGAGCAGGCGGTCGCCGCCGTGGGGCGGGCCGTCCCAGGGGCGAAGGTCACGGGGGTGGCCGCCGACCTGGCCTCGGCCGCCGGTGTCGCTGTCCTCCTGCGCGAGGTGCCGGCCGCGGACGTGGTCGTCAACAACCTGGGCATCTTCGAGGCGAAGCCTTTCGCCGACATCAGCGACGACGACTGGCGGCGCTTCTTCGAGACGAACGTGCTCAGCGGCGTCCGCCTCAGTCGTGCCTACTTGCCCGGCCTGCTCCAACGGAACTGGGGTCGGGTTGTTTTCATCTCCAGCGAGTCGGCGATCAACATCCCGTCCGAGATGATCCACTACGGGGTGACGAAGACGGCGCAGCTCGCCGTCGCGCGCGGCCTCGCCGAGCTGACGGTGGGCACGGGCGTGACCGTCAACTCGGTCCTGCCGGGGCCAACGAAGTCCGAGGGCGTCGGCAGCTTCGTCGCGGACCTGGCCCGCTCGGGGAAGAAGACGCCGGCGCAGGTCGAGGCCGAGTTCTTCCAAGAGATGCGGCCGACGTCGCTGCTGCGGCGGTTCGCGACGCCCGAGGAGGTGGCGGCGCTGGTGGCCTTCGTATGCAGCCCGCTGGCGTCGGCGGTCAACGGGGCGGCCCTGCGCGTGGATGGTGGGGTGGTCCGCTCGGTGATCTAACGAGGGCTGCCGAAGCCGTGTTCGCCCGCTCTACTGGGTCCAGCGTGGCCAATGTTCGCCTGGCCCAGCGGTGTGGCCGCAGGGGCTAGCCTCTGAGGTCGCGCCGCCGCGATTCGTTGCATTCGTTGCGCGGCGTGGGATTCGTTGTGCGCCACCGGCCGTGCGGGCTTTGCAAGAGAATTCGACTTTTTGCCCCAATTCTATTTCATGACGGCGAATTCTATTTCATCCCAGACGGACGAACGGCAGCGTCGTCGGGGCGTCGGACGGAGCGGTCGGTTCCGCTCCCCAGAACACCGGCTCGATGCCGAGTTCGACGTGCGGCTGATGTACGACGACGATGTTGTGGCACAGCAACTTGCACAGAACCTCGTTCTTCATGGCAACGTCCGTGCGGCTGCGGACGTGGTCGCGGAACTTCGCCTTCACCATGTTGATCGTGCTTTCGACGTTCGACCGCTGGTGATAATGCTTCAGGAACTCTTCCCGCCGGAAGTTGTAGTAGTGAAACATCCGCTCCCAGAGCGTCCCCGCCTCACCGGCCGCGCTGTTCACCTTGAAAGGCACGTAGGCCGTTCCCCCAAGCCGCTCGATCAGTTCAAGGTTGTCGTGGCTGAGGGAAGAGCTAACGGAAAAAACGTCCGTACACATAGGGACGCATTTGGCTGTAGTCGTTATCTCACAATGAGTTGTGGTGACATACTGAACGAGATTCACTACAGTGTACGGACGTTTTTTCCGTTAGCTCTAAGCCTTGTCGGCGGGCACTTCCTTGACGGTGAAGTTGTCGGCCGTTGTCTCGATCAACGGCTTGAACTGCGGGCAATCACCTGCGTCGCGCCCTTCGATCACGACAGCGGTGATGATATTCGTCTTCGTGCCGGTAGCGACGTGCGCCTTGACCCAATCGTGCCCAGAGCGTTCGACGCCGTACTTCTCATCGTACCAGCGGACGAAGCGGGAGGTAGAGAATCCCGTCGAATCGGGGGCAAACGTCGTTTCAACGGCCTTGAGCGGCAAACTGCTCTGGACGATGAGCCGGTGAAGCACGGGCGTCAGGTTCTTGTCTTCGAGGTAAGCGCATACGCTGACGCTGTGCATCAGGGCCGACAAGTAGCCGCTGGCGTGCGCGTCCGCAAGGTCGCAGGCAAAGCGGCGAGCGGAAAACGTCGTGAAGACCTTCAGGCAACAGGCGAACACCACGTCCCGGAGAGGAGTCGGCTTGCGGCCGCGCTTCGTGTGGACCGGCTGTTCAATCCCCCGGCACAAGTCAAACAACAGCGCCTGGAACCGATGCTTCTCCGTCATCTGCGCTTCGTTGTACGCGGGCCAGTCCTGCTTGTACGTCGGGCGGACGGGAACGGCATCAACGGCGATTTCGGGGGCCTTCCCGCCGTGGTCGCGGGCGCAGACCAACCTTGCAGCGATGATGTGCTTGCATAGTTGCGGCTGGTGAAGCGACCAGTCCTCGCAGGAGCAAGACGGCTCGGAGCCGATGGTCACGCGGTACTTCGTGGCCGCGCTCGTTTGCGACGGAACGAGCCAGTGCGTCCCGTCGAAAGCAATCTTGCTTCGCGCCGCGATTTCGAGCGCCTTGAGTTCTCGCATGTCCATAGCCAGTATACCACTTGCGTCGTTTTTCTACAACGCTAGTGTAGCGGTAGCACCACAGGCAACCGTGGAGTGGCTGGTAAGGGTTACGAAAGGCGGGTCCATCGTGTATCATCCAGGGTACAGACATACACATCCCCGGAGGACACCTGATGGACCCGTCTGCTCAATTCTGCCCGAACTTCTACTGCTTGTACAGGGGCCAGACCGGCCAAGGCAACATCCGCGTTCACTCCCGCAAGGAGCACCGCTTCCGCTGTACCTCCTGCACCAAGACCTTTGCCGCCACCAAGAATACCCCCTTCTACCGCCTGCACAAGCCGCTGGACCTGGTCACCATCGTCCTGACCTTGCTCACTCACGGCTGTCCCCGCCAGGCCATCGTCGCCGCCTACGGCTTCGACGAGCGCACCCTCGCCTCCTGGCAACAGCGCTCCGGCCAGCACAGCCAGCGCTTCCACGAAGTCCACGTCCAGCAGGGCCGCGTCGATGTCCAACACGTCCAGGCCGACGAGATGTGGGTCAAGGTGGTCGGCCGCAAGCTGTGGATGGCGATGGCCTTAGCCGTGCCCAGCCGGTTGTGGCTGGGGGGTGTCGTCAGCCGCCACCGCGACGGCCGGTTGATCGCCGCCGTGGTACGCATGGTGCGCAGCTGTGCCAGCAGCCTGGCGATGCTGGTGTGCGTGGATGGCCTGGCCAGCTACGTGACGGCCTTCGTCAAGGGCTTCCGCCACAAACTGCCGCGCGACGGCCGCCCGGGGCGGTCGCGGCTGCTGGTCGAGCCGGGCCTGCTGATCGGCCAGGTGATCAAGCGGTACAGCGGCCGGCGGTTGGTGGCGGTAACGCGGCGGGTGGTGCGGGGCAACGCGGCGGCCATCGCGTCCGTGTTGGCGCGGACGGGGACTGGGACGGGGATCAACACGTCCTACATCGAGCGGCTCAACGCGACGTTCCGCAGCCGTTGGACGCCCTTGGTGCGCCGGGGTCGGGCCTTGGCGCGGCGTGAGGGGGGCGTGAGTGCGGGGATGTGGTTGGTGGGCTGCGCCTACAACTTCTGTTGGGAGCACGACAGCTTGCGGGTGGCGGCGCCGTCGGGGTTGGGTCAGAAGTGGCAGGGTCGGACGCCGGCGATGGTGGCGGGATTGACGGATCACCGCTGGGAGTTGCGTGAGGTGTTGGAGGAGCGCCTGCCGCCGGCGCGCTGGAAGGCGCCGCGGCGGCAGCGCCGGCGTCGCCGGCGCACAACCACAACCGTGGCTCCGCCCTTGGCAGCGTGATCACGGTTGCCTGTGGTGCTACC
>DATFNV010000753.1:0-11756 GCA_035266225.1 Gemmataceae bacterium
GCCACCTTCCACTCGCCGGCGGGGGTAGTCTTGACGTCCTGGCCGATCGTCTTGGTGAGCTTCTTGCCCTTCGTCAGCTCGCCGAAGCCGAACGTCTTTTTCGTCCCGGAATCGACGACCTTGCCATCCTGCACGGCGAGCGCGGCGCGCTCGACCTTGCCCTGCTCGGCCGCCAGGTCGAGCAGCAACTCGCGCGTGGCGGCGGCCACGCGGCGGAGTTGGGCGGCCATCCGCGGCGTGGTGCCGCTACCGAAGGTGCCCCCGTCGTAGGGCACCATCTGCGTGTCGCCCATGACCAGCCGGATGCGCTCGACCGGCGTGCGCAGCTCCTCCGCGACGGCCTGGGTCAGCGACGTGCGGGCGTTCTGCCCGACTTCCACCTTACCGGTGTAGACCGTCACGGCGCCGTCCTCGCCGACGTGCAGCCAGGCGCCGATGTCGTCGGGCTGATTCCCGAAGCCCCCGCGCTGCGCCGGCGCGGCGAGGCCGCGCAAGAACAGGGCGACGACCAACCCGCCACCGACGATGCGGAAGAAGTCGCGCCGGTCCAACTCCAGGGCGAACGCGGGGTCCTCGAAGAACTCGTAGCGCTCCGGCTCGATCGGGACTTCGACCAGGGACTGCTCACTCATTGGCCACCGCCTTTCATCGCCTTGGCCGCCTGCTCGACGGCCGCCACGATCCGCTGGTAGGTGCCGCACCGGCAAATGTTGCCGTTCATGAAGCGGACGACGTCTTCGCGGCTCGCGTCGGGCTGCTGGCTCAGCAGGGCCAGGGCCGACATCAGCATGCCCGACGTGCAGTAGCCGCACTGCATGGCGTCGCAATCGAGGAACGCCTGCTGCAAGGGGTGCAGCTTGTCGCCCTTGGCGAGCCCCTCGACGGTGCGGATCGGCTTGCCCGCGGCGGCTTCGACACGGGTGGTACAGGAGCGCACGGGCTTGCCGTCGAGCAGCACCGTGCAGGCGCCGCAGCGGCCCTCGCCGCAGCCGTACTTGCAGCCGGTCAGGTCCAGGTCGTCGCGCAGGACGCTGAGCAGGCTGCGCTCCGGGTCGGCCTCGACGGCCCGCCGGACGCCGTTCACTTGCAGTTCCTTGACCGTGGCCATGAAACCACCTCGGGTAGAATGTTCAACCCCGCCCGGAAGGATAAACCCCGGGCGCGGCGGCGGGTCTCTGCGCCGCGACCCCCGATTCCTCGTTTCGCGAAATGATACCTCGAAGGTTGCGGCTAAACGCTTACTTCTCCACCCTCCCCGGCCCCCAAAGGGCCCGACCGGGTTTGGCTCCCGTGTGCTCGCCGTCCTTGAGCACCTGGGCGCCGTTGACGAACACGTGTTTCACCCCCACGGCATACTGGTGCGGCTTCTCGTAAGTCGCCCGGTCGGCGATCGTTTTAGGGTCGAAGACCACCACGTCGGCGAAGTAATCTTCCTTCAGCAGGCCGCGCCGCTCCAGCCCCAGGTTCGTCGCCGGCAGGCTGGTCAGCTTGCGGATCGCCGCCTCCAATGACAGCAACTTCTCGTCGCGAACGTACTTCCCAAGGACCCGGGCGAAGTTGCCGTAGGCCCGCGGATGGGGCAATGCTTTGAGGAACACTCCTTCCGGGGCCTGCGCCGCCTCGTCGGAGCCGAAGCTGACCCACGGCAGCGGCACCAGCTTGCGGATGTTCTCCTCCGCGGTGATGAAGTAGACGGTGCCGATGCCCGACTGGTCCTCCACCAGGAGGTCCAGCAAGGTCTCGACCGGGTCCTTGCCGCGCTGCCTGGCGACCTGGGCCAGCGTCTTGCCCTGCAGCGGTTTCAGGGCCTCCTGCTTGAAGCCGATCAGGAGGACGTTCTCGGGGGAGCCGGCGTTGTGGTAGAAGTTGGGCCAGTCGGTCTTGTTGCGGATGTCGTCGAGGACACGCTTGCGGCTGTCCGGGTCGCGCAGCCGGCGGCGCATGGCGACCTCGCCGCCCTCCATGGCCCAGGGTGGGATGCAGGCGGTCAGCGGGGCGGCCCCCGCGGTGTAGCCGTACATGTTGGCCGTGATCGACAGCCCGTCGCGTCGCGCCGCCTCCACCTTGGCGATGGCGTCGTCCATCTTCTTCCAGTTGCTCTTCCCGGCCGCCTTGAAGTGATAAATCTCGGCGGGGATCTTGGCCTCGCGGCTGATGCGGATCAGCTCGTCGATGCCTTCGAGCAACCTCTCGCCCTCGCTGCGCATGTGCGAGATGTATTTTCCCTTGTACTTGGCCGCGACCTTGCACAACTCGATCAGCTCTTGCGTGTCGGCGTAGTAAGCCGGGGCATATTCCAGGGCCGTGGCGATGCCCAGGGCCCCGTCGCGCATTTCCCGGTCCACCAGCCGGCGCATCTGTTCCAGTTCGTCCGCCGTCGGCTTCTTGTTGTCCAGGCCGAGGACGTGCTCGCGCACCGTCGTGGCCCCGAGGAAGGACGCCACGTTCTGCGAGACGCCCTTGCGCTGGAGGAAGTACAGGTATTCGCCCAGCGTGTTCCACTCGATGTCGTACTTGATGTCGGTCTGTTCCGCCTTCATGCGCTTCTTGATGGCGGCATTGACGGGCCCCCACGACCAGCCCTCGCCCATCACCTGGGTCGTGACGCCCTGCCGGACTTCACTCTGCCCCCGGCCATCGACCAGGAGGGAATCGGTGGACCAGCTGAGCATGTTGATGAATCCGGGTGCCACCGCCAGGTCCCGGGCCTCCAGCACGGTCTTTGCGGTCGCCGCGGCCAGGTCCCCCACGGCGACAATGCGGTCGCCCTTGATGCCCACGTCGGCCCGCCGGGGCGGGTTGCCCGAGCCGTCGTAAACGGTCCCGCCGCGGATCAGCACGTCGTACCCCTCGGGCTCCTTGGCAGCCTCAGCCAGCCGGGGCGTTCCGCACATCCCCAGCCCGACGGCGACCACGAGCAGGGGCAGGAAACGGCATGGCTTGTTCATCAGAGATACCTCCAGCTCACCGGCCCGCTTACTTCTGATGGATCTCGCCGGCCACGAAGCGCGGCAACTTCTCCTTCAGCGCGGACCTTTTCCCGAGAAAAAGGTCCGTGTTCCCTGTTGGCTTTCGGACAGGACCTCAGCATTGTGATCGACGTCGAGCAAAAGAGTCAAGGAAAAACCGATCCGGCGTCTGGGCGGTTTCCCGTGCTCGGTAGGTTTTGCGCGCGGGTTGGGAAGTGGGTGAGGGTAGGGAAAGAGACCTGTACGGCGGCGCGAGTCTTCATTATCATGTCGCCGACTCCTTCCGACCGACCCCGAAGTGAGTGCGCCATGCATCTGTCGCCTCAGGAACGAGACAAGCTGCTGATTCACGTAGCGGCCGACCTGGCCCGAGCCCGCCGTGCCCGCGGCCTGAAGCTGAATCACCCGGAAGCCGTGGCGCTCCTCACCAGCCACCTGCTGGAGCTGGCGCGCGACGGCAGAAGCGTTGCCGAGATCATGAGCGCCGGCCGCACCCTCCTCACCCGCCAGGACGTCATGGAAGGCGTCAGCGAAATGATCCCCGAGGTGCAGGTCGAGGCCACCTTTCCCGACGGCACCAAGTTGATTACCGTTTACCAACCCATCCCATGAGCGCCCCTTGCGGCTGCGCGCGACCATCCCATGATTCCTGGCGAATACTTCTTTGACGGCGCGGCGGTCGAGCTGAACGCGAGTCGGCCGACCTGCACCCTGGAAGTCAACAACACCGGCGACCGGCCGGTGCAGGTCGGCTCCCACTTCCACTTCTTCGAGGTCAATCGGACGCTGGTCTTCGACCGTGAAGCGGCCTACGGCATGCGCCTCGACCTGCCGGCGGGGACGGCGGTGCGTTTCGAGCCGGGCGAGGTGAAGACGGTGCGCCTGGTGGCGCTGGGCGGCGCCCGGCAGGTCTACGGCGGCAGCGGCCTCGTCATGGGGGCGCTCGACAACCCGTCCGTCAAGCAACAAGCCCTGGAGCAACTCCGCAAGGCCGGCTTCTGTGATAAGAAGAATTAGCCACAGATGAACACGGATGAACACGGATGAGAATAAAATCTTCTTCTCATCCGTGTTCATCCGTGTTCATCTGTGGCTAATTCTTCGGGAGTTTGTCCATGAGTCTGAAGCTGTCGCGTTCGTCCTACGCCGGTCACTACGGCCCCACTACCGGCGACCGCATTCGCCTCGCCGATACGGAACTCCTCATCGAGGTCGAGAAAGACTTCGCGGTCTACGGCGAGGAGGTGCAGTTCGGCGGCGGCAAGGTGATCCGCGACAGCCAGGGCCAATCGCCGTTGCCCAGCACGCCGCCGCACCCACCCCTTGACCTGGTCATCACCAACGCCGTCGTCCTGGACCACTGGGGCATCGTCAAGGGCGACGTCGGTGTCCGCGACGGTCGTATCGTCGGTGTCGGCAAGGCCGGCAACCCGCTCATCCAGCCCGGAGTCGATCCGAAGTTGGTCATCGGCCCCGGCACCGAGGTCATCGCCGGCGAGAACTTGATCGTCACGGCCGGCGGCATCGACAGTCACGTCCACTTCATCTGCCCGCAGTTGATCGAGACGGCGCTGGCCGCGGGGCTGACGACGCTGCTCGGCGGCGGCACCGGCCCGGCCACCGGCACCAACGCCACGACCTGCACCCCCGGCGCCTGGTTCCTGCAGCGCATGTTGCAAGCGGCCGAGGCGTTCCCGATCAACCTCGGCTTTCTCGGCAAGGGCAACGGCAGCCTCCCCGGTCCTCTGGAGGAGCAGGTGCGGGCGGGGGCCTGCGGCCTGAAGCTGCACGAGGACTGGGGCACGACCCCGGCGGTGATCGATTGTTGCCTGGGCGTCGCCGACGAGTTCGACGTCCAGGTGGCCATTCACACCGACACGCTCAACGAGTCGGGCTTCGTCGAGGACACCATCGCGGCCATCGGCGGGCGGACGATCCACACCTACCACACCGAGGGGGCCGGCGGCGGCCATGCCCCCGACATCATCCGCATGGCGAGCCTGCCGCACGTCCTGCCGTCGAGCACCAACCCGACTCGGCCGTTCACGGTCAACACCATCGACGAGCACCTCGACATGCTGATGGTGTGCCACCACCTGTCGCGCTCGGTGCCGGAGGACGTGGCCTTCGCCGAGAGCCGCATCCGGGCCGAGACCATCGCCGCGGAAGACATTCTGCACGACCGCGGGGCGCTGAGCATGATCTCGTCCGACTCGCAGGCGATGGGCCGCATCGGCGAGGTGGTCATCCGCACCTGGCAGACGGCGCACAAGATGAAGGCGCAGTTCGGCCCCCTGGCGGGAGACACGGCCCGCAACGACAATACCCGGGCGAAGCGCTACGTCGCCAAGTACACCATCTGCCCGGCGGTCACGCACGGCATCGCGGAGCACGTCGGCAGCGTCGAGCCGGGCAAGTGGGCCGACCTGGTGCTGTGGAAGCCGGCGTTCTTCGGGGTGAAGCCGGAACTGGTGCTGAAGGGCGGCATGATCGCCTACGCCCAAATGGGAGACGCCAATGCCAGCATTCCGACGCCGCAGCCGGTCTTGATGCGGCCGCAGTTCGCCGCCTTCGGCCGGGCCAACACGCTGTGCAGCCTGACGTTCGTATCGCAGGCGGCTGTTGAGGACGGGGTGGCGAAGCAGTACGGCTTGCAGCGGCCGGTGGTGGCGGTGAAGGGGTGTCGCAAGATCGGGAAGAAGGATCTGCCGAACAATACGGCCACGCCGGAGATCCGCGTCGATGCGGACACGTACCGGGTGTGGGCGGACGGGGAACTGCTGACGTGCGAGCCGGCCAAGGTGCTGCCGATGACGCAGCGGTATTTCTTGTTCTAACCCCGTTTAGCGGCCGCCCTCGATTTCTCGTTTCGCGAACCGATGAATCCGCGCCGCCCCGAGGGCGGCCGCTAAACGAATCCCCGCATGAACCTCCGCCTCCTGCAACTCGGCGACTCGGCGCTGCCCATCGGCGGCTACAGCCATTCGTGGGGGCTGGAGGCCACCATCGATCACGGCGACGTTTGCGATGCCCTGACCCTGGAGGGCTGGGTCCGCCTCTGGCTGTGCTATTCCTCCGGGCCGTGCGAGGGCGTCGTGGTCGCGGCGGTCTGCCGCGCGGCGACCGAGGCAGATTGGCCACTGGTAGCAGTGGCAAACGACCTGCTTGATGCCACCGTCGTCCCGACGACCCTGCGCCACGCCAGCCGCGAGATGGGCGAGCAGCTCCTGAGCCTCGCCGATTCCTGGGCCTGGGCCGCGCCCGCCGTCGCCGAACTGCGAGCGGCCTCAGCGGGACCGTGGCACCATGCCCCCGTATTCGCTACATTGGCCGCGACGGCCGGTGCAACGCCGATCGACGCCCTCCTCGTGTACCTGCACCAGGCCGCCCTCGGGGTCATCGGCGCCGGCGTCCGGGCCATCCCCATCGGCCACACGCACGGGCAGCAAGTCCTCTCCCGCCTGCACGACGACATCCGCGACCTGGCCGAGGAACTGGCCGACCGCGCCCTGGACACCGCCGGCAGCTTCTGCCCCGCTTACGAGGTCATTTGCGATGCACAAAGCCATCTATACACGCGGCTCTTCCGCTCCTGAAGCGGGGTGCCTACGCCCCCCGCTCGCCTTCCACCGCGACCACTCGCACGAGGGGCATGGCTCGGGGCCGTACTCCGGGCCGCGCCGCCAGGTGTTCACCCTCGGCGTCGGCGGGCCGGTCGGCTCGGGCAAGACGGCGCTGGTCGAGCGCCTGTGCCGCACCTTCTGGCCGCAGTTCAACCTCGCGGTCATCACCAACGACATCTACACGCGCGAGGACGCCGAATTCCTGGCCCGGCGCGAGGCGCTGCCGCTGGAGCGCATCGTCGGCGTCGAGACCGGCGGCTGCCCGCACAGCGCCATCCGCGAGGATGCCAGCATCAACCTTGCCGCCGTCGCCGACCTCGAGAAGCGCTTCGCCGGGCTGCAAGCGGTGATCGTCGAATCGGGCGGCGACAACCTCGCGGCCACCTTCTCGCCGGAGCTGGCCGACCGCACCATCTACGTCATCGACGTGGCCGAGGGCGACAAGATCCCGCGCAAGGGCGGGCCGGGCATCACGCGCAGCGACCTGCTGGTCATCAACAAGACCGACCTGGCCCCGCTCGTCGGCGCCGACCTCGACGTGATGCGCCGCGACAGCAAGAAGATGCGCGGCGACCGGCCGTTCCTGTTCATGAGTTTGCGGACGGGCGAAGGCGTCGAGGAGCTGCTGAAATGGGTGCGGACCCAACTCGCATCACGGCCGCGGACTTCGTGACGCCGCCGGAGTTCCGCGGCCTGCTCCTGTCGGCGAGCGAGGCCGGCCGGGTCGGCGGGCTGCGCCTGGAACTGGTGGCCCGCGCGGGCGGCACCGGCCTCGGCTCCTGCTACCAGCAGGTGCCGCTGCGCGTGCTGCCGCCGTTCCCCCTCGGCGACGGCCGTCCCGCTTTGGTCTACCTGCTCAACCCCACCGCCGGCCTCCTCGACGGCGACGGCCAACTCGTGTGCCTCACGGCGCGAGCGGGGACGCGGGCCGTCGTCGTCGGCCAGTCGGCGACGCGCATCCACCCCTGCCCGGTCGGCTTCGCGACGCAGCAATGGCGCATCCGCGTGGAAGCCGGGGCGGTGCTGGTGGTGTTACCCGGCCCGAGCATTCCCTTCGCCCGCTGTCGCTACTACCAGCGCGTCGCGGTGGAGCTGGACGAGGGAGCCGGCTTCGTCTGGGGCGACGTGGGACTCGCCGGGCGCTACGCGCGCGGGGCGGCGTCGGAGCGGTTCCGCTTCGCCGCCCTGGTGCAGGAGTTTCAAGTGCGCCGGCGTGGGCAGCTCGTCTTCCGCGACCACTTGGCGTGGCGCGGGCCGTGGGACGAGGCGACCGCGGCCTGGCACTTCGGCGGCGGGTCGGCCTGGGGCAGCGTGTTCGCAACCGAGCCGGCGCCGGACACGGGCGGGGCACGGTTCACGACGGCTGGCGGCGACACCTGTGTGCGCTGGACGGGGCACGCGGAACAGGTGACAGCCGACGTGGTCCGCGCGGCGCTGCAACTCGCGGCGGCCCTGAGCGATGGTCCGTCCGACGGCTGGGGGTTCCGGGATGAGTTGGCGCCGGTGCATTGGTTTTCCGTGCAGCGCGATCTCCGGACGCCCTCCCCCCCGAACACGCCGGGGGGGTGATCCCCTCCGTCGGACTGTTCTCGCCGAGCGGCAAGGGTCGAACAACTAAGAGTCAGTTGCGGAAGCCGCTTGCGGCTTAGCGGAAGCTGGAATCCGCTAAGCCGCAAGCGGCTTCCGCAACAGACTCTAAATCCCGCGCTTCTTCACCGCCAATTTGCCGTCGTCGATGAGCTGCTCCAACTCGTCGCGGGTCAGGGTCTTTGACGGCACCCCCTTCTCCGGCACCTCCAGCTTCGACACCCAGGCGACGGCGTTGAGAAGCAGGGTGCGGAAGTTGTCGTCGGCCAGGTTGGCGTGCTTGTGCAGGCCGGTGAAGCCGAAGCCGCGGGCGCCCTCGGGCCGCTCGTAGGCCCAGGCCATCACCTGCTTCTTCCCCGCCGACACTTCCTCCCACACCGCCGGGTTGCCGCCGTGCGAGCTGGACTTTTTCCCCTCCCCCTGGATTGTGTTCTTCGGCGGCAGGGCGACGAGGATCGGCGTCACGCCTTTCATCTCTTCCACGAAGCGCATGTGGTAGTACCACTCGTCGTTGATCGTGAATGGCTTGACGCCGCGCGTGACTTCGTGCTTGGGCAGTTCCTTGAAATCGGGCGTCCACCAGGGGTTGACCGACCAGAACGTCTCGAAATAGCCGCCGAGCCACTTGAGGTAGTTGTCGCCCTGGTCGCCCTTGTTGACCTCGACGCCGTAGTGGATCGCCATGAAGCCGGCGCCGCGCGCGACGGCCTCCTTGACCGCGTCGTTGACCGCGGTGCCGCCGTGGTTGAGCAGGACGATGACCGTGTCGGCGTGCTTGAGGTCCTTCGGCCACTTCGCCTTGGTGTGGACCACGCACCAGGCCTTGGGGTAGGTGGCGTTGATCGTGCGGGCGAAGTAGATGGCGGCGGCCAGGAACTCGTGGTTGCCGCGGTCGCCGTGCGGGTCGGTGTCGGCGACGAAAACGATCTTCTTGACATCCTTGGCGTCCTTCTGCGCCTCGTAGTCGAAGATGTCGCGCTCCTTCTTGTCGCCGTCCGCGTAAGCGGGGGCGGCCAGGAGGGCGGCGACGAGGAACGCCAGGTGACGGCCGGGGAGTCGTGCGCGCATGAGGGTGCCTGCCTGAAAAAGGGTGATACGTCGGGGGGGGCAATCCAGGCAGTCATGCTAAAACGGGAGACGAGCCGCGTCAACGCCCGCGGAAGTGGAGTTGCGGCCGCGGGGAAGGTTGCTATAAGTCGTCGCGAAGGCGTGCCGTCCCGTCCGCCCCAGGTCAGGGAGCGAATCATGAAAGAGTCCGGCCGGCTGTTCTGGATGGTCGTGGGGATCGGCCTGGGGGCGCTGGGCGTCGCCGCCTGGTCGATGAAGGCGCCGCCGGCGCTGGCGGGGACCGCCGACCGCCATGAGGACTTCGTCATGTGTACCGGCTCGGTTTCGACCAACCCGCGCGCCCCGACCGACGGCGTCTGGCTGCTCGACTACCACTCGGGCAAACTGCTGGCCACCGTCATCGACCGCGACAAGGGCAAGATCAACGGCTGGGCCGAGACCGACCTGGTGACCGAGTTCGGTCTGGCGCCGCGGGCCAACGTCCATTTCCTGATGACCACGGGTCAAATCTCGATCGGCCAGGCGGCGCTGTACGTCGCCGAGACCACCTCGGGCAAGTTCGGCGTCTACACGATGGGCCCGCGCCCCGACGGACAGCCCGGGTTCGTCATCAAGCGCCACGACATGGTCGCGTTCCGGGCGGACAGGTAAGGCGGATTGCCGGATTGCGGACGGGACTGGCTTTTTCCCCCTCCGGCTGCGATAATACTTCTAGTCCACCCTCCCCGCCGGCGCCCCCGCCCTCCCACCACGCACCGCGAGCCGCCACATGAGAGCATCCGTGGTCCTGGCAACGGTCGCGATAGTCGTAGCGGTCGCGACGGCGCGCGCCGACGAGAGGCCGTCGCCCCAGGCCGTCGAGTTCTTCGAGTCGAAGGTGCGCCCGGTCCTGGCCGAGAATTGCTTCGCGTGTCACGGCCCCGAGAAGCAGAAGGGCGGCCTGCGCCTCGACTCGCGGGCCAACCTCCTCAAGGGGGCCGGCGGCGAGCCGGTCGTCGTCCTTGGCGATCCCGACAGCAGCGCCCTCATCAAGGCCGTGCGCCACGACGGCGACACGAAAATGCCGCCGAAGAAGAAGCTGTCCGACCCGGCCATCGACGCCCTGGCGGCCTGGGTCAAGATGGGCGCCCCGTGGCCGGAACAGGCCGCGAAGGGGGCGTCCTCGGTGGCGGAGGCGCGCGCCAAGCACTGGGCCTTTCAGCCGATCCGCAAGCCGTTGCCCCCGTCCGTCCGCCGCCGCGACTGGGCGAAGACGCCGCTCGACCTGTTCGTCCTGGCGAAACTCGAAGAGCAAGGGCTGGAGCCGGCACCCCCCGCCGACCGGCGCACCCTCATTCGGCGCGCGGCCCTCGACCTGACCGGGCTGCCGCCGGCGCCCGACGAGGTCGAGGCGTTCGTCAACGACCCCGCGCCGGACGCCTGGGAGAAGGTCATCGACCGGCTGCTGTCCTCGCCGCCCTACGGCGAGCGCTGGGCCCGCCACTGGCTCGACGTCGCCCGCTACGCCGACACCAAGGGCTACGTCTTCCAGGAGGAACGCCGCTACCCGTTCGCCTACACCTATCGCGATTATGTCATTCGCGCCTTCAACGACGACCTGCCCTACGACCAGTTCGTGGTTCAGCAGATCGCGGCCGACAAGCTGCCGGGCGACGACAAGCGCCCGCTGGCGGCGCTGGGCTTCCTGACGCTGGGCCGTCGCTTCCTCAACAGCACGCCCGACATCATCGACGACCGCCTGGACGTCGTCATGCGCGGCCTGCAGGGGATGACCGTCGGCTGCGCCCGCTGCCACGACCACAAGTTCGACCCCATCCCCATGCGGGACTATTACTCGCTCTACGGGGTCTTCGCCAGCAGCGTCGAACCGAAGGAGTTGCCGGTCCTGGCGACCCCGGACCCGACACCGGCCTACCTCGCCTACGAAAAGGAGCGGAAGGCGCTGGAACAGGCGGTCAAGGATTTCGAGGAGAAGAATAAGGAGGAGTTGCAAAAGAAGAACCGCAAGTTCTTCGAGGAGCGGCGCGAGCTGCAAAACAAGGTCGATAAGCTCAGGGCGACACACCCCGGCGCCCCGCCGCAGGCGATGGTGCTGATCGACGCAGTGCAGCCGGTCGAGCCAGTGGTCTTCCTGCGCGGCAACCCGAACAACCACGGGCCGGCGGTGCCGCGGCAGTTCCTGGAAGTGCTGTCCCCCAACGCGCGCAAGCCGTTCACCGACGGCAGCGGCCGACTGGAGCTGGCGCGGGCCATCGCCAGCAAGGACAACCCACTCACGGCGCGCGTCATGGTCAACCGCGTCTGGCTGCACCACTTCGGCCGCGGCCTGGTGCGGACGCCGGGCGACTTCGGCCTCCGCGGCGAGCCGCCGACGCACCCCGAGCTGCTCGACTACCTCGCGCGGTCCTTCATGGAAGAGGGGTGGTCGATCAAAAAGCTACACAAGACGATCCTGCTATCGACCACTTATCAGCAGAGCAGCGAGGCGAACGCGAAACCGCAAGCGTTT
>DATFNV010000754.1:0-4752 GCA_035266225.1 Gemmataceae bacterium
CGGCCTTGAAGCCGCTGTGAACCGCCATGGCGGCGTAAACCTCGTTGTCGCTCAAGACTTTCTCCTGGAATTCCCAGAGTGTGATGTCGTCTTGCTCGACTCGGGCCGAGCCCCGGTCGCCATGAATCTCGGTCCGCTTCAGGAGGCCGGGGTAGGCGCTCGTGGCGGCTTCGATCAAGCCAAGCGCACCGTTCTTGAACCGCAAGGCGGCGACGGCGGTGTCTTCGACCTCGATCCGCACGTGGGCCAGAGTGGCGCAGAAGGCTGTGATCGATTCCACGTCGCCCATGAGCCAGTACAAGAGATCGACGTTGTGGATCGCCTGGTTCATCAGCGCCCCGCCGCCGTCGAGCGCCTTGGTCCCCTTCCAGCCGCCCTCGTCGTAGTACGACTGCGGCCGCCACCACTTGCAGGTCGTCTCACCGAGGGTGACGCGGCCGAATTTGCCGGCCTCGACGGCGCGGCGCAGGGCGACATTGGCGTCGGCGAAGCGCGAGGGGAAGATGGTGCAGAGCTGCACGCCGTGGCGGTCGCACGCCTCGATGATGCGGTCACAGCGCTCCAGGGTGATTTCCAGCGGCTTCTCGACGACGACGTGCTTGCCGGCGGCGGCCGCGGCCACCGCCGGCTCGGCGTGGAAGCCCGATGGGGTCGCGACGATGACCACGTCCAGGTCGCGGCGGGCCAGGGCTTGCGAGAGGTCTTCGTAGAGATCCACCCGCAGGCCGAGTTCGTCGGCCATCTTTTTGGCGCTCGCCGTCTTACGGCTGACCAGCGCCACGAGCTTCGCCCCCGGCACCTCATTCAAGGCGCGGGCGTGGAAGCGGGCGATCATGCCGCAGCCGACGATGCAGAACCCGGGCATCGTTGCCTCCCGGCCGCTTGCGGCTTAGCGTTCGCTTCACCAGGGTGGAGCGAACGCTAAGCCGCAAGCGGCGTCAATCCGCCTTCAGCAGCAGCGTCGCCTTCCACAGGTACTGCGCCCCGCTCAGCGCCGTCGCCGCCACCATCACGTAGATGAACCAGGGGCAGCATTTCGTCCGCCAGCTGTCGGGATCGAATTCGTGGAAGGTCACGAACACCGCGGCGAGGGCGGCGCACTGCAGCCACATCTTGATCTTGCCCAGCATGTCGGCACCGAAGCGGATCCCCTGACTTTCCAAAAAGCCGCGCAGGCTGGTGATGATCAACTCGCGCGACAGCACCACCACGACCATCCAGGGCCGCAGGTCGATGTCCTTGGCGTGCTCCAACGGCAGCAAGAACGTGAACGCCCCGCACATCAGCACCTTGTCCACGACCGGGTCGAGGTTGCGGCCCAGCGTGCTCGTTAGCCCCAGCTTGCGCGCGTAGTAGCCGTCGAAGTAGTCCGTGACAGCCGCGGCCGCGAAGACGCCCAGGCACCAGAGCCAGACCCCAGGGATCGACTCGTTGTAGGCAATCAGGACGAACAGCACCATCGCCAGCACGAAGCGCGCGAAGGTCAGCACGTTCGGCAGGTTGACGATCGGCGGTCGCTTCGGCGGAGTGGCCATCGTCGCCATGCGCTACCTCCCCGTCCCAATGGCGCGGGCGGCCAGGTCGTAGCCGTCGGCGCCCGTCACCTTCACCCGGACGAAATCCCCGGCGTGCAGCCGCTTCCCCTTGACGCGCACCACCCCGTCGATGTCCGGGGCGTCGGCGTAGCTGCGGCCCAGGGCGTGGTTCGGCACCTCCGGGTCGGAGCCGTCGATAATGACGTCCAGCTCGCGGCCGACCTGCTCACCGCTCCAGCGGAAGGCGACCTCCTGCTGGGCCTCCATCAACCGGTCGCGCCGCTCCTGCTTCACCTCCTCGGGCAGGTGGCCGTCGAGGCGCGTCGCCGGCGTCCCCGGCTCGAACGAATAGGGGAAGACGCCGACGCGCTCGAAGCGCGACGCCTTGACGAACTCGACCAGTTCGTCGAACTCCGCCTCGGTCTCGCCCGGAAAGCCGACGATGAACGTCGTGCGCATCGCCAGGTCCGGCATGGCCTGGCGCAGCTTGCCGACCAATTCCTCGGTCGCGGCCCGATCGACGCGCCGCTGCATGCGCCGGAGGACCCGATCGCTGACGTGCTGCAGAGGCATGTCGAGGTAGGGCAGGACCTTCTTCGCCCCGGCGATAGTTTCGATCAGTTCGTCGGTAAAATACATCGGGTAGGCGTAGAGGAGTCGAATCCACTCCAGGCCGTCGAGGCCGTCCAGTTCGCGCAGCAATTCGGCCAGGCGCACCCGGCCGTAGAGGTCGAGGCCGTAGTAGGTCGTGTCCTGGGCGACGACGATCAGCTCGCGCACGCCGTCGGCAATCAGTTCCTTGGCCTCGCGCAGCACCTCTTCGATCGGCTTGGTGACGTGCTTGCCGCGCATGCCGGGGATGGCGCAGAAGGTGCAAAGGCGGTCGCAGCCCTCGGAGATTTTGAGGTAGGCGTAGTGGCGCGGGGTGATGCGCAGGCGGGCGGTGTCGTCGAGGGCGCGCACCGGGGCGGGGCGGAACAGGCTGCGCTGCAATCCCGCTCCCTCACGGTCGCGGCTCCGAACCCGCTCGACGACTTGCGTGATCTCCTCGCGGCCGAAGACGCCGACGATGTGATCGACGCCGGGCACCTCTTGCAGCAGGTCGTCCTTCTTGCGCTCGGCGAGGCAGCCGGCGACGACGACGGCGCCGACGCGGCCTTGCTCCTTGAGGGCGAGCATCTCGCGGATGACGGCGAGCGACTCCTGCCGGGCCGGCTCGATGAAGCCGCAGGTGTTGATCACGACCACGTCGGCCCCGTCGGCGTCGGGCGTCAGCGCGTAGCCGTCCTGGGCCAGCTTGCCGAGCATACGCTCGGAATCGACCAGGTTCTTCGGACAGCCGAGGCTAACGAAGGCCAGCGTGGGCAAAGTTTTCGACATTTATCTACCAGTCCTCGGAAGCGAGGCAAGGGAGCCGGCTCAGCAGAGTAATGCTAATGCCAAATCAGGAATCTTATTCCTACGATTAGCCCAACGAGAACCAGGCCAGTGGGGACCAACCAGCCGATCGCATCCCAGCCATTGAACAGGTTCGTGTCAAACTCGTTCTTGCACCCGACACACTCCAGATAGCCATTGAAGGGCAAGCGGTCGAACGTATTCACGCGGCCGCAGTGAGGGCATGTGCTGGTTCTCGCCTGCATCGCCAGTCCTCGCGGAGGCGGCCTCTTCGCGTGGGTGGGGACTCGACGGGCGACACTGCGTTATATCGGAAAGGCGGCGGACAGGTCAAGCTTGGGCAAAAAAGCAGGGCCGGCCGACCACGAGGACGCTGCCAACCTCGCGATCCGCACCGGCCCTTTTCGCACCGTGGCCGCCGTGTGTACGCTGCGGTGTGATAATTGTACGACTATTTCTTGACGCGGCCCCGTCGGACGAGATCGGCTACTTCAATTCCTTGACGCGCAGGTTGCGGAACTCGACGCGCTCGCTGTGGCTCTGCAAGCCGATGCGGCCCGACGTGCGCGCCAGACCGGTGTGCTCCTTGGCGACCTCGGGGTCCTTCAGGCAGCGGTCGAGGTCGGCATCGACGATCTTCTTGCCGTTGAGGACGACGACCACCTGCCGGCCGTCGGCGCGGATCTCCAGGGTGTTCCATTCGCCGGCCGGTTTGCCGGCGCGCCGGGCCGGCGGCACGACGTGGTAGATCGAGCCGGTGTACTGGTAGAAGTCGAGCTTGGCGTAGCTGGGGTGGTTGTCGTCGAGGACCTGGATTTCCATGCCGGCGCGGCTGATGTGCCCCTTTTCCGGGGCGCGAATGTAGACGCCGCTGTTGCCCGCCGGCTTCAGGCGGTACTCCAGGCGCAGGACGAAGTTGTCGTGGTCGCGCGTCGTGCCGAGCCAACCGCCGCCGCCGCCCTTGCAGACGATGAGGCCGTCCTCGGCGGCCCACACCTCCGGCTTGCCGTCGTAGACCTTCCAGCCGTCGAGGCTCTTGCCGTCGAAGAGCGGCACGAAGCCGTCGGCCTTTTCCTTGTCGTCGAGTACCTGGGCGCGGCCGGGCAGGGCGGCGAACAGCAGAACGAGTGCGACAGCGGTGGGACGCACGAGGAGACTCCGTAGGTTGGACCTGTAGGGAACGCCCTCCGTGGCGTTCCGGTCCTACCGGAACGCCACGGAGGGCGTTCCCTACAGCAGAAATCGTCACAACCTGCAGCACCCCGGGCCGCACGGCGGCGCCTTGGGGTTGCACGTCATCGGCAGCGACTGGTTGACGATCTTCGGTCGGCCCGGCAGGCTCAACAGGCGCTCGACCTTCCGGCCGTGGCACTCGGGGCACTCGACCGCCTCGCCGTTGTGGACCAGCTCCTCGAAGGTGTGCTCGCACTTCTGACAGGCGAATTCGTACAGCGGCATCGACTTTCCTCCTATCCGTCTCAGGACCGTTGCCTGCGCTTGTAAACCTCGCTGGCGCGGACCAGCAGGGCCTTCTCCGTTTCGGTGAGGCTATCGCGGCCGGAGCGTGCCACCTTCTCCAGCACGGCGTCCACCTGGGCTTCGAGGTGTTCGTCGGCCGGGGGGGACGGCGCTGTGGTGACGGCGGTTGGCGCGGGCGCGGGGCGCGGCCGACGGGCCAGCGGCTCCTCCTCGTCGTAGATGCGCACGCGCGGCCGGCGCTGGGGCAGCCGGAAGCGCGTCAGCGTCTGCCACAGCGGCGCCAGCCGCCAGTTACGTTTGTAGTAGCCGAAGCCGAAGGCGGCCCCCGCCAGGTGAACCG
>DATFNV010000755.1:0-14637 GCA_035266225.1 Gemmataceae bacterium
CCGGGTAATCGACGCTGTCCTTGCTCTCCGGCCCCACGTCGAGCACCTCGTGGCCCAGCTGCCGCAACAGTGCCACGATGCGCCGCTTCACCTCGACCCCGCGATGGTCGCTGCCGATCGCAATCTTCATGGCCGTACACCCGATTGCCGATTGCCGATTGCCGATTGCAGATTGCAGATTTGGATCGAGCAATCGGCAATCGGCAATCGGCAATCTTCAATTCATGATTTCCGCCGCCAGGTGATCGAGACAGCCCCAGATCTGTTCCGCGCATTCCCGGTAGACGTGCTGCTCGCCGCCGAGCGGGTCGCTGACATCCTCGCCGGCGGGCGATAGCAGGCGCGGCCGGGCGCCGGTCCCGGCGAAGCCGCCCGCCAGGGCCAGCAGGTGGCCACGAGTCATGGCCACCAGGTAGTCGGCCTGCGCCGCCAGCTCCGGCGTCAGCGGTCGGCTGACATGGCCCGTCAGGTCGGCACCGTACGCCCTCGCCGCCTCGCCCGCCTCGTCCGCCGCCGCTCCCCCCATCATCGCCGCCAGCCCCGCGGAAATCACCAGAAATCCGCGCCGCGGCAAGTCCTCGACCGGGCAGCCGAGCCGTTCGGCCAACTTCTTCTTGAAGAGCCCCTCGGCCAGCGGACTGCGGCACGTGTTGCCCGTGCAGACGAAGACGGTCAGGCACGCCGTCTGCTCCCCCACCTCTGCCGCCGACATCGGCCCTTCGCGCAGCACGCTCCAGGCGTTACCGTCCACCCGGACCACCGTCGAGGACCGGCCGAGCGGCGTGGGCCCGTCGTCGATGATGACCGACACGTCCTCGCCCAGCGCCTCGAGCACGGCCGTAGCGCTCGTCGCGGCCGGGGCGCCGGTCGTGTTGGCGCTGGTGAGGACGAGCGGGCCGGGCAGGAGCTGCATGGTACACAGGATGGCGCGGTGGGCGGGGGTGCGCAGGCCAACACTCCCTGACGGGCAGACGCGGCGGCGCACCGGCTCGGCCAGGCGGCTGACGAGCCCCTCCTCGGCGCCGCCGAAGACCAGTGTGACCGGCCCCGGCCAACAGCGCCGCGCCAGCCGCCGGCCGAGCGGGCTCATCTCGTGTACCCAGTCGAGCGCCTCGCCGGCGCCGCGGACGGCCAGGGTCATCGGCCGCCCGTCGTCGCGCTTCTTGCTGCGACACAGCTTCGCGACCGCCTCGGGGATGAGGGCGCTGGCCGCCAGGGCGTACACGGTGTCCGTGGGGAAGGCGACGACCGCGCCCTCGGCCAGCGCCTGGGCGGCGCGGCGGACCAGGGGCCGCGGGTCGGCGGCACTCCGCCAGTCGAGCACTTCCGGCATGGGTCACGAGTCCACGAGAGCAGGGGGTTCGCCTCTTCCGGCCCCCGAGTGCGCGGGGGAATGCTACTGTATTGGCGACACGCCTGGGTGACAAGCTAAGATGTACGCCGCGTATAGGTTTGGGGCCGCTTGCGGCTTCGCACGGCCTGCGAAGCCGCAAGCGGCCGGGACGTGGCGAAGGATTCCCAGGGGCTGCGACAATCTGCCTGGTGGAAGGACCGCGGAGGACCGACCAAGGCGCAGTCATGCAATCCAGCGAGCGCGTCGGGCGCGAGCGCGCCCTGCGCCGCGCCGTCCTGGCCGGCGACGAGTCGGCCTGGCGCGCGTGGTACGACGAATGCTTTGACGCCCTGTTCGCCTACGTCCTGTGGCGCTGCAGTGGCCTGCGCGACGTGGCCGAGGAGGTGGTGCAGGAAACCTGGCTGACCGCCGTGCGGCGCGTCCGCCACTTCGACCCCGAGGCCGGCACCTTCGCCGGCTGGCTGCGCGGCATCGCGGCCAACCTGCTCCGCAACCGCTTCCGCCGCGCCCGCCGTCACGACCCCTTCGCCCGCGCGAACGGCGTTTCCTGTGCCGACGGCACGGCCGAGTCGGCCGACGCCGAGGCGCTGCGGCGCGAGCGGGCCGGCCGGATCGCCCGGGCCCTGGCCGAACTGTCCGAGCGGCACGAGGCCGTCCTGCGGGCGAAGTATCTCGAAGGCCGGGCCGTTGCCGACATCGCCGCCGAGTGGCACGAGACGCCCAAGGCCGTCGAGTCGCTGCTGACCCGCGCCCGCGAGGCGTTCCGCGCCGCCTACGGCAACCCGGAGTAACGCCATGAGCGACACCCCCGAACGCGATCCCCTGGAAGACCTGCTCGCCCCGCCCGGCCCCATCGATGCCGAGGCGCTGCGACAATCCGTCCTCGCGGCGACGACGCGCCGGCTGCGCCGCCGGCGCTGGCAGCGCCGGGTCGCCCTGGCGGCCGCCCTGGCGGCTTGCTACGCCGCCGGGCTGCTCACCATGCGCCTGCTGGCGCCAGCGTTTCCTCCCCAGGACATCCCCGCCGAGGTGGTCCGGGAGGAACGGCCGGCCCCGCCGCCGGCGCCGATGGTTGTCGCGGCCGACCCCGCGGCCGAGCGCCGGCCCGACCGCGCCGCCCGGCTGCGGCAGGCGGGCGACCGCTACCTCACCGAGGAGAACGATCCCGAGGCGGCGCTGCATGCCTACTCGGAGTCGCTGAACGCCGGCTCGCCCGACGACTCGAAGTTCTCGCCCGACGACAACTGGTTGCTGATGGCGATCAAGAACGCCCGCGAAAAGGAGGCCCGACATGCGAACGACGATGGTTAGGCTCGCCGCCCTGGTGGGGGCGCTGCTGCTGCTCGGCGGCGCCGCGATGGGACAACCCGCCCCGGGCGAGCCGAAAAAGCCGGCTGAGGAGAAAAAGCCCTCGCAATTAGAAGAATTGCTGGCCCAGGCGCTGCGCGACAACCCCGACGTGCGCGTGGCCGAGGCGAAGATGCGCGAGGCGGAGGCGGAGCTGAATCGGGCCCGGCTGCAGGCGATCCAGAAGGTCGTGGCGCACCAGCATAACACCGAGACGCTGGAGAGTGCCGTCAAGACGGCCCAGGCGCGGGTCGTGGTGGCCGAGACCAATGTCCGGCTTGCGGAGGCGGAATATCAGAGGATGGCCGACATCGCCAAGAAGGGCGTGGTGGCCCAGTCGGAGGTGGACGCGGCCCAGGCGAAAGTCAAACAGGCAGCGGCCGACCTCGAGGCCGCCAAGGCCGGGCTGCAGGCGGCCAAGGCCGACCTCGCCAAGGCGCAAGCGGAATTGCCCTACCTGCTCGGCAAGGCCACGAAGGACGACAAGGCGGATGCGACCATGCAGGTCTGGGAGTTCCTCAGACTGCACCGGACTGATGAAACCGCGGCGGAGCGCCTCATCTATACCCTGTCGATGACCCAGGCAAAGACGGCCTGGACGGCGAACCAGCAGCCGCGGGGAACGGTCGCCGAGAAGCTCCGCAAGGCGCTCGACGCCCCAATCAACGTGAGATTTGAGGAACAATCGCTGGACGACGTTTTGCGATGGATCCAGGCCCAGGCCGGCGTGCCGGTCGTGGACACCCTGCCGCGCGACCTCAAGACGAAGAAGCTCACGCTAAGTGTTTCCAACATCTCGCAGGGCGCCGCGTTCCAGCTCCTGGAGGACGTCGCCGGGGTGCAGTTCGCGGTGCGCGACTACGGCATCCTCGTCAGCGACAAGCTGCCGTCGGGCGTGACGCGCCTGCACGACTTCTGGAAGGCCGCCGAGAAACCCAAGGCCGCCGAGGAGAAGCCCCGACCCGCCGGGAAGAACCCGCCGCCGGGGAACGTCGAGGGGAAGGTCACCGAGGTGGACGCGGACGCCGGCCTCGTGGCCATCGCCGTCAGCGGCGACCCTGGCCTCGCCAAGGGCCACACCCTGGAAGTGTACCGCCACACCGAGGACAAGCTGTTTCGCTACCTCGGCACGCTGCGCATCGAGAACGTGAAGGGCGACAACGCAGTCGGCAAGGTCATTAACAGGGTCAACGCCCCGCTCAAGGTGGGCGACCGCGTCTCCAGCAAGTTCTTTGTCGATTGAGTGGTCCGCGGCACGGGGGGCGTCGGCGCGGCGCCCCCCGCTTCCCTGCCCCACCCCTCAGCCGCAAGCCGGAACCTACCTGTCCGCCTGGAGCTTCTCCAGGGCCCGGCCGGCGTACGCCCGCACCTGGGGATCGCGATCCTGCTGCCGCAGCTCGTCCAGGGTCGGCACGGCCTCCCGGGCGGCCGGCCCACACTTCACCAGCGCCAGGATTACTTCGCGGCGCACGCCGGCGTCGGGATCCCTCAGCGCCCCGATCAGCGCAGGGAGAACCGCTGGATCGGTCGGCCCGATGTTGCCCAAGGTGAATGCCGCCTTTTTGCGCAGCGTGATGTCGGGGTCACGCAGGACCGCGGCCCATTTGCCGCCTGCCATCGTCGGCTGTGCTCTGCCGCAACCGACAACGAACAGGGCCAGCAAGACACCCACGCCGATCAGCACATCCCGTCGCACGCTCGTCCCCCTTTCGGTCAATAGTCCAGCCCTTGAACGACCTCGCCGTTGGCCCGCGTTCCCAGCGCCTGGAAGCCGAGGCCGGCGGCGGTGTAGGTCCCGTCCGCGTTGTCACCGGGAATGCTGCGGAGGAAGTGGACCGAGCCGTCGGCGAAGACGAAGTTTGATCCCCCTGTGTGTCGGCTGCCGAAGTCGTCCATGCCGGCGCTGCCGTCCGGGTCAAGGAGAGCGTTGTTCAGGTGGGCATGCGATAGGACGAGCGTGGCGGCAGGATACCAGGCGCCAGGGACCACGGGCTGGCAGGGGTTGTACGGACCTCGCCTAATCACGCCGCCTGGGACGGCACCGGCCCAGATGCCGTTGGCATTGGACCACGCCTTTTCCCCGATCAGGATGGTGTTGCTCGTCCCGTCCGTGATGTCGGTGATTCGCGTCCGGCTGTTGCGGTAGAAGACGCCCAGGCCGGTCGCGTCCGTCGTGCCCGACTCGTCGCCGCCGACACAGGCCGCGTAGCTGGAGGGGGCCGCCAGAACCAGGGGGCTGCCAAAGGCGTCTGGGACGGGGAAGGCCCCCGGCACCGTCGGCTCCGAAGGGCACCAGTACAGTTTGACGACCACTTGCGCCGCCGGGGAGGACTGAATCGGCTGGCCGAAGTTGATCTGGCGGTAGAGGTTGTCCTGCTCCAGATACGGGAGGATGAAGGCAGCCCATCCCCAGCCCGGTGCGGTGTCGGTTGCCCCATCGTAGTAGGGTCCGAAGGCGATGTAGCCGGGAGGGAACGACAATTCGGCATCGTGGTAGTTGTGCAGGGCCAGGCCGATCTGCTTGAGGTTGTTCTTGCACTGGAGGCGTGCGGCCGCCTCACGCACCTTCTGGACGGCGGGAACCAGCAGGCCCAGCAGCGCGGCGATGATGGCGATCACCACCAGCAGCTCGATCAGAGTAAACCCTTGATGACGAACAGGTTGTCGCAATGTCGCTGCCATTCGACCTCCCCAGGGGCGGCTTACTTGAGACACCGGAACATTCGATACTGAGATTCATTCTCAATAAGACCCATCGTAGACAACCCATGCTCTGTGTCAACGGCAATTGCTCGTTTCCGGCGACGGACAGGTGTGGAGAGAAAAGAGGAAATGAAGACGGGATCGGCCGAGGTGCCGATCCCGATGGGCGTTCTTGTGACGAGGGTCAGTTGGCCGAACCGTTGCTGGCCGCCCGCTTCTTCAGCGCATCCTCGGCCAGGCTGAGCGCGCCGGCGACGAACCCGAGCAGCGGCCCGGCCCCGCCCCCTTCGCCGCTGATGCTCACCGCCCGCAATTCCTCCGGCTTCAGCGCCGCCGCCACCTCCGGCAGCCGTTCGATCAGCCGCGCCTTGACGAACAACTCCGACAGGTCATTCTCGACCGCCCGCCGCGACTTGAGCAGCGCCACCTGGCGCTCGCCTCGCGCCGCCTCGGCCTTGGAGCGCTCCTCCTCCAGTTGCAGCGCTGCCAGGACCTGCCGCCGTTCCTGTTCGTGCTTCGCCTCGTCGAACCCCGCCTGCCGCCGGATCGATTCGATCTCCTGCTCGACGCGCTTCGCCTCCAGCTCCAGCCCCTTCAGGGTCAGCTCCAGCTCCGCGGCTTTGCGAGCCATCTCGGTCTGGTTGCGCTCGGTCAGGGCGAGTCGTTCCGCCTCCTGTTCCAGCTTGTGCCGCCGGCCCTTTTCGACCTGGTCGCGGTTGTAGCACTCCTGCTCAATGGCGGCGCGGCGCTCGGCGAGGCACTGCTCGGCCTCCATCTCCGCCGACGCACCCGCCTGCCGGCTCTCCAACTCGCGGGCGGCGATCTTCTGCTGCTCCCCCAATTCCGCCAGCCGGGCGATCTTTTCGCGCTCGGCCCGGAACGGCTTTTGAAGGTTCTCCCACAGCCGCGCCGAGCTGACCACCGCCTCCTTGATCTGCACGGTGACGATCTTCAACCCCAGCCCGGACGTGTCGCGGCCGGTGGAGGTCCCTTCGGCCAGCAGGCGCAGGCGCTGCGTCAACTCCTCGATGATCGGCAGCTTGTCGGTGAGCACCTGGTCGATACTCATGGTAGCGACCTTGTCCTTGATGACCGCCTCGGCCTGCTCGCGCAGCTGCACGTTGACGATGCGCATCGGGTCGAGGGAGTCGGAGAAGTCGAGGCGGCGGTAGGCGGTGGCCAGGTCGTCGATGATCCATTGCACGTACGCCTGCACCAGGACGCCCTGGCGCTCGCTGGTGATGCACTTGGCGTTGATGGCGATGGTTTGCATCGACGCCGGGATGAGCAGGAAGGCGTCGGTCGCGGGGTCGAAGGGGAACGAGGTGCCCATGCCGAGGGTGATCGGCTCGACGTGGCCGCGGCGGGTGTGGACGACGTAGACGTTGGGCGGAACGACGACCGTCTTCCAGCGCCAGAAGCCGGTGATGCGGTAGTCGATAGCCCGCGGCGACGGTGCCCCGACTGACTCACCCCGCGCGAGATCGAATATCGCCTCCTTGCGCCGTAGACGTCCCGGCGGGGGTGACGCTACCGGGGGGGGGACCTGGCGCTTCAGTTCCTGTTCGACCTGCGCCTGTTCGACGAGGACCTCATTGAGGTAGTCGTTGTGGACGTTCGGTTCGGTGGACATGGCGTTGCTCCGTGGCCAGGAGGAAAGACGGGACGTTGGCCCATCCTGGGGACGACGTAGATTTGTACGCCCGAGAGCAACGGTATTGTAGGCGATCCGTTCCCATGAAGTTATCCTCGGGCCATTCGATTTCCGGTTGTTGAGCGGCCGCCCTCGCTTTATCGATTCGCGAAACGATAAATCGAGGTCATCGTTTCGCGAACCGATAAATCGAGGCCGGCCGCTCAACGTCGGTTTTCTCGCGGTCCAGCGCCTGAATCTGCAAGGAGACCGTCGGCGGGGCCATGGTCCCGGCGGCCGGGGCCGAGGCCGGTTCTCAAGCCTTGGTCACCAGCTCGGTCCACCTGGCCACGGCCGCGGGGAACTCGCGGAGTTGGGCCTCGTAGGTCTGGAGCACGCCGTCGCAGGCCTGCTGCCATACGCCGACGGCCCTGGTCCGCAGCTCCGTCGGATCCTTCACCTCGGCGAGGCGGGATGCCTCCTCGCAGACTTTCAGGCCCGCGCTGACCTGCGCTGCCAGCGCCGCGCACTGCCTCTCGATGAGTTCGCCCACGATCTCCGCGCCCTTCTTCTGGAACGCGAGGACCTTTTCGCCCCCCGCACCAAGGGGCGCCGCCACGCCGGGGCAGAGGCCGGCCCACCTCTTGAACAGATCCTGCTGCATCTGGATGTTGGCTTCCGCGGCCCGACGCAAGCTCTCGGACACTGGCTCGAACATGGCTGGTCCCTCCTCAGGGCTGGTGGAACAGGGCCGCACACCCGGACTGGGAAGCCGCCGCGGCTCCCGCGGGGATGGCGGCCGCGTGTTCAGCAACGGGAACACCTTACCTGCTACTATTGTCGTCCCCGCCGCGGGCGAAGTCAAGCGGAAATGCTGCATTTGCAGCAAATTAGTTCGCAGCCAATTTCGCGACATTTCTGCGAGAATGCCAGGTGATCCGGCGGTTGCATGCTGCATTTGCGCAATGTCGCTTGCGTGCGGGAGCAGCCCGGTCTACAATGCAGCGCGGGGCGGGCCCGGCCGCCGGGGGAGCCCGAATCCATGCGACCCCCGGTGTGAAAGGGTCATTGATTCTCGCCACACGACAGGAGCGCGACCATGGCTGCCGCAGAGCAGCGCCCCGAGGGCGGGCCGGTTGATCCCGCGCCGGTGCTGATCACGCGCTACCCCAACCGCCGGCTGTACGACCGCAGCCGGGGGCGGTATGTCACCCTGCCGGAGATCGCGGACATGGTCCGGCTCGGCCAGACCGTGACCGTGCGCGACAGCAAGACCGGCGAGGATTTGACACGGTGCATCCTGACGCAGATCATCCTGGAGCACTACCCCGAGCGCATGGAGTTGTTCCCGGTCGATGTCCTCAACTGTCTGATCCGCACCAACGAGGGCGTGCTGGGGTTCCTGCGCGAGTATTTCCACCACGCGCTGGCGTACCTGGAGTTGCTGCGGCGGCCGGCGACCGCCAACCCGTTTCTGCTGCCGATGGACTGGGTGAGGGCTTATCTCCAGAACGTGGCGCCGCCGCCCAACCCGCCCGGCGCCGCCCCCCCAACCGGCGAGGCTGACGTGGCCGCGCTGGGCCGCCGGGTCGCCGAACTGGAACGTCAACTCGAGGAGCTGCAGGCCGGCGCGGAGGGCGCGCCGGAGGCGCGGAGGCAATGAGCGAGCGCAGGCGCGTGACGATCGGCACGGCCGCCCGACGCGGGAGGCCGGCTCCTCACCTCCTAACTCGCAGCGTTCCAGGTGAGTCAAGACCGCACACCCTAAGGGGAGGGATCTGGGGTGGACCCGGCACAGCCTGCGCCGGTACCGCGCGTTCCGCGGACAGAGGAGAGCGGCAACACCCAACGGACAAACGCTTTGTGGCGGCGGGCCGGGACGACAGAAGCGGACCGAGCCCATCCCGGCACAGAGTTTGCCGGAGGGGGAGGAGAAGCAATAACGGAATTGCGGGCCCTCCGCGTCAAGCCGGCGGGTGGAAACGAGGGACGTCCCCACTCCCCCGGCATCTTGAAGAGGAGATACCATGGAATCCCTTGAACGAACCCTGGCTCAGCATCCCTTTCTTGCGGGACTGGATCGGCGTTATCCGCGCCAACTCGCCGCCCTCGCTTCCAGCAAGAGCTTCGAGGCCCACCAGGTGCTCTTTTACGAGGGCCAGGCCGCCAACGAGTTCTACCTGATCCTCAAGGGGAAAGTGGGGATCGAGACGGCCCTGCTGGGATGCGAGTCCATCGTGATCCAGACCCTTGGCCCGGGGGAGGTGCTCGGCTGGTCCTGGCTCCTACCGCCCTACCAGTGGCACTACAGCGCCCGCGCACTCGAGCCCACGGAAATGATCGCCCTGGACGGGAAGACGCTCCGCACCAAGTGCGAGGAGGACCACGACCTGGGCTACGAGATGATGAAGCGGTTCGCCCTGGTGATCGTGCAACGGCTCGCGGCAACACGCTCGCGATCACTGAACTTCCCCGACCCCGTTGCGGCGCCCGAGGTCCCCGACCCGTCCGAGTTCCGCGGGCGGGGGGAGTAGGCAAGAGCAGACGGTGGTTCATCGACTGCGAAAAGCGGTCGAAAGCGGTGACGCTCCACGTTGCGCCTTGCCGCGCTGGAGTTGACGGCGAATGGGTCCGCACGCTGCCCCTGCCGGTCCCCGGCGGACGTCACTTCGTCTGGGGGGCGCCGCGCCGCAGCAGCTCGAGGAAGCAGGTCGCCTGGGTCGAGAGGGGCCGGAATTTCCGCAGGACGATGCCGTAAGTCCGCTGCGGGAAGTAGTGCGTCAGCTTGATGGCGGTCAGGCCCTCGGTGCCCGTGAGGCAGACACTGGTCACGATGGACACGCCTACCCCGCACTCGACGTACTTCTTGACCACCTCCCAGCCGCCGGCCTCCAGGGCCACGCGGTAATTCACCTTGTGTGTCCGGAAGACGTGATCAACGGCCTGCGAAGTCGTCAGGTGCCGCGGCGGCAGGATCAGCGGGTACTGGGCGATGTCCTTCAGCGTGATGCGCTTCCGGGAGGCCAGGGGGTGGTCCGGCGGCACGATCAGGACCGGGTCGTAGGTGAACAGCGGCTCGAAGGCAATGTCCTCGGGTCGTTCGATCAGGGGGCCGACGGCGAAATCGATGCTGTCGCTGCGGAGCAGGTGCAGGCCGTCGCGACCGGTGACGTTGTGCAGCCGCAGCTCCACACCGGGGTAGGTGCGGGTGTAGGCGCGGATGAACTCCGGCAGGATGTAAAGGATCGTCGATTCGCCGGCGGCGATGCTCAGCTCGCCCGTCTCCAGCCCCTGCCGGCTGGCCTCGAAGGAGTCGGCCAGCGCGTCGAAGGCGGTGACCAGGGGCCGCACCAGGTTGTACAGGGTCCGGCCTTCGGGCGTGAGGCTGATCTTCGGCCCGTGCCGCCGGAACAGCGCGACGTTCAGCCGCCGCTCCAGCGCCTGGATCTGCAAGGAGACGGTCGGCTGGCTGAGGGAGCACAGCTCGGCCGCCTTGGTGACGCTGCCCGTCTGGGCGACGAGGCAGAAGCTCCGCAGCTTCTGCAGAGGGCAGCGCTCCTCCTTCCACGTCAGGTGTACACTTCCCATGGCCTCCCTCCCTTCCCGGGTCGGACGGCCCCCTGTGGGATTATAGGACGCGCGGCGGCCGGGGGCGGCCGAGCATTGCCGAATTCAATGATCTGTATTGGCGAATTCGCAGTGTTTCCCGCTCGACGCCCCTCAGCGCATCTCCTGCTCCCGCTGCGTTCGCTGCACACTTGTGTTCTCCCGCTTGTCATGCAGGCGAAAGGCCCATTGATTCTCGTCTTCCTTTGCGCCTTTGCGCCTTTGCGTGAGATTCTTTCCCACGCTCTCAGGCCAGGTCGGCGGTGGCAGTCATTGTCGTCTTGCCGTCGGGTCCCTGCGCTTCGAGCTGGACGCGGCCGGGTCCGGGCGTGGCGAGCAGGCGAAAGGGGGCGAGGTCGAAGAGGGGGGCCTGGGCGCGGAAGGCGAAGGCCGTCACCGGCCGGCCGGCGTTTCGGCGTACCAGCTCCATCAACAGGACGGCCGTGAGAGGGCCCTGCACCACCAGCCCGGGATACCCTTCCACGCCCGTGGCGTAGCCGCGGTCGTAGTGAATGCGGTGGGCGTTGAACGTGAGGGCCGAGAAGCGAAAGAGCAGGGTCGGGTCCGGGGTGACGACGCGCGACCACGCGCCGGCCGGGACCGCCGCCGGCTCGCAGGGCGTGGGCGCGGGGACCGGCCCACCCGGCTCGCGGTAGACGATGTCCTGTTCCTCTTCCAGGCAAACCTCGCCGTCCTGCCGGATGCTCTGGCCGACGGTCACGAACGCCAGCTTGCCCGTCCGCCCGTCCTTCTCGGTAACGTCCCGGATGACCGAGCGCCGCCGGGCCGGCCGGCCGATCGTCAGCGGCCTGAGAAAGCGCATGCGGGCGCCCGCGAACATGCGCCGCGGCAATTCGACGGGCGGCAGGAATCCGCCGCGCTCCGGGTGCCCATCGGGACTGAGCCGCGACTGGGGCGCGTGCGGGAGGAAGAAGAACCACTGCCAGAGCGGCGGCAGTGGCGCGCCCTCCACAAAGGACGTGGTCTCGTCGTCCAGCATGGCGGCCGCCGCCTGGGCCGGAGCCGGGGTGATCAATTCCTCCGTCTCCTCGCTGCGGCCGACCCAACCCGAGTAGAGCGCTGCCATGGGTTCCTCCTACGAGACCTCGACGGGGCCGGCGACCACCTTCTTCTCGCGCAGTGTGCCGATCTGCGCGCCGGTAAGCCCAAGGACGCTGCTCAGCACCTCGTCGGTGTGCTCGCCGAGGACCGGCGCTCGCCGCGGTGCTGCCCGCTCTTCCCCGGAGAACTGGAGCGGCGAACCCGGGACCAGGTAGCTGCCGATCCCGGGCTGTTCCAGCCGGGTGAAGAGGGGGTTCTCGGCGGAGCAGCGCGGGTCCTGCTCCACCATCTGCCGAAACGTTTGATAAGGCCCCCAGCACACCGCCGTGCCCGCGAAGGCCTGCTGGACCTCCGCCAGCGTGCGCGCGCGGAACCACGGCTCCAGCACCGCCGAGATGGCCTCCCGAGCCCGGAAGCGGTCGCCCTCCCGCGACAGGTCCACGTTGAGGGTGGACTCGATGATCGCCACCCGTTCACCCAGGCCCGTCGCCTCGCCCAGGGCCTGCCACTGCCGTTTGGTGATGGCCACGACGTAAACGATCCGGCCGTCACTCGTCTCGAAATCGCGGCCGTAGGCGCCGTAAAGGTAGTTCCCCGTCGATTGCCGGTCCTCGCCGTTGACCTGCACCTCGGCGACGTAGCCGAGATGCCCCACCAGGGAAAAGGCCACGTCGGCGAGCGGCAGGCGGACGTACTGCCCCCGGCCGCTGAGTCGCCGCTGGCGCTCGGCCGCGAGGATCCCCAGCGCCGCGGTCACCCCGGTGATGGCGTCCCAGGCGGGCAGCACGTGGTTGACCGGGGCGGCCGGCTGGCCGTGCTCGGGGCCGGTGATGAATGGAAAGCCGACCGCGCAGTTCACCGTGTAGTCCACGGCGGTGCTGCCGTCGGGATTACCGGTCACGTTCATCATGATCAGGTCTGCGCGGCGCAAGCGCAACGCGTCGTAGCCGAGCCACCCCGTGGTCGGGAAGTTCGTCAGGAAGATGCCGTTGCCCTCGCCGGGGGCGGTGATCAGGGCGGTGATGAGTTCCTGACCTTCCGGACTGCGCGTGTTGACGGCGATCGAGCGCTTGCCCTTGTTCAGGCCCGCCCAGTAGAGACTCTTTCCGTCGCGGGTCACGGGCCAGCGCCGCGCGTCCAGTCCGCCTTCGATGGGGTCGAACCGGATCACGTCCGCGCCCAGTTGCCCCAGGGTCATCCCACACAGCGGCGCGGCGACAAACGCCGCCCCCTCGACCACTCGCAAACCGGCAAGGATGCTGTTCATCAACTCCTCCGGACGGACGGTGCAGAACGGGGCTCTCGGGGCCACATCGGCACCGGGACTGCGGGCGGGACCGCGCCCCCTTGTCGTGGCGATACGGCCGACTTGAACGACCGCGGAGGCTGCAAGACCTGTGCCAGCGCCGCACGCGGCCGTGCAGCTGCCGGAACAGAAGCTCCCCCGCGGCTCGCGGCAGGGCGCAAGCGTCACACCGGACGGCAACGACCCGCGCCTCAACCGCACAATTCTGTGCGGATCTGCACCAGCGGGGGCACGGGGTCGGCGCGGGAACGCGGGGAAGCAGCGCCCAGATCCTTCTCTTGCGGCGACTTCTTATCGCGCCCGCAAGCAAACCCTGGAACGGCGACGGATGGGTACAGATCTTGCTGAGGGTGAGTGTCGATCGCGGGGCGGACGTGACCGGGGGCGAAAGGAGACCGCTGTGAGCCAGCAGGGGGCGTCCGAGGACCAACGGCCGGGGGACACGCCGGACAGGCCGCTGCCTCTGTCCGGAATACGCGTCATCGACGTCGGCACCTTTCTCGCGGGGCCCTACGCGGCCGCGATCATGGGCGAATTCGGTGCGGAGGTACTCAAGGTCGAACACCCCATCGGCGGCGATCCCATGCGCCGGTTCGGCATCCCGACCCGGCGAGGGGACGCGACCCTCGCCTGGCTGAGCGAGGCGCGCAACAAGAAGTCGGTCACCATCGACCTGCGCCGCCCCCGCGGGGTCGAACTGTTCATCAAGCTCGTCTCCAGGTCGGACGTGCTGGTGGAGAACTTCCGCCCCGGCACGCTCGAGGCCTGGGGGCTGGGGTGGAAGGTCCTCAGCGCGGCCAACCCGGGGCTGGTCATGCTCCGCGTCTCGGGGTACGGGCAGACGGGGCCGTACCGCCACCGCCCCGGCTTCGCGCACATCGCGCACGCCATCGGCGGGCTCTCCTACCTCGCGGGATTCCCCGGCGAGACGCCCGTGGTGCCCGGGACGGCGCCGCTGGGTGACTACATGTCCAGCCTCTACGGCATGATCGGCGTGATGCTGGCGCTGCGCTACAAGGCGCGGACGGGCCACGGGCAGGTCATCGACGTCGGCATCTACGAGGCGGTGTTCCGCCAGCTGGACGAGCTGGCGCCCGCCTACGGGATGAGCGGCAAGATCCGCGAGCGCGAGGGGTCCGGCAGCTTCGTCGCCGTGCCGCACGGGCACTTCCGCACGCGCGAGGGCAAGTGGGTCGCGATTGCCTGCACCACCGACCGGATGTTCCAGCGACTCGCCGAGGCGATGGGGCGCCCGGAGCTGGCGTCGAGCACCCAGTACGGCGAACAGCGCAAGCGGCTGGCCGCGCGCGACGACGTCAACAAGATCGTCACCGAGTGGGCGCTGTCCCTCACGCGCGAGGAACTGCTGGAGCGGTGCATCGCCCGCGAGGTCCCCGTCGGCAAGCTGAACAGCATTGCCGACATTTTCGAGGACGAACACTTCCGGGCGCGCGGCAACCTGGCGACCGTGACGGAGGACGGCCTCGGCCCCGTGACCGTGCCCAACGTCGTCCCGACGCTGTCGCAGACGCCGGGCCGCATCGCCAACCTGGGGCCGCCGCTCGGCAACGCCACCTACGAGGTGATGCGCGAGGTCCTCGAGCTGTCCGCGGCCGAGATCAGCCA
>DATFNV010000756.1:0-7535 GCA_035266225.1 Gemmataceae bacterium
CCCCGGTGGCATGCAACCCCCCGGCCCCGGCGGTATGATGCCGGGTCAGGGTGGCAACGGTCAGCCCAAGGAAGAGAGTTCAACGATCGGTCTCACACGCCAGGGGACTTTCCTGGCCCTGGCCCTGGACGTCGCGTGGAAGGGGCTGATGCACGATGCACTCACGGGCCTTCTGCACGAAGGCCTGATCGTTGCCAAGGCGACCACCGAGATGGCCGCCGGTCGTCCGCGCCTCCATCACCTGGCCGCCGCCCTACACGCCTACGTCGAGAAGCATCGCAACTTCCCGCGCGGCGCTTACGACCGCCTCTCGAACATCGAGCGCTTCAACCGGCCGTGGGCACCCGACCAACGCATCAGCTGGATGGCCGAGATGCTCCGCTACCTGCCGCAGTACGTCGATGAGTACGGCAATGACCTCGGCCACTACCCACTGGGCATCCAGCCCAACCAGGGGTGGAACGAGAAGTCCAACCTGAGGGCGGCGCGCATGCTCGTGCCGCAATTCCTGGGGCTGAGGAGCCCCGAGCCGGAGTGGCATGTCCCGTACCCGAAGGTGACGGGGCCGCTTGCCGCGACCCAATTCGTGGGGGTGGCCGGCATTGGCCTTGACGCGGCGGAGGATCTCACGATCAACAACCGCCGAAGTGGCGTGTTCGCTTACGACCGCGTCACGCAGCTCGCGGAGATCACCGACGGCCCGCAGAACACCATCGCGGTGTTGCAGGTGCCGCCGGACTACAAGACGCCGTGGCTGGCCGGCGGTGGCAGTACCGTCCGCGGCGTGCCGGAGAAGGACAGCATCCGGCCGTTCCTGTGTGAGACTCGCGACGCCAAGCGCGGCACCTACGCCATCATGGCCAACGGCGACGTGCGTTTCATCTTCGAGGACATTCCGGACTCGCTGTTCCAGGCAATGGTGACCATCGCCGGCAACGAGCCGATCAAGAAGGAGGAACTCGACAGGTACGCCCCGCTCATCCCGCCGCCGGAGAACTTCGGCGCGGCGAAGGAGCCGACCCCGGCTCCGCCACCTGCGGGCGCAGGCCAGCCCCTTGTCATCGACAAGAATAAGCTCGTTGGCAGGTGGCAGTTCAAGCCAATCCCAACGCGGTACACGGAGTTTACCGCTGATGGGCGTGTTCGGACGTTTTACGTGAAGGACGGCAAGGAGATCGATCACGATGTCGGCACCTACGAATTGAGTGGCGACACCATCAAGACTGTGAGTACCGAGGTTGGGAAACAGGAAAAGGAGACAGCGACTACCAAGGTAGTTCGGCTGACGGATGATGAATTGGTTCTCTTGACCGAAGAGGGCAGACAGGCCGAATTCCGAAAGGCAGTGGCTGCGCCTAGCGCAGCCAAGTGATCGCAACTGTCATCGAACGAGCAGGGGCCGGGAGCCCTGGAGCGCCCCCGGCCCCTTTCTTGTCTGCTCCTTGATCCTCGCTCTCAACCGCGGATGAGGTAGAACAGCCCGGCACCGAAGAGCACCAGGGCGAACACGTCGCCGCAACAGACCGCCTTGTGCCACGCCGTCTCCGATCCCGCGACGTGGTGCATCAAGGTTCCCAGCAGGATCATGCCGCCAAGGCCCACGCCGACACCGCCCATGATGCGGTTGCGCGTCAGGCCCTCGGGGGCCCGCGCCGCCTGCGCGTAATACGGTTTGCGGTAGTCCGGCCCCTTCTTCCTTGATCGGGGCCGCGGGCGCCGGTCTTCCTCGTCCTCTTCTTCTTCCTCCTTGGCTTGTTCCTTCTCGTCGAATCGCCCTTTGTCTTCCGCTTCGTCCTTCACCTCTTCCAGCACGTCGGTCGGCCGATCCGGCTTCTTCTCCGGCGGCGGCAGCGACTCGTTGAGCGACACGGCGGCCGGCAGCGACGGGGCCACGTCGGTCGGCTTCACGACGGCCGGCGTGCCAATGGGCTCGTCCCCTCCCGGCGGCGCGGGTCGCGGCGGATCGAGTTCGAGGTACGGGATCGGGTCGGGCGGCGGCGGTTCGGGCTCGGGCGACGGCGCGGGTTCTGGGGCCGCTTCGGGCGGCGGCGCTGGTTCGTCGGCGGGCAGCACCTCGTCGAAGTGTTCCGGAATGGGTGCCAGGTCGGGGTCGTCCGCAAGGCGGATCTCGTCGGGCAGACTCGGCTCCTGCGGCAGCGACGCCACCACCGGCGGCGCGACCGGTGCCTTCGCGAGGGGCGGCGCCGACTCGACGGCGACGGGTCGGGCCACGACCGGCACGAAGAACGACTGCCGGCAGTGCGGGCAGGCGACGAGGGCGCCCCCGTCGGCCTCGTCGAAGCCGATCACCTTCCCGCAGGCCGGGCAGCGAACCGAGATCATGGCGGGGAAAACTCCACGGATCGCACTTCGGCCGCTTGCGGCTTCGCAGGTCATGCGAAGCCGCAAGCGGCCAGGCGGGTCAGAACTGCGGCAGCGGCACCTTGTCGCCGCCCTTCAGCGCCGACTGGTGGGCGCAAATGCCCACCATCGTCCAGTTCGCCGAGGTCGGGGCGTCGGGGAAGGCCGGCTGGCGGTCGAGGCAAGCCATGAGGAAGTTGTGCGCCAGGTGCGGGTGGCTGCCGCCGTGGCCGCCGCCCTGCACGAAGCTGAGGTGCGTCGCGTCGTGGATCGCCCCGGTGAACTTGCGGATCGGCTCGGGCAATCGACCGGCGTAGTCCTGTACCTTGACCCGCCGCGGGATCTGCGGCTCCGGCAACCCCTTGAAGTGCAGCACCGGCTCTTCGCCCTCGACCTGCTGCCACTCGAAGCTGGCGCGGCTGCCGGTCACGTCGAAGCTCTCGCGATACTGCCGGGCCACGTCGAACAGGCTGCGCGTGACCTCGGCGGCCACGTCGCTATCCTTGACCTTGAAAGTAGCCGTCTCCACGGCGAAGGGGCTGTCGTAGCGCTTGATGAGTTCCTCGCGGATGCGGCCGGACCCGTAACAGCTGACGTGCTCGGCCAGGGCGGGCTTTCCCGGTTGGCTGAGGATCGCCAGGCAGGGGCTGACGCAGTGGGTGGCGTACCACATCGGCGGCAGGCCGGGCCAGTAATCGGGCCAGCCGTCCATGTCCTGCTGGTGGCTGCCGCGCAGGAACTGGATGCGCCCCAGCACGCCGCGGTCGTACAACTCCCGGGCGAAAAGGTACTCGCGACTGTAGACGACGGTTTCCATCATCATGTAGACCTTGCCGCTCTTGCGCTGGGCCTCGACGAGTTGCCGGCACTCCTCGACGGAGGTGCCCAGCGGCACGGTGCAGGCGACGTGCTTGCCGGCCTTGAGGGCCGCCAGCGACTGCGGGGCGTGGTCGGGGATGGGACTGTTGATGTGGACGGCATCGACGTTGGGGTCCTTGAGCAACTCGTTGAAGTCGGCGTGGCGCGTCTTGATGCCGAAGCGGTCGCCGCATTCGTCCAGCTCGCGGCGGTTGCGGCGGCAAATGGCGTACATTTCGGCGTCGGGATGGGCCTGATAGATAGGGATGAATTCGGCCCCGAAGCCGAGGCCGACGATCGCCACGCGAACTCGCTTGGACGGCATGACAGCGCTCCTTTCAGCAAGGGGAAGTGCGTGCAGGATAGTACGGGGCGTGCGGGAAGGCAAGGCGTCGCCGTTGACAAGAATTGCTCTTGCGTCGCCGCCCGGCCGACGCTATGACCCCCGCCTTCCGCAGAGTGTCATCGGATCGGCATTGGTCCCGGCAAGCGGGCAGGGAGCGGTCATGCGCCTTCCGAAGAGTTTCGTGTGCGTGGGCTTACTGGTAGCGGCGTCCGCCTGGGCGCAGGAGCCGGAACGCCGGCCGCGGGCCGATCCAGTCGAACTGCTCTGGCAGGCGCTGCGGGCGCCGGTACGCGACACCAAGTTGCGCGACGCCCAGCTGCGGGCCGCCATCGACCGGCTGCGCAGCCCGGACGACCTGCGGCGGGCGCTCCTGCTGAACGTCTGGCGCGATCGCGACCAGGACGAGGACGTCGCCGCGGTGGACGCCCGACACCGGGCGGCGGTGGTCGAGCGCTTCGAGCGTGGGGTGCGGAGTTTACTGCGTCAGGGCGACCTCGACGTCCGGCTCGCCACCCTGAAGGCGCTTGGCGCGCTCGATCGGAATGTCCGCGGGAAGGGCGACGAGCCGCTGGCACAGGACTTCACCGGCGACCTGGCCGAGCTGACGCGAGTGGGCCCTGCGCTGCTGCGCGAGCAGGCCGCGCGCACCCTGGCGCGGGTGGCCCCAGAACCGAAGGCGGCGGCCGCGGCGCTCGTGGCGCTGCTGCACGACCCCGACCCGGGGCTGCGCGCCGTGGCGGGGGAGGCGCTCGGCGCCCTGGTGGCGACCTCCCTGAGCCGTGACCCCGCACGGACCGGGAGCGGTGGCAGACACGAGCACGTCATCCGGGCGGCGTGTGCCGTGGTGCCGGCGGCCGCAGGGGGCCTGACCGATCCCGTCACCGAGGTGCGCCGCCGCTGTGCCGAGGCGCTGGGACATGCCGCCGAGGCGCTCGCGGCGGTGGTGGCGGACGCGGCCGCCGAGGACGAGGTCGAGGACTGGGAGGCGTACCAACAGGACGTCGAGGAGGAGCGCGAGGCGCTGCGGCCGCTGGCCGTGGAACTGCGGGACCAGTGCGGAGTGCTGGCGCAGGCCAGCGGCGACGCCGACGCCCGGGTGCGCATCCTGGCGCGGCACGCGCTGGAAGACGTCGCCGAGGCGCGTGTCCGCTGGCTGCGGCGTGCGTCGAGTGCCCTCGCCGCCCCGGAGGGACAGGGAGACCCCGCGGCCGCCGACCGGTCCGCGGCGTTCTTGCTGAACGAGCCCCTTCTGGCGGGGTTACGGCAGGCGCTGCCGGCGCTGACGGCGGGTGTGCAAGACCCCGACGTGGAGGCCCGGCGTGCGGCGATCGACGTGCTGGAGACGATGGGTCGGCAGGCGGCCCTGGCGGCGCCGGCCCTGGTGGTCGCCCTGTCCGACGCGGACCGGTTCGTGCGCTGGTCGGCGGCGCGGGCGCTGGGCAAGGTCCACCCGGCCAACGTGGCGGCGGCGGTGTCGTCGCTAGCGCGTCTGCTTGGTGATCGGGACACGGACCTGCGCCTGACGGCGGCGCGCGCCCTGTGTGCCTACGGCCCCGGCGCCCGAGCGGCGTTGCCCGCCCTGGTCGAGGCGGCCCAGGCCCGTGAGCCCCAGGTGCGCCTGGCGGCCCTCCGCGCCCTGGAGAGCATCGGCAGCGATGACATGGCGGCGCTGGCCGTCCTCAGCGCCGCCCTCGGCGACGCCGACGGTCAGGTGCGCCAACTCGCGGCGGAAGTGCTGGAAAAGGTCGGCCCCTCCCGGGACGAGGCCGTCAAGGCCCTGCTGCGCCCGGCCCCACGCGACGAAGGTGCGCCGGTGAAGACCGTGGGGAGCGTGCAGCCGCGCTGAGAGGTGCCGAGGGCTTGTCCCGGCCGGGGCAAGCCCTGGGGGATTCAGACCGTCGTCGTCCGCTGACTCGCCTTGCGTATGGCGCTCTGCTTGCGCAGCTTGGCCCGCCGACGGAGTTCACACGGCTTCTCGTAGTGCTTGCGCTTGCGCAATTCTTTCTGCAGCCCGCTCCGCTCAAGCAATTTCTTGAAGCGGCGCAGCGCCGCGGCGATCGGTTCCCGGTCATGCACACGCATCCGCAGAGGCATGGGTTCTCCTGTTTGTGTGTTTCAAAGACGACCGCACGCGCTCAATCCAGATCGACCGACCCCGCCGGCGGCATGGCCTCCTTGACGACTTGCAGGAAGTAGGTCGTGCCGTTCTTCCGGGCGGCGTTCAGCTCGGCGACCCGCCGTTCGGCCTGCGCCCGTTGGTTGTAGTCAAAGGTTTCGACGAGTGTCATCGCCCCGTCGAACACGCCCCAGCGGGCGCACACCCGGCCCTGGTCGCGCGGCCCCGACGAGCGGCGAGAGGCGCTGCCGCGCCCGACGTCGGCCTCCCGTTCGGGGGCGCGCGGGCCGCGCTCTTCGGCCAACTCGGCCTGGCGGCGCAAGTCCATCCGATTGAGGATTCGTCCGGCCATGACTCTCCCTTCGCTCCTCCGCCGCTTCCGCCGTGCGATGAGTCGGCAGAATGGGGAATATGCATTCTAGTCACCTCGGTCTTCCTCCGCCATACCCGATCCGGACAAATCGTGCGACGGCGTTTTCTGCCCTGAACAACAAGCCGTTTCAGGTGGCGCGGGTCCGTGCCCGTGCCCGTGCCCGTGCCCGTGCCCGGTCTAGAATCGGGCACGGGCACGGGCACGGGCACGGGCACGGGCAGGCAGGGCGAGACCCGCGTTTGAACCATGCCCGTTTTCGGCCTGTGCCGGCGCGGTAGAATGGTCCCTGCCCCCTCACCGCCGACCCCTCTTCCCTGCCGGGGCGAGGGGAGGGCAGGAGACGCCGATGGACCAACTGTGGGCCCCGTGGCGGCTGTCCTACGTCGCCACCGCCAAGGCACCTTCCGACGACGACCCCTGTTTCATCTGCCGCGGCCTCCAGGACGACGACGACCGCGGCAACCTCGTCGCCCTGCGCACGCCGCGCAGCGTCGTGGTCCTCAACCGCTTCCCCTACAACAACGGCCACCTTCTCATCGCCCCGCGCGCCCACAAGGGCCGCCTCGACGAGTTGGGCCCCGACGAATTGCTCGAAGTCATGGAGACGCTGCGGCGCATGGTCGGCGTGCTCGAAGGGCTGATGACGCCGGACGGCTTCAACGTCGGCCTGAACCTCGGCCGCGCCGCCGGTGCCGGACTGCCGGGGCACCTGCACTGGCACGTCGTCCCACGCTGGAACGGCGACACTAATTTCATGCCCGTCCTCGCCGACGTCAAGGTGATCGTGCAGTCGCTCGACGCCTTCTACGACGCGCTGGTGGGGCGATTGCGGCAGCCCGTTTAGCACTCGCGGGCCGCTTGCGGCTTAGCGGCCAAGCAACGAGAACCCCCCGCATGTCCTCCGATCAAGACGTCCCCTTCGAGCCGCCCGACTGGCTCGACCGTGAGGAGCAGTTGCTGGCCCCGTACGCCATGCGCACGCGGCAGAGTCGCGGCCGGCGCCACTCCGAAACCGAGCACGCCTTCCGCACCCTCTACCAGCGCGACCGCGACCGCGTCATCCACTCGACGGCCTTCCGCCGACTCATGTACAAGACGCAGGTGCTCGTCGCCCAGACCAACGACCACCACCGCACCCGCCTGACACATACCCTCGAAGTCGCGCAGATCAGCCGCACCATCGCCCGGCAGCTCGGGTTGAACGAGGACCTCACCGAGACGATCGCCCTGGCCCACGACCTGGGGCACCCGCCGTTCGGCCATGCTGGCGAGGGCGCCCTGGACGAATGCATGGGCGGCCACGGCGGCTTCGAGCACAACCGTCACGGCCTGCGGATCGTCGAACTCCTGGAGTATCGTTACGCCGACTTTCCCGGCCTGAACCTGTCGTGGGAAGTGCTGGAGGCGATGGCCCAGCACAGCGGCCGTCGCGACGCGCCGGAAGTCGTCACCTACCTCGGCGCCGGCCAACCGCTCCTGGA
>DATFNV010000757.1:0-20061 GCA_035266225.1 Gemmataceae bacterium
AGCCCGCCGGTCCGTCACCGGCGGGCTGACGCCCCGCCGCTCGCCTATAAGGATATAGCGGAGTCCGGCAATGCCAAAACCCGACCTGGTCCTCATCAACCCGGGCAGCCGCACGCAGGTCTACCAGTCCCTCGGCGGCACGTTGGCGGCAGTCGAGAATCCCGTCTGGGCCGGCCTGATGGCCACTTTCTGCCGGCGCAAGGGGCTTTCCGTCGAAATCATCGACGCCGAGGCCGAGGAGTTGGTCGCCGCCGAGGTCGCCGAGCGCGTGCAGGACCTCAAGCCCACCCTGGCCGCGGTGGTCGCCTACGGCCATCAGCCGTCGGCCTCGACGCAGATCATGACCGCCTGCGGCCAGGTCTGCACGGCGATCAAGGAGGTATCGCCCGCTCAGAATGTGCTGCTGGTCGGCGGCCACGTGGCTGCCTTGCCGGAGCGGACCCTGCGCGAGGAGGACGCCGACTTCGTCGCGGCTGGCGAGGGACTGCACACCCTGGTCGCTCTCGTCGCGGCCCTGAAGACGGCTGCCCCGGCCTTCGACAAGGTGCCGGGCCTGTGGTTCTGGGAGGGCGGCGAGCCGCGGCACACGCCGGACCGGCCGCTCGTCGCCGACCTGGACGGCGAGATGCCCGGCCCGGCCTGGGACCTGCTGCCGATGGACCGCTATCGGGCGCACAACTGGCACTGCCTCGGCGGCCAGGACCGCCAGCCCTACGCCGCCCTCTACACCACGCTCGGCTGTCCCTACCACTGCTCGTTCTGCTGCATCCAGGCCCCTTTCAAGAGCGGCGAAGAGGCCGCGGGCGTCCGCGGCACCACGAACACCTACCGCTACTGGAGCCCCGACACGGTCATCGAGCAAATCGATCTTCTGGTGAATCGTTACGGGGTCCGCAACATCAAGATTGCCGACGAGATGTTCGTGCTGAACCGCCGGCACGTCCTGGGCATCTGTGATCGCATCATCGAGCGCGGCTACGACCTGAACGTCTGGGCCTACACGCGCGTGGACACGATCAAGGACGGCATGTTCGACAAGCTGAAGGCGGCCGGATTCAACTGGCTCGCCTTCGGCATCGAGTCCGGGGCCGCTCGCGTCCGCGCCAACGTCGATAAGGCGTTCGACGAGGACGAGGTCTATCGCGTCATCGGCCGGGTGCGCGCCGCCGACATCAACGTCATCGGCAACTACATCTTCGGACTGCCGGAGGACGACCTGGAAACGATGCAGGCAACACTCGACCTGGCCACGGCCCTCAACTGCGAATTCGCCAATTTTTACTCGGCAATCGCCTATCCCGGGTCACCGCTGTACGCCCAGGCGGTGAGGGATGGGGTATCCCTGCCGCGGCAGTGGACTGGTTACTCGCAGCATTCGCGCGACACCCTGCCCCTGCCGACTCGCCACGTCAGCGCCCGTGAGGTGCTGCGCTTCCGCGACGAGGCGTTCCTGCGCTACTACACCAATCCGCGCTACCTGGAGATGATCGGTCGCCGCTTCGGGCCGAAAGCCGTGGAGCACATCCGGCAGATGACCGCCTACCGCCTGGAGCGCGACCTGCTCAACGGAACGTTGGAACTCATGGAGGAGACCTCATGGCGGAGCGCGTCCTTGTGACCGGAGGGCTCGGCTACCTCGGCAGCATCGTTTGCGAGCACCTGCTCGGAGCCGGGTTTGAGGTAACTGCCCTCGACAACCTCATGTACGGCACCGGGCAGCAGGGGCTGTACCACCTCTGCGCGAACCCCCGCTTCGACTTCGTCAAGGGCGACGTGCGCGACGAGGCGCTCATGAAGGGCGCCCTGCGCCGGGCCGACGTCGTGATCCACCTCGCCGCGATCGTCGGCGCCGCGGCCTGCGACCGCGATCCGGCCCTGGCCACGAGCGTCAACCTCGATTCGGTGCGGCTGCTCAACCGCCTCCGCAGCCCCCGGCAAGTCGTCGTCTTCCCGAACACCAACAGCGGCTACGGCATCACCTCGGGGCAAACGCACTGCACCGAGGAAAGTCCGCTTCAGCCGATCTCCCTTTACGGAAAAACCAAGGTGGAGGCCGAGCGCGTGCTGCTCGACAGCCCCAACGCGGTCGCCCTGCGGTTGGCGACGGTCTTCGGCATGTCGCCGCGCATGCGGCTCGATCTGCTCGTCAACCACTTCGTCCACGCCGCCTTCACGGACGGTTACATCGTCATCTTCGAGAAGGACTTCAAGCGCAACTTCGTCCACGTCCGCGACGTGGCCGACTGCATGCTTTTCGTCATCGACCATGCGGAGCGGATGGCCGGGCGGGCCTACAACCTCGGCCTGGACTCCGCCAACCTGTCCAAGGAGGAGCTGGCCCTGGGCGTCAAGGAACATTTGCCCAACTTTTACATCCACTTCGCGGCCATCGGCCAGGATCCGGACAGGCGGAATTACGTCGTTTCCAACCGGCGCCTCCGCGAAGCGGGGTTCGAGGCAAAACGCTCCCTCGACGATGGGATCAAGGAGTTGATCAAGGGGTATCGCATGGAAGGGCGGGCGCTGTTCAAGAACGCGGTATGAGGGGCGGGGGGCCACAACATGGACGTCAGCGTCGCCATCCTGGCGGGGGGACTCGGCACACGCTTGCGGTCCGTGGTCTCGGACCGTCCCAAGGTCCTCGCGCCGGTCGGCGGCCGGCCCTACCTGACCTACCTTCTCGACCAGTTGGCGAGTGCCGCCATCCCCGAAGTCGTCCTTCTGGCCGGGTACGGGGCTGGGCAAATCCGCGACGCCCTCGGCGAAACCTACGGGCCGATGCGACTGGTCTATTCCGTCGAGCCGGCCCCGCTCGGGACGGCAGGGGCGCTGCGCCTGGCCCTGCCCCACTTGCCGTCATCGACCGTACTCCTGCTGAATGGGGACTCTTACTGCGACGTGGACCTCGGCGCGTTCCGGCGCTGCCACCGGGGCGGCGCCAGCCTGGCCCTGGCCCGCGTCCCGGACGCGTCGCGCTTCGGCCAGGTTCGCGTGGGGCGGGACGGGCGGGTCATCCGCTTCGAGGAGAAGGGGGCGGCGGACGGGCCCGGGTGGGTCAACGCCGGCATCTACCTCCTCGACCGCTCGCTGATTGAGGAGATACCCCCGCGGCGGCCGACTTCCCTGGAACGCGACCTGCTGCCCGGCTGGGTCCTGGCCCGGTGCGTCCGCGGCTTCCGCTGCGGCGGGCGCTTCCTCGACATCGGCACGCCGCAATCGTATGCCGAGGCCGAAGACTTCTTCCGCCCGGGCCGCGCCCCGAACCTTCCTCAAACCCACACGATGCAGCACTCGTGGATATCTTGACCGGACTCCACGGACGGTTTATACTCCCCGCCCAACCACCGTCTCCACCTACGTGCGTTCGGCAAGGAAGCCAACACCATGCTCAGCGTCATTTTCTGCTCCCGCGTGAAGGACAACCCGGCCTCCGACGTCAAGCGCCTGCTCGATTCGGCCGCGGAGTACGTGGCGCCGGAGGAGCGCGACAGGATCGAGTTCCTGATCAAGTACGACGAGGACGACGACCAGCGCCCGCACGACGATTTCTTCGACCGCTACCCGTTCACGATCCGCCGTTTCCTCTGGTCGCGCGGGGAGGGCCGCCACTCCCTGCACCACGCCCAGGAGTACCTCTTCGCGCAGCGCGACCGGCGTACGAGCCACTGCCTCATGACGGCGGACGACTTCTACTTCACGCGCCCCCACTTCGTTTCCGAGATCCTGAGCGTCCCCGACGAGTTCTGCATCATCGGCCATTCCCGCCCTCCCATTGAGGCTTTTGAAGGGATCTACGAAAACGAGGAGGCCATCCGGCGCTGGAACACCTCGTTCGGCGAGATGTCGCCGGTGGTCAGCGTCCGCCTCATCGAGGTGTGTCAGAACTTCGGCTGGCAGTCCAACGTCGATAGCTGGCTGATGGGCCTCTCCGTCGTCCTTTATGACCTTTACAAGGTGGTCATCTGGCGGGCCATCGAGCCGTACTACCTGCGCGGCGGCGGCTACGGGCTGGGCGACACGCCCACCTACAACAACATGGAGCTGACCGCCCAAAAGGTGCCGCAGAACAAGTACTGGTTCGAGCTGCTCCGCCGCCAGGCACGCAACGTGTACCTGAACATGCAGCACGGCACCGAGTACGGCCGGGTCGGCTGGTCACACCACCGCTTTTGGAGGAAGGTGCGCGAGCAACCGCTGCGGCGCCTGCCGGCGCGAGTCTGCCGCAAGCTCTGGCGCGAGCTGCGCCTGGTTCTCGCCTGACGAACTGCGAGACCACACCCACATCCACGGAACGGAGACGCGACGATGCCATTTGGGATTCGGGAGAGGATCGACTTTCCGGAGACTTATAAGGGGTTCGTCCTGCTACGGGCCCTCGGCCGCGTTTACGGCTTCCCCCCCTTTCTGGAGCCGGACGACACGTTCCACCGCGGCAAACTGCTCACGCACCCGGCCACCCTGTCGGCCGCGACCCTGGAAGAGATGGAAGCCCTCATCGACCGGTTCGACGCGAGCCGGTTCGAGCCGGAGGTCGTGGGCCGCCACGAGGGGTACGACTTGGTCCGCCACTGCGGCTCCCTGTATGGCGTGCCACGGTCGGGCTGGCCGGTGAACCTGAACCTCGAAGAGGATCGCCGGCGGGCGGGCGTCATCGGCGGGGCTACCTTCGAGGAGATCCAGGAGAGAATTCGGGCGGCGGGCGACGCCGTACCCGTCGAATTTGCCGGCTGGCTCCCCATCTTCGAGTTCTCAGGCAACTGCGGCACGCATCCTCAGTTCACGCACACCGCCGACCCGCCGCGCGGCTATCGCTTCACCTATTCGTCGCCTCCCCGGCGCGGCCTGACGCTCTGGGAACGGGCGGCCCGCCAGGTCGGCGCCGGCGCGGGCCGCGCCTGGCGGGCGCTGTCGGCACTGGCCCGCACCGCCTTCGCCTTCGCGCTGGGCGGGCCTGCGGGCTTCGCCCCACTCACCCGACTGCGCACCCTCGCCGCGATGACCCGGTCCTTCGTCCATCTTCTCCGCCGTGGCGCCGGGATCCTCCCCGCCCTGCGCTTCCTCAAGTCGCGCGGCTTCCAGTCGCAGCTCCTCCTGGCGAACTACCGCGGCCTGGTGTTCTTCACCAGCATGCCGTACACCTACGGGCAGCACCCCTGGGTCGTCGAGATCGAGGATCCGACCACGCTCTTTTACCCGCTCGTCCAGAACGGTCGCACCCTGGACCTGCGCCTTTCCGAGTCGCCTTATTTCCCCATCGTCAAGTCGCTGCTCGAATCGGAACAGTGCCGGGGCATCCTCACGCACATCCGGTCCACCGCCGAGATGGTCCCCGCCCTCTTCGGCAGTGAGGTCATCGCAAAAAAGGTCTGTTACGCCCCGCTGGGCGTCAAGGTCCCGCGGACCTGGCAGCGCCACGACGAGCGCGACGAGTCCGAAGAGATCCACCTGCTCTTCATCAACTCCTGGTGCCAGGTCCCGGCCAACTTCTACGTCCGCGGCGGGCTCGACGTCCTGGAGGCTTTCGCGATCCTCCACGAGCGCTACCCTCAGCTGCGCCTCACGCTGCGTAGCGAGTTGCCGGCGCTGCACGACCACTACCACCGCATCCTCGAAAAAGGGTGGGTGCGCGTGATGAACCGGTTCCTGTCGGCCGAAGAGATGGCGTCCCTCCACGCCGGCAGCCACATCTTCCTGCTGCCGGCGGCGCGGATCCACATCGTCTCGCTCTTGCAGGCGATGTCGTACGGGTTAGCGGTGGTCACCTCCGACGGCTGGGGCATCGAGGAGTACGTCACCCACGAGCGCAACGGACTGGTCGTCAAGGGCCGTTACGGCAAGGCGTCGTGGGCTGACCGTCGGGCCGGGATGCTTCGGGAAGACTACGAGACCATGTACACGTCCGACCCCGAGGTCGTGCGCGGCATCGTCGAGGCGGTGTCCCGGCTGGTCGAGGACCGCGAATTGCGGAAGCGCCTCGGCCGCGCCGCCCGGCGCGACGTGGAGACGACGTACAGCCTGGAACGCTGGAACCAGGCCCTCAAGGAAGCGCTCGACAAGGCACTGGACCGCGCCAGCGAAACCGAACCGCCTCCGTTTACGAACGATCTCAACACGGTGGGGCAGGCCGCTGGCCTGCCTGCAACCGACGGCAGGCCGGCGGCCTGCCCCACCGCGAGCGCTACTCTCGAGCGCTCGGGGGACGCTCGCGGCTAAACAACCGAACGAGCCGCTTGAGGGCACTTCGCACGAACGGCACCTGTCCACACAGGGCATCGAGGCGGTCGGCGATCCGGTAACGCAACAGCCCGAGCCGGGCCCGCAGCGCCTCGTTCTCCCCGGCCAGTTCCTGCACGCGCCGCTCGTGGCGGCCCAGCGCCGTCCAGAGGGCGACCCGCTCCGCGGCCAGCGCCCGGTCCAGAAGGAAGAACGACTGGGGCCCGCCCGATTCCCCGCCCTCCGAAACATTTGTCCTGAAGAGGTGCTCGGGCAGGATATCGACCTGCCGGCCGGCGTTGACGAGCTTGAAAAACCCCGACCACTCTTGTCCCGGCACGTCCGGCCCGGTGTCGTAGCCGCCGACCGCGCGGAAGTCGGCGGTGTGAAAGAGCGCGGGGCCGTGGACGTTCTTCAGGCCCGCAGGCGCTTGGAGAGTCAGAAGGTAGCAGGTCACCGCGCTGAGGCGCGGGTTGGCGCGGACCCGGGCTACCAGGCGTTGGACCATGTCCGGACAGGCCAGGTGGTCGGCGTCCATCGGGATGAAATAGGTGCCGCGCGCTTCAAACAGGCTCCGGTTGCGCGTGGCCGCCGCGCCGGCGCGGGCCTGGCACGAGAATCGGAACCGAGGGTAGCGGTCCCGCAGCTCCTCGAAGACCGCGACCGATTCGGGCTCCGTGGACCCGTCGTCGATGACCAGCACTTCGAGCCGGGAGTAGGTTTGTGCCGCCAACGAGGCGAGCGCCGCCGGCAGGGCCCTGCCCTGGTTGTGGCAGGCGACGCTGACGGTGACGAGGGGAACGTCGTCAGCGGGGTGGTCGCTCGCGTCCTGCGAGTTTTCCCCCTCCCGGGCTGGGAGAAGGGGGACGCCGTTCGCCATGCAGTCCAGCAGGGCGAAGGACGGCAGCGGAACGTAAGTGCTCCGCGGCGTGCGCCGGTTCTGCGAAACCTTGACGTCGATGGGGTGGATGGGCACGTACGCCCCGACGCGCTCCATGAACAGCCCGTCGGCGTGTTCTTCCGTGTCCTTGGCTTCCGGCCAATAGTTATCGTCGGGAAACAGCTTCAGGACGTCGGCCCTGTGGCAGAATTGGAGATAATCGACCTGGCAATCCATCCGGCGGCCGTTGCAGGACTGGCCGCCCGTCTCTGTGGCGCGGCGCTCCCCGATGATGGCGTGCCAGCCGTTGGGGTAGATCACGCCCACGTCCTGCGAGGCGTACATCGCCCGGGCGTCGGGGTTGCGGCGGCAGTAAGTGACGAATGTCTCGAAGGCACGCGGGTAGAGGACGTCGTCGTCACACAGGTACATGACGAGGTCGCCCTTGACCACCCCCCGCCGGAAGCACTCGTTGAAGCACCACGGCGCCATCGCCCGGGTGCGCCGGGTCTCCGCCGTCTCGCCCGATCGGATGAGCTTGATGCGACTGTCCCCCCGCCAGTCGAATCGGTCGTAATACCCGGCGTCGTAGAGCACGCCGCTGTCCACGATGATCGCTTCCCAGTCGGGGAAGGTTTGGTTGAGGATACTTCGGATCGCTTCTGGGATGATGTCCGGCTTGTCGTGACAGACGCAGATGCAAGACACGCGCATCGGCCGTCCCCCGAGAACCGGCCGCTTGCGGCTTAGCGTTCGCGCGAACGCTAAGCCGCAAGCGGCTGCAATCACCGCACGACCTCGGCCTTGCGCCGGCGCTTGCGGCGCCCCGCCTTGCTCGGCGCGGGCTCCGTCTTCGGCGGCCCCTGGACTGACTCGGTGTAAGCCGCGATCACGTCCTCGATCGGCCCCTCGGCGCGGACCCAGCCGTGGTCGAGCCAGACGCCGCGATCACACAGGTTGCCGAGCGACCCGAGGTCGTGGCTGACGATGACGGCGAGCTTCGCGCGCGACATCATCTCGCGCATGCGCCGTCGGGCCTTGTCCTGGAAGGCCATGTCGCCGACGCTCAGCACCTCGTCGATCAGCAGCACTTCCGGCTCGACCGCGGTGGCGATGGAGAACGCCAGCCGCACCATCATGCCCGCCGAGTAGTAGCGCACCGGCATGTTGAGGAACTCGCCCAGCTCGGAGAACTCGGCGATGGCCTCGACCTTGGCGTTGACGCTGCGCCGCGTCTCTCCTTGAAGATAACTGCGGTAGTAAATGTTTTCCCAGCCGGTCGCTTCCTGCTCGAAGCCGAGACTGATGTCGAACAGCGAACTGATTTGTCCCTCAACGCGGCGACGGCCCGCGGTGGGGTAATAGATGCCGGCCAGCAGCTTCAGCAGCGTGCTCTTACCCGCCCCGTTGTGGCCAATGACGCCGAGGCGCTCGCCGGGGCCGACGTGCAGGCTCACTTCCTGCAAGGCCCGCACCTCCATCTTCGTCGGCGCCGGCCGCAGGAACAGCCCGCGCACCAGGTACTCCTTGAGCGTCATCCGCCCGTGCTGCTGCCGCACCCGAAACGTCAGGCTCACGCGATCCAGCTCGATCCTTGGCATGACTCCATTCTCCAGGACCATCCGTGTTCTCGGTCAGGGCGTCCCGACGGCCAGGTCGCGGGCCGCCGGCTCGTCGAGGGAGTAGCCGCGCGTCAGCGATTCGTAATGCACCAGCCGGGCGTGCGGCGTCACGACGACCAGGCGTCCCTCCTCCCGGACGCGCCGGCACAGATCGACGTCGCCGAACGTGACCGCCAGGCGTTCGTCGAAGCCGCCGAGGGCCGCGAAGTGCTCGCGGCGCATCAGCAGACAGGCCGCCGTCACTGCCGGCACCGCGCGGACGTGGCGCAGTTCCCCTCGCTCCCCCTCGCAGTCCAGGGGCCGGCCGCGGTAGACGTGGACCCAGCGGCCGTCGCGGTGCGGGAACAGGCCGGCGTGCTGGATCGTCCGGTCGGGGTACACCAGGGTGGCGCCGACGGCCCCGACCTCCGGGTGCCGCTCGATCAGCAGCAGCCGCTCCAGCCAGTCCGGCGTCAGCACCTCGGTGTCGTTATTGAGGAACAACACGTGGTCGCCGGTCGCCCGCCGCGCCCCCTCGTTGCACAGCCGCGAGAAGTTGAACGGTCCCGGGCAGTCCACGACGCGCACGCCGCGCCGGCCCTCCAGGTGCCAGAGCGTGCGCTGCGTGCGCGGCGACTCGCTGCCGTTGTTTACCAGCATGACCTCGAAACGCCGGTAAGTGCCGAGGCGCAGGCTCGCCAGGCAGTTGCGGAGCAGCTCCGGCCGGTCCTTGAACGGGATGATGATGCTCACGCGCCCGTAAGGCCGTCCCGCTGCTTCGATCAGCGGCTGATAGGGCCAGGGCAGCACCCCGGACGTGAGGTCGCCCGAGTGCGGACGAATCCAGCGCTTGAGGCGCCGCAGCAGGTCGAAAGCCGGCCAAAGTCTCCAGCGACGGGCGCGGGCCAACTCCGCCTCGAGCCGCTCGGCCCTTTCCCATTCGAGATGGTAGCGCCGGTTGAGGAGGTGGATCAGCTCGCGGTAGTTGCCGCGGCCGCTCGGGCGGGGCCGCGGCTGGCGGCGTGAGGGCTGCCCAGGCATGACCGACGTGCTCCTCTCCTTGGCGCGCGGGGGTCGGGGCGACTCGAAGCCGGCAGATCGTAACCGCGGGGCCGGTCGGCGGTCAACGCCGAAGCGAGCGTCCGCGCCTCACTTCGCGGCCGGCCAGACGACGCGGCCCGGCGTCGTCGTGCGGAGGCTGAACAAGGTGCCGCCACCGGTGACGTACAGCGTCCTCAGGTCGTCGCCGCCGAAGGCGCAATTAGTCACCTCGTCCTTCGGCACCGGCAAGAAGGCCAGCAGCTTGCCCTCCGGGCTGAGGACGTAAATGCCCCCCTTCACGTCCTTGTCCGGCTCGGCTGGCGGGTTCGGCTTGTTCAACCCCGCGGCGACGTACAGCCGCCCTTTGCGGTCCTGCTTGACGCCATCCGGCCCACGGCCCTTGCCCCAGTCGTAGATCAGCTTCTTGCTTTCGAGATCGACGCTGCCGTCCTTCTTGAGGTCGAAGCGGAACAGCTTCCGCGCCCCGCCGACGTTGTCGTTGCTGTTGTCCGCGACGTACAGGTAACGATTGTCCGCCGACACCAGCACGCCGTTGGCCCGCTCGACCTCGCGGCCGATGACCCGCGTGACCTTGTCGTCCGGATCGATGCGGTAGACCCCCTCGATGGTGCGGCCCTTGTCGTCGCGGATTTCCATGCCGTCGCGCGGACCGTAACGCGGGTCCGAAAAGTAGATGCGGTCCTGTGAGTCGATGGTCAAGTCGTTGGGCGTGTTGTAGCGCTTGCCGTCGAAGCGCTCGGTCAGGACGGTGAGCTTGCCACCGTCCGGGTCGATTCGGACCATGCGCCGGCCCTCGGAGTCGCAGGCGACCAGGCGCCCCTTGCGGTCGAAGAGCAGGCCGTTGGTGCCGGCCTCCTTGCGCCAGACGCGCGATTTGCCTTCGCGGTCGAGCTGGTGGATGCTGTTGTCGGCGCCGCTGGAGAGGATGCCGAGCTTGGGGTGCCACGCCGGCCCCTCGCCGCCGGCTCCGTCGCCGACCTCGACCTTCAGCTTGGAGTCGGGGTCGAAGATCGCCTCGTCGGCGGCCTGGGCCGGCGCGAGCAAGGCCAATAGACACAAGGGGGAAAGGAGGAAAAGGCGCATCGGCAAGGCCCTCGGGGTCGCGGCGGGAAACTGCCCGTCAGCATAGGAGCGGCCCCGAGGAACGCCAGCCGGGGCGGTTCGTGCGGCAGTGAGAAGGTCCCGCGGACGAGGTTACTCGGCGGGACCCAGCAAGTGCACGACCAGCAGATAGACATCGGTCGCGGAATTGCACTCCACAATGTCGGCCGACGAGTCCCAGTCTTGCGTCCGCACCTTCCGGGCGTTCTCGATGGCCGACGGCGTTCGACTCGCAAGTCGCGCGTAAAGCTGGTCGTCGTTCTTATCGTAGTCCCGGCCGAATTCACTCTGCCAGTGTTTGTTCAATACCTTGCTGACTGCGGCGGCATCGGCGAAAGGCTTTTTGGTCCTGACGAAGTGTGCCAGTAGCCAGACCTCAAAAGAAGGGTTCGAGAGAGCCAATTGGATGCCGTACTGGCCGGCCAGCGTCCGAGCCTGGATCACCTGATCCTTCTGACCGGCCTGCTCCACGTCAAAGACACACCAGACTTCGTCGAAATTCTCACCGCGGTTCGCGGCCTTCTCCAGTTCGTCGATGGCCTTTTGTACAATGGCAAGGCGGGAACCGCCTTTGCCTCTCTTGATCTCGACGTTGAAGCGCGGCCGAACATCCCTTTGGAGGCCCCAGAAGTAGTTGGGCTCGGTTTCTCTACCCTCGCAAACGATAAGGACGCGAGCCTCTTCCGGCCGATGGAGTGACCGGCGCTGGACACTTTCCCCCCCTCGCCTCTTCTTACCGCCACTCCTGCGTCCGCGGCGTTTCATTTCAACTCCACGTCTTCAAAAGCCGGCCCGAAGACCGGCACGCCGCCAAAACGTCCTGCCAGGTAGCGTCGCCCCACGGCCTCGTTGTTGCGTGGCCTCTCTTCAAAATCATATAATGAGTAGAGGCAGGAAGCCCCCGCACGGTCCTTTTCCACAAGCCAGATTTGGTCCCGGCGGAAGATTTCGAGATCCATCAACACACTATCGTGGGTCGAGAAGACGAGTTGCGCCCCCTTGGTGTTCGCATCGCGTGTCTGAAACAACTCGACCAACTTCCGCGCCAGCAATGGGTGCATGCTGCTATCGAGTTCGTCGATGACCAGGAGGCCCCCTTGATCGAGGGCGTCCAGCCAGAGGCCGGCCAGGGCGAAAAACCGCTGCGTGCCATTCGATTCGGCTTCCAGGAAGCTGAATGGGACGCGATCTCCACTTTGCGATTGATGGATCGATTGGAGTAGTTGACCAGTTGGCTCGTAGGCCCGACTGGAAGAACCGGGGCGACCGAACAACTTCATTGGTAAGTCCGGGTCATCAGCATGGTCGGGACTTGGCGACGAAAAAGAGTGTAGGATAGGGGGTAATTCCAGATCGCTGATCCCGAGATCAGCATGACGGAGGAGCCGCACGATCCTTTCTCTGAAAGTGAGATCGTGTTCGAGACGTCTTGCGGTCTGGTGGATAAGCGCGTCCAACTGGTCCGGTGAATTGAGGACAGACATCTTCTGCCGAAACCAGAGCAACACCGCCGTCAGCGGGGCGATGTTCAACTCGGCCCCGCGCGACAAGGCGAGGCCATTGTCGCGTGTCCGTTCCTTCAGCAGTGACCCGGTTTTCTCCAATTCTCCCCGAAACGCCCAGGTGGTCTGTTCTGTTTCCTGGTCAAAGTCCCGTTCCAGCAAGTGCCGGGCTTTGCCTTTCGGGTAGGCGATTAGCCATTCATCCTGGACCCGCTTGCTGGTCGCAGTGAACCCGTATTGATAGCGCACTTCCCCCACCACCAACTGCGCTTCAAAGAAGCTCGCTTGATCCCGCAACTCCGGGTTGAGTTGAAACGGGACGACCCGAATCGCGTCGCCGATGTTCATTTGGGTTGCCGAGGATAGGACGAATAGCCGCATGAAGTCCAGGGCCCTGATGAGGTTGCTTTTCCCCGAGGCGTTGGCCCCGTAGACTGCGGCGCTCTTGAGTAACATCAGCTTACCGAAGGGGATGCAGTTGTCCGGATGCCTCGTATCGGAGTTGGCAACGAGACTGAAGGTTTGCGGTTCGGCAAAGGAGCGGAAGTTGCCGACACGGAATTCGATCAGCATGGCGGCCCCTGGAGAAACAACCCGTACGGCCCGATCGCGGACAGGCCGGAAATCGAGCCGGCGGGCGAAATGGGCGATCTGCCCGAACCACAGGGCATTTTATACGGATTTTCTGCAAGATCAACGCCGAGTCGCCGAATTCAGACCACATTGGCCGGCGGGCGGCGGGCCAAGGCCACGACGATAGGGAGGGCAGTCCTCATGCCCGACACCTGCCGGTCAAAAGACCGCCGGCTCGGCGACGGCTTCCTGCGGCTGTTGCGCCCGCTCCTTCATCGGCTCGGCCGCGCGGCGCAGGCGCCCGGCGAGGGCGACGCTCAGCAGCATCGACGCCGCCGCCAACAGGCCCACCAGGGGGAAGCCTTCCAGCGCCCGCCTCGTGTCGCCGTCGGGCTTCTCGCCCAGGATGAAGCCGGCAACGAGCGGCGCCAGGCCCATCACCATCTGCTGCACCGAGGCGTTGACGCTCATAAAGCTGCCGCGCTGGTGCGGTGCGGCGCTCGCCGTAATCATGGCGATGGCCGGCACCCAGCGGATCGACGTGGACACCATGAACAGCGTCGTCGCCAGCAGAACCAGCCACATCGGCGAGACCGCCGGCAGGTTCGTGATGAGCAGCACCGGAACCACGCAGAGGACGCCGATCACCCGGAACACGAACAGCTTGTCCCGACTGTCAGACAGCCAGCCGGTGGGCGTCATCGTCAGCAGCGTCGCCACGCCGCCGCACAGCCAGACCCAGCGCAGGTCGGTCTCGGCCCAGTGCAAGTTGTTCACCAGGAAGATCGCCAGGAACGGGATGATCGTCCACGAGCCCATCATCAGCGCCGTGGTCAGGGCGTAAGCCCGCAGGTGCGTCGGGTGGAACAGCACCTGGAGCATGCTGACGTTCTGTGAGCGGCGCTGCTCCAGGTGGCGCCGCAAGGGCGGCAGCACGCGCCAGGCCAGCGCCAGCGCCGGCAGGCAAAGGACGGCGAGGACGGCGAACGGCCCGCGCCAGCCGATATGCTCGGCGATCTCCAGGCCGGCGTAGATGCCGATGATGTTGGCCACGGAGAACGACGACATGACCACGCCCATCGCCGTGGCGCGGCGCGACTCGGGGAAAACGTCGCTGATGATGGTCAGCACGTTGGCCCCCATGACGCCCGCGAACCCCCCCGCGACGGCCCGGCCCACCAACAGGACGGCGTAGTTGGGGGCAACGGCGCACACAAAGGTGCCGACGGTGAAGCCGGCATAGAGGATCAGCAGCGACTTCTTGCGATCAAAACGGTGCAGGACTAGCGCGGCGAGCAGGCCACTGATGCTGGCGCTGATCCCGTAGGCGGAGACGAACCAGCCGAACTCGTCGAGGCTGATGTCCAGGGCGTCCCGGAGTTTCGGACCCAGCGGCATGACGATGACGAAATCGACGATGTGGGTGAACTGCATCGCGGCCAGCACCAGCAGCAGCACCCATTCCGAGCGCGACAGCCGGGGGATCTTCCGCGCGGCCCGCGGCGCTCCGTCCGCGGGCCTGGCCGTACCACCTTCCGTCAACATGCCCCTCTCCTGTCTTTGAAGTCATGCCCCGCGACTCGCCCTGTCCTCAGCGGCCGCGCACTTCCTGACCGTCCGTCAGCGAGCCCGGACGGTTGGCGATCACCTCGTCGCCCGTGAATCCGGCCCAGGTCGCCGGCTGGCCGTGGCGCGGGCCGGCCGTCTGCTTGCGGAGCACCTCGACACGGTCGCCCTGGCGCACGCCCAGCTTGACCGGCATCCGCACCGCCCGGCCGTCCTCCACGCGGAAGACCGCCGGCTCGTCGTCCTGCGTCAGGATCGCCGAGGTGGGCAGTGTCAGGGCGCCGGAGCGCTCGACCGTGATGCGGGCGGTGGCGTACAGGCCGGGCCGCAGCCGGCCGTCGCGGTTGGGCAGGTCGATCTGCGCCCGCAGCGTGCGCGACTGCGTGTCGAGCACCCAGCTGGTGCGCGTCACGCGGCCCTCGAACTCCTGCTCCTGCAGCGCCTGCACGCGGACCACGGCCGGCGTGCCGTCCTTGAGCAGCGGGGCGTCGGCCTCCGGCACCTCGACGAAGATCCGCACCGGGTCGGTCCGCGTGACGACGAAGAGCGGCACCCCACCGGCCCCGGTCGGCGCCTGGACCAAGTGGCCGACGTCGATGCCGCGCTTGGCGACGACGCCGTCGAACGGGGCCCGAATCTGGGTGTAGTCGAGCAGGGCGACGGTGTGCCGCCGGTCGGCGTCGGCACCCTGGCTGTTGGCCTGGGCGACCTTGATCCCGGCAGCGGCCCGGTCGCGCTGCGCCTTGCTCTCGTTGACGGCGGCGGTGGCGAGGGCGATGTTCGCCCGGTTCTCGTCGCGCGCCGCCTCGGCGGACTTGAGGGCGTCGGCCGTCTCGTCGAGGTTGGACTGGGTCGCCGACCCCAGGGGCGCGAGCCGGCGGATGCGGCCGTACTCCGCCTCCCAGCGGACGTAGTTGGACTCGGCCCGGGTGCGGCCCGCTTCCGCCAGCTTCAGCGCCGCTTCGGACTTCTTCAGGGTCGCCTCGGCCGCCGCCAGGGTGCGCTCCGCCTCGCCGACCTGCGCCTCGGCCAGGGCGACGGCTGCCTCCTTCTGGCGCAACTGCTCCTTCAATTCCGGCACCGACAGCTCGGCCAGCACCTGACCGGCCGTAACGCGATCGCCCATATCGACGTTCCACCGGGCGACGTAGCCGGCGATCTTGGCGTACAGCGGCGTCTGCTCGAACCCCTCGATCTGGCCGGGCTGCTCGACCGTGTGGCGGACGGGCTGGCGCTCGGGACGAGCCGTGATAACTTCCGGCGACTCGGGCTTGGTCTCGACCGAAGGGGCCGCGTTGCCCCGGCCGCAGCCGCTCAGCGCCGCCACGGACAACGACAGCCCACCAAGGGCAACCACCCACCAGGTATAGCGTAACACGCGCTTCATTGCGGACTCCCAGGGACAGAGAGACACTGCGAGGCGAAGGTTCGTGCCCTGCTTCCTGTCCCCCCGGGGCGGAGGGACATTAAGTATAACAACGGCGGTTGCGAATCCTTACAGCAATTCACCGCCGCTTGCGGCTTCGCAAACAGTGCGAAGCCGCAAGCGGCTAAGTAAGCTGTGCCGCCTCCGGGTGGAAGTGGGCGCTCTCCGGGTCAGCCGGGTCGAGCGAAGCCGAGGCGGTGCGGCTGCCGCCCTGCACGGCGGCGAAAACCGCGGGCAGCACCAGGAGCGTGGTGAACGTCGCGGCCACCAATCCTCCGATGACCGCGCGGCCGAGCGGGGCCGTCTGCTCGCCGCCCTCGCCCAGCGCCAGGGCCATCGGGATCATGCCGGCCAGCATCGCCAGGCTGGTCATGAGGATCGGCCGCAGGCGGCGCTGCGCCCCCTCGACGGCCGCCTCGGTCGCCCCGGCAGCGCCGCCGGGGCCCGCCTTACGGTGCCGCTCGGCGAACGTCACCAGCAAGATCGCGTTGGCGACGGCCACGCCGGTCGCCATGATCGCGCCCATGAAGGATTGAATGTTGAGCGTCGTGTGCGTGACCAGCAGGACCACGACCACGCCGGCAAGGACGGCCGGGACCGCGGCCACGGCTACCAGCGCCAGCTTCGGCGACTGGAAGTAGGCCGTCAGCAGGAGGAAGATCGCCAGCACCGACAGGCCGAGGCCGACGGCCAATCCGCGGAACATCTCGCGCATCGGCGCCACCTGGCCGCGGAGATCGACCGTCACGCCGCGCGGCAGCTTGCCGGCCCGGTCCAGTGCCTTCTGAATGTCGCCGGAGACGCGGCCGAGGTCGCTGCCCTCGACGTTGGCCGTAAGGCTGATCAGGCGGCGCAGGTTGAAGCGGTCGTACTCGGCCGGGGCCATCCCCTCGCGCACCCGGGCCACGTCGCGCAGCAGCAGTTGCCCCGTCGGCGTCTGCTTGACCGGCACCAGGCCGACCTGCTCGGCCGAGTCCATGCGCGGCGTCGGGATTTGCACCTGCACCTGGTAGCCGTTGCCGCTGGACAGGTCGGCCCAGTAGTTCGGCACCACGTAGCGGCTCGACGACGTGGCCGCCACCACCGAGCGCGTCACGTCGCCCACCGTCACGCCACTCTGGCCCAGGCGCTCGCGGTCGAGGTTCACGTCCACGGTCGGGTAGTTCTGGGCCTGCACCACTTGCAGGTCGCGCAGGGCCGGCACGCGCTCCAACTCGCGGCGCACCTTGTCGGCGTAGGCGAGGTTGTCCGTCATGTTCGGGCCGTACATGACGACCTCGACCGGCGTCGGCGAGCCGAAGCTCATGACCTCGTTGACGATGTCGGCCGGCTCGAACGACAGCCGAAGGTCGTTGACGCGCGCCTCCGCGTCCTCGGCGCTGACGTTCTCGGCGCGCAGCTTGTCGCGCAGCCAGGCGCCCAGCTTCTCGGGCAGGTCGCGGCGAAGACGACTTTTCAGCTCCTCGATACAGACGCCGCTGTCGGGCTTGAAGGCGACGCGCAGGATCGCCTCGCCGGGGCCGCTGCTCCACAGGTAGATGCTCTGGTTGGAGTAGCTCGGCGGCGTCATGCCGACGTAGCCGACGGTCACGTCCACCTTGTCGCGGCCGGCCGTCTCGGCGATGACGTCGAGCGCCTTCTTTGCAATTTCCTCGGTGCGCTCGATGCGCGTCCCGGTCGGCGCCCGCAGCCGCAGCTGGAACTGCCCCGAATCGACGTTGGGGAAGATCTCCATGCCGACGCGGCTGCCGACCAGCCAGAGGACCAACGCGCTCGCGGCCAGGTAGCCGGCCAGGACCGGCCAGCGATGGCGAACCACCTTCTCGACCAGGCGAGTGTAAAGGGCCTTCTCGGGCACGGGCAGGGGCAGGGGCACGGGCACGGGCACAGCACCCGTGCCCGTGCCCGTGCCCGTGCCCCTGCCCGTGCCCGTCTTCCCGTGATGCCGGAGCAGCCACACCGACACCACCGGCACGAACATGCTGGACAGCAGATAGGACGTAATCATCGAGAAGCCGACCGCCAGGGCCAGCGGCACGAACATGTTCCGCGCCGCCCCTTCCATGAAGAAGACCGGCAGGAACACCGCCACGATGCACAGCATGGCGAGCAGGCGGGGCACCGCCGTCTCGGTGTTGCCGCGGCGCACCGCCAGCGCCACCGAGTCGGTCAGGCCCATCTGAACGTGGATGTTTTCCACCTCGACGGTCGCCTCGTCCACCAGGATGCCGACCGCCAGCGCCAGGCCGCCGAGCGTCATCAGGTTGATCGTCTGCCCGGTGGCCCACAGCGCCACCAGCGCCCCCATCAGCGCCAGCGGGATGTTGAGCACGACGACCAGCACGCTGCGCCAGTCGCGCAGGAAGACCAGCACCATCAACCCCGTCAGTACGGCGCCGAGCAGTCCCTCGGTGCCGACGCCCCACATGGCCCGCTTGACGTAGGGCGACTGGTCGAACTCGAAGCGCAGGTGGACGTCGGGCGGCAGGGCGTCCTGCATGCGACCGAGATTCTCCTTGACCGAGTTGACCACGGCCAGGGTCGAGGCGTCGGCGCGCTTGGTGACGAGCATGTAGACGGTACGCTTGCCGTTGACCAGGGCGTAGCCGGTCGGGATGTCGGACGCCTCCTCGACCCGGGCCACGTCGCGCAGGTAAAGGTTGCCGCCCGGCTTGAGGGAGATGTTGTTCAGCTCCTGCGGGTCGCGCACCATGGCGTTGATCGGCACCATCGGCACCTGATCGTGGATGCGGACGTTGCCGGCCGGCGTGATGGTGTTGCCGTCGTTCAGCGCCGACACCACGTCGTCCAGCGACAGGTGATAGGAGCGCAGCTTGTCGGGATCGACGTTGACGACGATCGCCCGGGTGTTGCCGCCGATGGGCGGCGGCGACGACACCCCCTGCAGGCTGCCGAAGATCGGGCGGACGCGGTAGATGGCCATGTCTTGCAGCTGACCCATCGTGTACTTGCCCCGGTCATCGCTTTCGAGGACGAGGTAGCCGACCGGCACGCTGCCGGTGTCGAAGCGGACGATGAACGGCGGCACGGTCCCCTGGGGAACGTAGCCCTTGGAGCGGTTGGCGTAGCCGATGGTTTCGGCCATCGCCTGGGCCATGTTGGTCCCGGGGTGGAAGTACAGCTTGACCAGGGCCATGCCCTGGACGTTCTTCGACTCGACGTGATGGATACCGGTGATGTAGAGCGAATGCCCCTCGTAGAAACTGGTGATTTGGCTCTCCATCTGCCCCGGGCTCATGCCACCGTAAGGCTGTGCGATGTAGATGACCGGCAGGTCGAGGGTGGGGAAAATGTCGATGGCCATGCGCTGCACGGCCAGGACCGCCCCGACGGCGAGGGCGGCGACCGCGGCCATGACGGTGATCGGATGACGGAGGGCGAAGACGATTGGGTTGAACGAGGAACTCATGAGGCGTCCTTTCACTCCGCCGGCATTAGCGGAGGGCCTTTCCTATCGCAAGGCGTGTTCCGAAAGCCACCGCCGTCGGGAAGTAACGGCGCAACACGATGAAGTCATGGGACTTGGGGCACGACCACGAATGCGGCGCGGCACGAGGTGACGATCAGTGCCGAAGGAAAATGCCGAGGTGTCGTCAACTGACGAAATAGCGGCGGCCACGTCGCGCCGCTTGCGGCTTCGCATTCCTGCGAAGCCGCAAGCGGCGGGACAAATGACTGTTTTCGCCCCGGGCGCGCAAGTTTGCGGCGCCGGCCCGTTTTATCGATTGAGGCGTTACAGGCGCCCACGGACGAGTTTTCCCTTGCACCGGGACGGCCTGGACAACTATGCTAGGGTGTTCCGGCCCGGTATACTCGGGAAAATCGTCCTCCGGTGGCGAATGGCGCGTGCGGGAAAGACCAACCGCTTTTTTCTCCTGCTCATCTTCGTCTGAGGTGTAGTCATGACCGCGGTGCAACGCTTGTTGATCGGGGGTGGCGTCGTTGCAGTTGGCCTCGCCTGGGCGCTGGCCACGCCGGACCACTCCGAGGCACAGTTCAACTTCCCGAAGTTCAACCAGAACATGGGGATGGTTCCCTGCGGCCAACTCCAGGGCGGCATCGGCGGCATCGCCGGTTTTCAAGGCGGCAACCAGGGCGGTGGCGGCTTCGGCGGCG
>DATFNV010000758.1:0-2422 GCA_035266225.1 Gemmataceae bacterium
GAAACGCGTGGCCAGACGGCGGCCCCGTTGCTCCTGGGGTGATTCGACCTCGAGGGACTCGAGCCAGGTCAGCTTCTCCGCGTATTTCGCCCGGTCATTAACGGCCATCACGGCTCATCTCCTCACGCAGCCGGTCGGTGATCCGCGCGGCCAGCTCCGCGACCGGCGCCGAGTCGATCCGGCGGGGGCGCTCGATGGGCACCGCGAACTCGTCGATGACGCGGCCGGGCCGACTGCTCAGCACCACGACCCGGTCGCCGAGCCGGACCGCCTCCCGGACGTTGTGGGTCACGAACAGGACGGTCAGGTGGCGTTCCGCGCAGATGCGGTCGAGCTCGTCGTGCAGCACGTCCCTGGTCATCGCGTCCAGCGCGCCGAACGGCTCGTCCATCAGCAGCACGTCGGCGTCCTGGGCCAGCGCGCGCGCCAGCGCGACACGCTGCCGCATGCCGCCGGAGAGCTGGTGCGGACGCTTGCCGCCGAACCCGCCCAGGTGCACCGTCTCGAGCAGTTCGCCGGTGCGCTGACGGCGCTCCGTCTTGCCCACGCCACGGGCGCGCAGGGCCAGTTCCACGTTGCCCGCCGCGGTGAGCCAGGGGAACAGCGCGGGCTCCTGGAACATGAAGGCGACCCGCCCCCCACCGGCCTCCCCTCCCCCCTTCACTGTCGACACCTCCCCCGCCGTCGGCTCCTCGAGCCCGGCGACCAGGGAAAGCAGCGTGGACTTGCCACAGCCCGAAGCGCCGATGAGGCAGGCGAACTCGCCCGGCGCCACCTCGAGCGACACCTGGTCGAGCGCCCGGACGGCCGAGGCGCCGCGCCCGAATACCTTGGACACGCCTGCCAGCCGGACGGACACCCCTACTCCCCCGACGGGAGGTGCCGCCCGGCGATCAGTAACCGTCACCGAACTTACCTCCTAAGAGCTGACCTGCGATTCGCCGGCCGCGGCCAGCGCCGTGTTGAGCGGGGTCAGATCGAAGATCCCGCTCAGGTTGACAGGCTTGAGCAAGCCGAGCGATTGGGCCTGCGAGGCGTCGCTCGTCAGCGAGGACGCGTCCGGGTCGTTGGTGAAGGTGATCTCCTTGAACGCCGCCGCGACGATGCTCGCCTTGAGCGGCTTGCCGGTGTAGGAGCCCAGCTCGGCGTTCGCGTCCGCCTGGGCGGCAGCGGGGCTGGACTTGATGAAGTCGTTGGCCTGGATCTGGGCTTTGAGCAGGTCCGCGACGATCGCGGGGTGCGCGGCCAGGAAGGTCTGCGTGACGACAAGCAAGGTGGTGACGCCGGTCTCGCTGAGCAGCACCGTGCCGCCGTCCTTGACCATCTCGATGTCGTAGGGCGCCGGCTCGGAGCCGCCGGCGATCTGCCCGGACTTGAACTCGAGCACGGCGGCCGAGTTGGGCGTCGTCGGCTTGATAAAGGCGTCTCCGCCGCCGGTCGAGGTGGTCGCCAGGCCGTTCTGCTTAAGCCAGTAGCGCAGCGCGACGTCCTGCGTGTTGCCGAGGGACGGGGTGGCCAGCATCTTGCCCTTGAGCTGGGAGGCGGAGGAGATGCCTTTCTTGACGACCACCGAGGCGCCGCCCGTCGCGGCACCGGAGATGATCTTGATCGCGCTGCCGTTTGACTTCTGCCAGGCGTTGATGGCCGGGTTCGGCCCGACGTAGGCGGCGTCAAGCTGGCCGGCCAGCAGGGCCGTGGTCTCCTCGGTCCCGGTGCTGAACGCGGTGGCCTTCAGGGTGCCCGCGGAGCCGAGGTCCTTGGTGAAGAACCCCTCTTTCAGGCCGGCAAGAGCCGAGGCATGCGTGATGTTGGTGAGGAAGCCAAGCCTGACCGTTACCGGCGAGCCTCCCCCGGATCCTGCTGACGCCTGGTCCGCCGCGGACGACGACGAAGAGGAAGAGCAGCCGGCGGCGAGCAGGAGAGCACCGCCAGCCGCCACGGCGGCCATGACACGTCGCATCTAGCACCTCAACAATTAATTTCTATCGTTTTTATAGGAATCAGGATCGATTCACTATACATGAAGTCGGCAATGTAGGGAATTGGGTGCAGCCGACCCTCTCAGGGCCGCCGCTCCGAAGCTGGCTGAGGGCTCCGGGGAGCCGGCCGGGGCAACCCGGTATTAATTGCCTTCGTCGCTTGAATCCTGCAGGATGACGCCCGCCACCGAGGGAAACTTGGCCAGGCAGGTTTCCAGCTGAGCCACGTCCGCGTCGGACGCGTGGTTGATCTGGAAGGTCAGCTGCTGGAGCGCATACGGAGAGCTGAGGTCAGACGGCAGCGGCTGCGCGGTCACGGCCGGGACCTTGGCGCAGGTCGAACGCACCGCCAGCCGCTGCGGCACCGGCGTGCCGTCGCGGAAGGAGACGACGGCCTGCCGCTGCCCGAGCGCCGCGTCGAACCGCGCGCAGCCCGCCAGCAC
>DATFNV010000759.1:0-6323 GCA_035266225.1 Gemmataceae bacterium
CCCGGGTCCAGTCGCCCATTTGGAAGGGGGGAGCGACATCCCCTTGTGCCGACGGCGGGGCCATTGGTACGACAGGCCTTCGACGCCGTCCCGTCAGGGTGAGCTACGCGCCTTCAGGGGGCAACGCGTCACCTCTCGGAATCGGCTGCCGCAAGCAAGGCGGTCAACCGCGAGACGGATGGCCGAGCGCCGGTTAGCGACATCAGACATCCGCCAAGTCGAACCAGCTGATTAGCCTGACCGGCCGGTCAGCATAACACCGCGCCGGTCAGCAGAACTCGGCCGGTCAGCATAACGCCGCGGTGGTCCGCCGACGCCAGCCCGGCCGTCCCTTCCTTTAGAACACCGCTTGCGCCCTCTGTCAAGCATCGTGGCGACGTTCATGCGGTTTCTTCTCTTGACGGGCCCTTCTTTACTGTACATCAGTTAACTGATCGGCCATTCCGGTTCTCGCCCGGGAGGACACCCCTGAGCGGCGACCCCAGCCCCCAACCAGCAGCGGCCACGTTCCCTCGACCGTGGCACGCACCTCCTGGGGCGTCCGGCCGCGTTCCCCCGCTGGCGCAGTCGGCCAACCCTTCCCCGGTCCCCCAAGGTTCCGCGCAGAACATTCGTTCAGAAGCCGGCACCGGCCTCCGAACCCGGCCGTTGCTGCCACCGGCGGCCTTCCACAACTCATCATCCGTGACGGTCAGCAAAACTCAAAACTCATCGTTTCGCCTGCTGCGCGATCGTCTCGGGCAATTCGGCCTTGGCGATGACGACGACGCCCTGCTCGGTGATGGCGAAGCCGCGCTGCCGGTCGTGCTCCAGGTCGTAGCCGATGGTGCTGTGCGGCGGGATCTTCACGTCCTTGTCGATGATCGCCCGGCGCACGCGGCTGTGCCGGCCCACGTCCACCCCCTCGAAGAGGATGGAGTCCTCCACGACGGCGTAGCTGTTGACGCGCACGTTGGGCGAGAGGATGCTGCGGCGAACGTGGCCGCCGCTGATGATGCAGCCCTGGCAGACCATGCTGTCGTGCGCCTCGCCGCGGCGGGCGGCGTGGGCCGGCCCCTCGTCGCAGAAGACGAACTTCGGCGGCGGCACCTGCATCTGGTGCGTGCGGATCGGCCATTCACGGTCGTACAGGTTCAGGACCGGGTCGATCTGGATCAGGTCCATGTTCGCCTGGTAGTAGGCGTCCAGGGTGCCCACGTCGCGCCAGTACGGCACCGACTTGCGGTTCTTGTCGCGGAAGCGGTAGGCGAACAGCTTGTGCGACCCGAGCATGACGGGGATGATGTTCTTGCCGAAGTCGTGGTCGCTGCCGGGCTTGGTGGCGTCCTGGCAGAGCAATTCGTACATGAGGCGGGCGGTGAAGACGTAGATGCCCATCGAGGCCAGGCACAGGCCGGGGTTGTCCGGCATCGCCGGCGGCTCCTTGGGCTTCTCGAGGAAGCCGGTGATGCGGTCCTGACCGTCGAGGTCCACGATGCCGAACTGGTTGCCGTCGCGCAGCGGCACCGGCAGGCAGCCGACGGTCAGGTCGGCGCCGCGCTCGAGGTGCTGGCGGATCATGTCGCCGTAGTCCATCTTGTAGATGTGGTCGCCGGCGAGGATGAGGACGTATTTCGGGTCGGCCTTCTCGATGCTGTAGATGTTCTGGTAGATGGCGTCGGCGGTGCCCTTGTACCAGTGCTCATCGATGCGCTGCTGCGGCGGCAGCACGTCGATGTACTCGTCGAGCTGGCGGCTGAGGAAGGACCAGCCGGCGGCGATGTGGCGGTCCAGGCTGCGCGCCTTGTACTGCGTCAGGACCAGGATGCGACGCAGGTCGCTGTTGATGCAGTTGGACAGGGTGAAGTCGATAATGCGATAAAGTCCGCCGAAGGGGACGGCCGGTTTGGCCCGGTCGCGCGTCAGCGGGTCGAGGCGGGTCCCCTTGCCCCCCGCCAGGATCAAAGTCAGCACGTCGGTCACGTCAACCTCCTCGACTGCGCCCCGGCGGGGCTTGCCGTTTGAGGATCATTCTGACGGCTGCGGATGCCGAGGGGAAGGCGAATTCAGCCAGGGAAGGCGCGGGGTAGGGCCGGGTCGTTCGTGGAAGCGCGGTCGTGCCTGTGGTAGGATAAGCGGTGCTTCAGTGACCTTCGCCCTGGGAGGAGTAGACCGATGCCCCGACCCGACCTGCGGCAGCTGGATACCAGTGCCGTTTACGAGAACGGCACGCTCAACTTCGGACGACCGCTGCCCATCAAGCCGGGCGAACGGATCTGGGTCACCCTCCACGTCGCCCCGGAGCAAGTCCAGCGGTTGCCCAACACGTTCCAGTGGAAGGGTTCGCTGGAAGATCTGGACTATCTCATCAACAGCGCGGACCTTGACCCCAACGAGCCGGCATGACATTTGACGATTTCGTCGCTGGCGATACCGTCTTTTTGGACGCCAATGTTCTCGCTTACCACGCGAGTAATCATCGGGTGTTCGGCCCGGCCTGCTCGCGCCTACTCGCGCGCGTCCAGAATCAGGAACTGACCGGGTACACTTCGGCGCACGTGCTTGGCGAAATGGCTCATCGGTTGATGGCGATCGAGGCGGCTGACCTCTTTGGCTGGCCCCCACAAGGAATGGCCAACCGCCTGAGAAGACATCCCGGAGAAGTCCAACAACTGGGCCGGTACCGGACTGCGATCGATGAACTCGACCAGATCGGCGTAATCGTTTTGGACGTCACGCGTCGTCTGGTGTCAAAGGCGGCTGACGTGACCGGGCAGTTCGGTCTGCTGGCGAACGACGCCCTCATCGTCGCCGTGATGCAGGACGCCGGTCTGACGCACCTCGCCAGCAACGACGCCGACTTCGACCGCGTCCCCGGCATCACGCGTTACGCCCCCGACTGATTCTCCTTCGCGAACGCCGCCAGCGCCGTCGCCAGGTCCGGGGTGAACTCGAACAGGTCGTGCAACCGGCACGCCTCGAACACGCCGCGCACTTCCGGCGTCACGTCGCAGAGCTTCATGGCCCCCCCGCGCTCGCGCATCACCCGCTGGAACATGACCAGTTTGGCCAGGAAGACGCTGAACAAACATTGCAGGGCCCCCGGGCCGAGGGTGAAGGCCAGCTTGCGGCAGCCGCCGTCGATCAGGGCGAGAACCTCGTCGCCCAGCTGTAGAACCTCTTCTTCGACGAGTTGGTGCTTCGTGAGGCGGACGCAGGTCACGTCGCCGACCTGGCTGACGATGAGATGACGGGGCGAGGGGGTCATGGGCGTCTCCGCGTGGAAAGGTCGGGCCTGGGAACCGGCGAGGCAGGCCCATCCCCGTGTCGAAGCTGGCAGTAGTTTACCAGCGCGGCGGCAACCTTCACAACGGCCATCGCCCGGGAACCTTGCCGGGCCGTTGCGCGGAGGCCAAGACACGCTTTGCAAGGCAAAGCGACGCCCGGTCAGCGAGAGCCTTCCGCAGCATCGCGACGGCGGTAGATGTTGCCAGGGCGTTGGGCGAAGTAGCGCGCCAGGCGGTCGTCCTCGCTCAGCACGGCGGCGCGCAATTGCAGGATCGCCTCGCAACCCTCCGGACGGTTCCAGAACTTCTGCGGCGCTTTGACCCGCGCGTTGATCTCGCCGACCAACGATTCCGCCAGGCTGCTGCTTATCGGCAGGCCCTGCCGACGGTAACGCGGGTAATCCATCCGAGCCTGATTGTTCCTCAGATAGCTCAGCGCTTCGGCTGCCAGCCGCCTGGGGTCCTTCTCGTCCAGCTCCTCCCCCTGGGGCGGCGTTCCTATCCTGCTTTGCCAGCCCGTCAACTCCTCGAGCACCTCTTGGACACGCCCTTGCCAGACGGCCCGCAGCCACCCCGTGTAAATCGACCACCGTTGGCTGTCGTCCACGCCGACCCCCCACGCCGCCAAGTAGAGGTAGCACAGCACGTGCAGCAAGTCCGCGATCGCCTCGAAGTCCCGGAAGTATCCCTGCTGGATCCGCCAATTGTACCAAGCGCCGTCCCCCACGAAGGCCCTCCTCTGCGCCTGGTAGAAGTCCCGCTCCTGCGCCTCCGCCGCCACCATCGGCCCGAAGGCGCGGCTTTCGGCCATGCTGGCCACACACGTCCTCACCAGCCGTTGCGGCGCGGCCGGCCGTTGCTGCGTCGCCGCTGGCGCTGACGCGGCCTCAGACGCTTCTCCTTTCCCTGCTTCGCCTTGCGGCTCGTCACCTGCCCAGCCCTTGATCTGCTGCACCAGACGCTGCACGCGTCGGGGCACCAGCAGCGACGCCGACGGCTCCGGTTGCGGGTCCCGTGGGGACACCTGGCTCTTGAGGGTGACCAGGCAAGCGACCTTGTCCTCCTTGCTTTGCCGGTGATACACCCCCGGGCCGCAGCCCGGTTCGCGGCTGCGTAAGTGACCGCCATCGACTTCCACAGCGACCACCGCCGGCGTGATCGCCACGCGCACCGGCAGTTGGCGGCGGCGACGCAGCAAGACCTTGCGATCGCGTTGCTGGGCCAACTCGATGCCAATCTCCAAGGCGATACGCTCGACCTGACGGGCGCTGACCTCGACGCCGGCCAAGTGCAGCGCGAAGGAGGCGTCGGCAAAAGGACCAAGTCGCGCGGCGGCCTCGACGATTCTCTGCAGGAGCGAGGGACTGAAGTTATGGTTATCCAGGCGCAAGGAAGCCCTGAGGGGGGAAAAAGTCCCGGCGGCAGTCGGGACAATGGCCCACGGGCTCATGGTAGGTGATACGACCGCCTTGGACGGCCAAGGGTCGGTCCTCGGAACCGACAAGGCAGAGGCGGCGGCAATCGGGGCAGGGTTGCTGGGCCCCCAAGCAGCGCGCTTGCTGTTGGAGAAGGATCTCCAGCGTGCTCTGGTTCAAGCCGTTGGCGGCGGTCGCGGCGACTTGCTCCATGGCGGTGAGATCGACGCCGAGGTCGGGTCCGTCGTCTCCGAAGGCGCGGCGTGCCACGATTTTTCCCCAGCCAGCGGCGAGTTCGTGGATCTCACGGAGTTTTACAGCGGTGATCTTGCGTTGGGGCATCTCCAGTCCCTCCTTGTACTTGCGTCTTCCGCGTCGAGTGTCTTCCCACTGCCTTTGTACCAGACCTCGCTTTGCCTTGCAAAGCGTGTCTTGACCTCCGTTGCGCGTCTGCCTTCGGATGGGCGCAGCGGCCGCCGGTAAATCTGCTACGATGAGGAGAACCGTTCTACCACCCTGGAAACGGCAACTGTCAGCGGTCATCATAGACCCGTCGTCCTCAAGGCCCGGGCCGTCGCGCCATGAAAGTTGTCTCCCGCTTCGAGGCCAACTTGCTGCGGATCCTGCACTTCTTCCTGCGGCGCCTGCCCGCGGAGCAGGCGCTGCCGCTGCTCGACGTCGGCCTCAAGGCGCCGCCCTGTCTGGGCCGCCCCGCCGTCGGACTGGTGCAGGACGCCCTCGCCAAGGGCACCGCCCTGCTGCTGGCCCGCGCCGGCGGCTGGCGGCGCGAGCGTAACCTCCGCGGCGAGGCGGTCGTCGCCGGCCGCCTCTGGGCACGCACGCCGCCGCAGGAATTGGGCCTGGCCTTCTCCGGTGAGACGCTCGAGTTCCTGGTCTGGGTGACGGCAGTCAATCGGAAGAAACCGATGGGGTTAGTCTGGGAGCCGGAGTTGGCGAAGCTGACGCTCGGCGACCAGGCGCTGCTCTACTTCGCCTACGCCGCCCTGCGCGAGTCGAACGCACACCGCGAACTGGATCTGCCGGGACGGCCGGCGCTCCAGAAGCACGGCCTCTGCCGGCTGGCGTTCCCCGAGGACTTCGCGGGAGTCAAGGAAGAGCCGCCGGACTTCGCCCCCTGGACGAACGGGACGGGGGCGTGCGTGCTGGAGGCCCTCCAGTCGGAGTTGTGCGACCGCTGGCTGCAACTGGAGCGAGGCAAGGAAGACGTGTCCGACCACGTCCGGATGCGCGCCCTTGGCGGGTCGCAAGAGCTTGTCCTCGACACGTACTATAAAGCGGTCGAAGAGGCGGGCCGGCTCGACCTGGCGCGTTTCCTCCTCCGGGCGGCGGCCAGCGTGCTGCCTGAGGGAGTGGCGGCGCAGCGGTGGGTCGGTGGTTTGCAGGCGCCGATGGGGGCCCGGCTGGCCGACCGGGCCGCGACCTACCGGGCGGCGACCGCGTTCCTGCGCTCGCTGGAGCGCATGGCGGTCTGGACAAGTCGGGCGCGGGGCACCGGCTATTTCGACGAGGGATATGCCGCGAGTCAGCTGTGGCTCGCCGACTGGGAGCACTGCGACGGCGACGCCCGCCTCGCCCGCGCCCGGGAGATCATCCGACACCTGGATCCCTTGAAAACGAACGA
>DATFNV010000760.1:0-5912 GCA_035266225.1 Gemmataceae bacterium
GGTTGGCCCTGCGCTTGCTCGCGCGGGATCTGGAGTTGGCCGGCCATCTCGATCTTCCCCAGCTGCCGGCGGAAATGCCGGACGGGGAGACGGCCTACGTGTGCGGCGATGGCCTATCGCTGGACAAGCGGGTGTACCTCGAAGACCTCGACTTCAAGGCAATCGACAACGTGGAACACGTCGCGGACTGGGCGAAGAAGATTGCAGCGTGGGTGTTTCCAAACGACCCGGCCTGGCAGGGCGAATTCAAGAAACGCTTCGCCGTGTTGCCGGATGTCGTGTTCGACTATCTGACCGAGACGGCCACCGAAGTCGTCACGCGCGTCCGCATCGACGACGTCACGAAGACGGTCGCCGAAGGCCAGTTGTGGACCGAGGAGGCTTTGCCAGCCGAGGCGATCCTCGCCGGGCTGGTGGCGTGCGATCGGGTGTACAACGGCAAGGGATCCATCACGCTCCAGACGCTGCTCGACGAATATGCGACCAACGCGCTGACACTGCAGATCGGCGGCAAGGCGTCGGTTGGCCGGGGGCGGGTCCGCTGCCTCTTCACCGCGTAAGGAGTCCATCATGCTGAGAAGTCAACAAATGGCCCAGGCAGCATTCGGGCGCGTGCAGCAAAGGAAAGATCGTCAGGACAAGTACCGCAAGGAGTATCGCAGTTTCGCCCGCGAGTTCCCGACGCTCGTGCATCAGTGCGGTCTGGCGCAGGCGGTGGTGTTTGCCCAGACCAAGAAGGATCACCAGCTGGATTACGTGACCGACCTCGCCGCGGTGCTGACCGCCGCGGGGCACGCTGATGTCGTCAGCGCCGAAGCCCTTGCCAGCCGGACGCGGTCGCTGCCGGTGGCCGCCTACGTCCGGCTCAGCCGCGATGCGCTTGATGCCGCCGTCTGGCTGAAGCGCTATGTCGAGGCGCTGTTCGAGGATAAGACGCCTCAGCCCCAGGGGATGAATTCATGAGACAAGCCATCGTCAACATCCGGGAGCAGCGGACCCGGGGCCAGCACCCCGGCCTGATACTGGCTCGCTACCTGGCCGAGCAGAACGACGAAGGTCGAGACAAGCGTGACCTGCTCGTCGCGGCGTGCGTGGCCAGTCGCGATCAGGGACTGATCGCGCTGTACCGGCGTGCCTTCGAGCGCTGGCGCGAAGGGCTGAGCGGGGTCAAGGCCGAGGCCGACCTGCGGACTCCGTCGCACACGCGGCTCATCGTCGGCCTGGGCAACAAGGGTGTCATCGAGGCGGGGCTGCGGCTGCATCACACCTACGGTGTTCCGCTCATCCCCGGCCCGGCGCTCAAGGGGCTGGCGGCGCACTACTGCCACGAGGTCTACGGCGCGGCCGACGAGCAGTATCACCGCGGCAAGAGTTATCACAAGCTGCTCTTTGGCACGACCGACGATGGCGGCGTCATTCGCTTCGAGGACGCCTGGATGTACCCCGACAGCCTAGCCGATCAGGCCCTGCTCGCGGACGTGATGACGCCGCACCACCAGAAGTGGCAGACCGACGACAATGTCGCCCCGACTGACTTCGACAGCCCTATCCCGGTGCCGTTCCTCTCCGTCGCCGGGTGCTTCCACGTCGCCGTCTGCTGGCAGGGGCCGGAGCATGCCCAGGCGGAGGCGTGGACCAAACGGGCGATGGAACTGCTCCTGGCGGCGCTGGCGGAATGGGGCGCCGGCGGCAAGACCAGCAGCGGGTATGGGCGGTTGGTGACCGATGAACGAACAACACCGATCCAGTCGGCGCCGGATTCGACGGTTTCGCGAACGGAAAGCCTCGATCAGGCCAAAGCATCCAAGCGACAAGTGGGAAGCAAGGTAAAGGTCAAGGTTCTGGAGGCACACGCGAAGATCAAGGGCAGCTTTTTCGTGCAAGAGCCGGATCAGCCGAAGCGCGGCCTGCTAACCGGCGACAAGCCGCCTGCTGACGACAAACTGCCGGAAGTCGGCGCGGAGCTTGAAGTTTACATCAACAGTCTCGGACCGCCGCCGCAGTACCGCTGGGACAAGCCGGGGCATGAATCCCAAGCCAAACCCAAAGGCGGTCAGGGCGGCCAACGAGGGCGTGGACGGAGGTAAACCTATGGGCGTTTATCATTTTATGGGCCTGGGTCGCTCTGTCGGCCCGGTGACGGCCGCAGTCAGTTACCTGGCCGCGCGCTACCGCCGCTATGACGCTACGGACGCGGAGTTCTTCGCACTCTCCGGGGAGCGGGAGCAAGCCGGCAAGCGGGGTGACGCCCAGGCTCTCGTGCTGTTCACCACCCCGGAAGTCCGCCAGGCGCAGAAAGATGGGCTATGCCTGGATTATGTCTGTAACCAGCTGGGGCAGAAAGTCGGCCCGTCCCACTCCAACGACCCGATGCCGCGAGCCTTGCAAACCTTGCTGCGTGCCGACCTGGCGGCGCTCGCTGGTGGCCGCCGGGAATTTGATGTTTACTGGTGCGATGTGGACCGCTCCGATCTGGGTACGACTTTCGAGCGCGTCGCGCGGGTTTTGTTCGCGGCCAAGCCACCCGATAAGCTCGGAAAGGAAGTCTGGGTCAACCTGACTGGCGGGTCGAACGTGGTTAATATGGCTCTGCAACTGGCCACTGCGCTCAGTGGTGCCCCGGCGCGCCTTTATTACCTCCAGGCCGATGACATCCGACTGGCCCGGCCGGCACTACCCCTCGTCGATCTGGGTTCATTGCGCGACCGGTTCTGGGTGGAACTGCCGATTGTCTACCTCGCATTCGACGCGGCGCACCGGCAGGTACTAGAGACACTTCAGACCTTGTCCGGACCAGTCGCCGAGACTGAACTGCTGGCGCGTCTCAAGCAAGGATCTAGCTTCTCGGAAATGGACCAGCAGGCGTTGCGCCGCGAACTGCTGGTTCCGCTCCGCGGCCAGCAGCTGGTGCTCTGGCGCGATGGGCACGTACAGATCGGCCCGCGCTGGAACACGTTCCAGCGGTATTACCAGGTGATGGCTGGCTTCACGTCCGGTGCGCCCGAAACCTTGCAGGACCTGACAAGGCGCAAAGCGGGCTGGTTTCAGGTCGAGAGCATTTCCTTGAGGTGATGCATGCTCTTACTCAACTTCTCTCATCCTCTTACCCCTAATCAGCTGGCCTCGATCCAGAGCTTGACCGGCCGCGCCGTGGAGCGAGTTGTGGACGTGAAAACGCACTTCGACCAAGGTAGTCCGTTTGTTGAACAGGCCCAAGGCCTGGTCAATTCGGTAGAGGTATCTGCCGCCGAGTGGCAGACGATGCCCGTGCTCGTCAACCCGCCGAGCCTGAGCGTTATTGCCTGCATCCTTCTGGCCGAGTTGCACGGCCGCATGGGCTACTTCCCGCCGGTGCTCCGCCTTCGGCCTGTGCCGGGCAGCATGCCGACCGCATTTGAGGTAGCTGAAATTGTCAACCTTCAGGCTGTGCGGGACGCTGCTCGCGCCCTGCGCTGAGCCGGGACTCCATCCTGAAAGGAGACTGTCATGACTCATGAAGTTCGCAAACGCATCGTCCGGCCGGCAACGCCGGAAGAACAGGAACGGCACGCCGAGGTTCGAGGACAAATCGAGCAGGAACTCCCGGAACTCCAACAATGGGCGCGCGAAGCGGCGGCCCGACATCAAGAGCGCGTGGCCGTTGGCACGGTGTTCACCGCGGCGGAAGCCCGTGTCGTCGAGGCCATCGATAGCTATGCGGCCAAGCATGCGTTGACGAATCGCAGTGCCGTTCTTCGGGAAGCCTTGTCCCAACTCCTGGGCATCGAGATCGCACGCCGATGATCGAGCCAGGCGTGATGGACCGACTGAACGCTCTCAAGGGCGAGAAGCTCTTCCTGCTGGTCGATCGCCCGGCGCATGATCCTGTCGGGTTTACACGCCGTCGATGGCTCGACCGACGCTTACCGATCCGGCGGGATCACCAGCGGGATCTTCTGCCGCCCGTGTCGCCGGTAGATGCGAAAGTCGCTGTCCAGCGTGAAGACCACGCAGCCGGCAACCAGTTCCGACATCCGTACCAGACAGGCGTCGGCCAGCGACATGGGTACGTTGGCATACCGGCGCATCAAGGACGAGACGTGCGCGAAGTTTTCGTCCAGATCGAAGGCCAGACGAGCCACGCCACGTTCAAACAGGTCCAGGGCAGCCTGCGTTCCGCCGTCGGTTCGCCGCGCCAAATGGCAGGCTTCGGTCAGGACGGCTTCGCACGTCAGCAGCGGCGGCTCGATCCCGTCGAACTGCGACCGCACCCAGGCATGGTGCTGGTCGCGATGATCGATCAGGGCGATGAGCGGTCCCGTGTCTACAAGCACGCGGCCGATCATTCGCCGAATCCTTCCATGTACTTCGGGTTGGTCGAGAGATCGCCGGGACCTTCCACACAGCCCACCAGATCCCCGGCGAGTTCCAGCGCGGACAGCGGCCGCTGTGTGCCCCGCGCGCCGTTCAAGAACTGCTCCAGCGCCGCACGCACGACCTCCGACTTGCTCTGCCCGCGCTCGCGGGCCGCCCGTTCCAGCTTCCGGCGCAATTCCTCGGTCAACTTGAGGGAGATCGTCTTCATGGTCCCTGCCTCCTGGGTATTACGTTGGTGTCCCCATTGTATTACGCAGCGCTTCAGGCCGTCAAGCGGCAGGCCTGCGCCCCACAGAAAGTGAGCGCCCATGTCCTCGACAATAGGCGGGCACGAAGTCGCCAGCACCCTTCGCTCCCTCCTCGCCCACGCCACCGTCTGGCCGCGGCGCCTGCTGCTCACCACCCCCGACGTCCACGCCACCGTCCCAATGCTCCGCGGCGCCTGGGGCGCCGCCCTGCACGATCTCGACCCTGGCGCCTACACCCGCGTCTTCGACCCGCCCGCGCCGGCCGTCCCCGGTTACCTGCTGCTGCCCGCCCCCCCCGACCCCGCCACGGCGCCGGCGCTCGACTGGTTCCTGTTCGGTCCCGCGGCCGGCGACGACGCCGTCCTCCGCCGCGCCTGGGACGTGGCCGCGGGGCGCGGCCTGGACAAGGAGCGCCGGCCCTTCCTCGTCCGCCGCTTCCTCGACCTGGGGCCCGACGGCCGGCCCGCCGAGCGGCCGGGACCCTGGCCGCTGGCCGAAGCGACCTGGCCGGCCGACCCCGCCGCGCCGTGCCGCCTGTCCTTCCCCGCACCTCTGCGGCTGCTCCGCCGCGGCCGGCTGATCGAGCAGCCCACCCTGGCCGATGTCGTCGTCGCCGCCCACCGCCGCGCCGCCGCCTGGTTGCCGCCGCCGCAGCAGGCCGCATGGCTGGCCCTGCGCGTACACCTGCTGGAGTTGGCCCGGTCCCTGCCGTCGTCCTGGTCGGGGGGTCGTCTCGACCTGGAGCGCTACTCCGCCCGCCAGGAGGCCGAGGTGAACCTGCACGGCGTCAGCGGCGTCCTCGAATTGTCGGCCGGCGTCGGCGCCCTGGCCCCGCTGCTCGCCGCCGCCGCCTGGCTCCACCTCGGCAAAGGCACGGTCTTCGGCCTGGGACAACTCCAGGTCGAGACGACCCTTTCGGGGGAGGAAGACCCCTCCTCTCGCGAGGATGATACCGGGCCCTGACAGTCACGCCACGCCGGAGGGATCAGAGAACGCGATGGCCACACTCTTCCTGACCGAACCGCAGACGACGCTGCGCCGCAGCGGCGACGCCTTGGTGGTGACCCGCGACACGGAAGGCGACGGGCCGACCCGCGAGGTTCTGCTCACCCTGCCGCCGCACCACATCGAGATGATCGGCCTGCTCGGCGACGTCCACATCACCGCCGACGCGACGCGCCTGTGCCTCGACCAGGCCATCGGCGTTGCCTGGCTCACCCCCGGCGGAGTCCTGCGTGGCCGCCTGACGCCGCCGGCCTGCCGCTGCGCCGACCTGCGCCGGGCATAGAATAGGGTATGGAACGCAAA
>DATFNV010000761.1:0-5660 GCA_035266225.1 Gemmataceae bacterium
CACGGGGCCGGAGACCTGGAAGGCGTATGCCGCCCTCCACCGCCACGTCTACGAGGAACTCAAGAAGGACCACAAGGGCCTGCCCATCTTCGCCTCCTTCACCCTGCACGGCATGCTCAACGAGAAAGGGCGGAAGCGGGACGACATGCTGGCGGCGTTCGAGCAGGTCATGCCGTACAACGACCTGGTGGCCGTCAGCTTCTACCCGTTCATCCGCGGCGGGACCACCGACATCGAGGGGTGCTTCCGCTGGCTGACGGACAGCTTCGACAAGTTCAAGAAGCCGTATGCCTTTGTCGAGACTGGGGAGGCGGCCGCGAACCTACGCTTCCCGAAAAGCGGGCAGGTCATCGAGGGCACACCCGAGAAGCAGGAGGCGTACTACAAGGCCCTGCTGGCGTTCGCTGAGGAGCACAAGGCCCGCTTCGTCATCAGCTTCATCCACCGGGACTACGACGCCCTCTGGGAGAGAATCAAGGCCAGCGCCCCCGAGGCCTTCATGGCCTGGCGAAATTGCGGCTTCCTGGACGCTGGCGGGAAGCCACGACCCGCCTACCAGGTTTGGAAGCACTCGTTTGCCATGCCGCTCTCAAAGTAGCACGGCCTCACGGCACTCCCGTCGCCACGACAGCAGTTGGCGACTGCCGGTCGCCGACTCACGCTCGTGAACGTTTGCCCGAGGGTCTACGACACCCTCGCCCTCACCCGCTTGACGACCCTGCTGAATGTTCGCCAGCAAGAGGCGGCGCGGCCGGCCTGCGAGTTGGCCGGGGCGCCCCTTGCCGGCCTCGCCTGAGCGACGGCGTGCTTGCCTCACTTCTTCTTCGGCTGCCCGTGAGACGCCGGGGCGAACCCCAGGTGGCGGGCGAGCCGCCGGCAGCGGCTGGCGGCGTACCAGCGTTGGCGGGCCGGGTCTTTCAGGCGGCGTTGACGTGTCGCGTCCATTGTTTTCCCCCCTTCGACTCCGCAAGTCTACGCCACGTGCGGGCCAGGGCGACCTCAGGTTGGGCCTGGTTCACGCGGTTTGCTCCACGCCAGCCCCGCAAGGTTTGCCAAGGCGTGGCAATCCGCACGCCCCGCCCGATTCCTCGCATAGCCATCTTCGGCATTTTGCCCGCCGTCACTCAAGCCGCCCGTTGACGACGTCTCCTTGTAACTGTATTCTTGTTCATATCGCGTCGTTTCCCTTAACCATGAGCGGGAAGATCGACATGGCACGTTCAGCGACCTCTCGCGAGCCAAGCCGCAATCTCGATGGCATCCGCGTCGGACACCGCATCGTCCTCATTCGGGGAGGCCAGTTTCTCGGGGGAACGCCGAAGGAGGGCAAGCCGGCAGCAATTCTTCCCCCCTCGCCCCTGTACTCAGGGGAGAGGGGAGACTATTACCTGCCGAGCGACTGAGCCGGCGAACCGTTCTTCAAAGGCCACGGAGTTCTCCCATGAGTGAGCGATCCTTCGCGCGGCGTTCGGCCTGGGTTCTTCTCGGCCTGCTGCTGACCCAGTCGCTACGGGCCGCCGACCAACCCCGGTTGGTCACCCAGACGGGGCATTCCCTCGCCACCTACGCGGCGGTCTTTTCGGCGGACGGGCGCTGGGTCTAGCTTGGATCGACGGGTTGGAGGCGTAAGATCGGTCGAGGGACGAGACCCACCGCTCGCCGCAGGGGGCGGTGGGTCTCGTCCCCCGACCCAGAGATGTGGGCCACTCCCCACACCCTGAAACCGGCCGGGTCGCCAGGACGAGGCCGAGCGCGTCCTGAGCGACAGCGTGACCGGCTCGTTCGCCTTGCCTATCTTCGTGCTGGCGCAAGTTACATCTTCTTTTGCGATCGACACCTGAGCCCGCGGCGACCGGCAAGCCGCGGAGGGGCCGGCAGGAAAGGATGCGATGCCTGCGGCCACCGGATGAGATGGCCCAAAGGGATGAGCGGTAACGGATTTGCCGGTCGCCGCGGGCTCTCGGAGATCCTGGACGACGGCCGGTCACTCTTGTCCCTGACTGGCCTTGATAGGATCGAAAATGATCGAAGTGGTTGGGACAAGGAATCGTCACGAACAGAAGGAGGTTTGTATGAACTGGGTAAGAACATCCGTCCTTGCCGCCTTGGTGCTGTTCGGTCTGTCTTGGACCTCGGCCCAGGCCGGTGTCTTCATCGGCGTGGGAATTCCCGGGCCGTTCTACCGTCACCCCTACCGCCCGCGCATCGTGGTGGGCCTGCCCCCGGTGTACATCGGCGCCGCCCCGGCCCCGGTGTACGTCGTCGCTCCGCCTCCGACGGTGTACGTGCAGCCGGCCCCCGCGGTCATTCAGGCTCCGCCGCCGCAGCCAGTGTCGCCGCCCCCGGCCTACAGTCCGGTTCCGCCCCCGCCCAGCAACTAACCCGAGCCGCCACAGCCTGCGAGGCCCGAGGAGAATCCTCGGGCCTCCTTGCATTTCAGAGTGCCGTGCCCTGGGCTGTGTCCGCCGGTTTCTCCTTGGGGCAGCGTCTCACTCGAAGGTCGCGATGCCGCCGCTGGGGAGGTTGCTGACCTGATGAACCACCTTGGCGTTGTCGGCGAACCACAACCAATCCAACGCGCTCCCCGCGAAGAGCTGATCGAGGGCAGCGCTCAGAGAGACCGTTGACGGGTTGAGCAGGCTGCCGCCGTTGAGGTCGCCACTCGCGCCGGCGAACAGGTCCTGCACCCGCGCCGAGTAACTCGTGTTTCGCCCCCACTCCGCCAGGAGCGACAGCAGCGCCGGCACGTTCGGGTTGTAGACGCCGCCGACGGTGGGGGTGTAACTCGTGCTCCCCGGGATCAGGATGTCGCCGCCGGTGCCCGCGCGGAGCACCGACGCCCCGTTGCCGCCAATGAGGATGTCGCGCCCGGCCCCGCCGGTCAGGCTGTCGTTGCCCGACGCGCCCACCAGGAGGTTGTTGGCGCTGCTGCCGGCCACCGACAGCGTGTCGTTGCCGCTGCCGGCGAAGATCAGCGCCGGGACCGCCACCGGCACCGACTGCTTGTTGATGGTGGCCGCCGTCTCCTGAATCGTGTCGTTGCCCGCCTGGCCGTACACCAGGATGTGACCCGTCGGGGCGAAGGTCGTCGCTGCGCCGATCGTTTGCACGACTCCGTTGACCTTGACCGAGACCGAGGTGCCGGCGGCGTTGGTCGGCACGATGCTGATGGTGTCATTGCCGATGGTGCCGCCCACGAACAGCGCCGTCTTCGTCGTGTCGCCGGGGTCGGCCTCCAGCGCTACCGTGCTGAGGATGGCCGCGACGGTGGCCGCCTTCGGGGTGACGTTGCCGGCGGCGTCCGCGGCCGTTACCGCGGCCAGGAAGTTGCCAGTGGTCGTGTAGACGTGGCTGACCGGCGTTCCGCTGACGCCCGAGACGAGCTGGGTGTCGGGCTTGGTGGCCGTGCCGTCGCCCCAGTTGACGGTGTAGGTGAAGCTGGTAGTAGCGGCTTGCCCGGTCTCGCTGGCGCTGAGGGCGAACGTGAGCGGTTGGCCCGGGACGGCCAGCACCGGCACCGTCGCCGGCGACGTGGGGGTGATCCCCGCCGTGAAGTTGACCACGCTGATGCCGCTTTGCGACGCCGCCGGGACCTTGGCGTTGCTGGTGTCGGTGGCCGTCAGCGACTGGGTGCCGAGGGTGGCCAGGGTGGCGCTGAAGGGGTGTTGCCCGTTGTCCAGGGACGTGAAGGTATAGCTCGTGACCGGCAGAATACGCGACGGGTCGCTGCTGGACAACGCGACCTTGTCGCGGAAAGTGGTTGCCACGTTGTTGTACGGGTCCAGCGCCGTCACTGTAAAGGAGTGCGACACCCCGCTGACGTCCGGGGACGGGTAGGCCATCACCTGCAGCTGGGAGGCCGCCGCCGCGGACACCGTCACCGCGCTGCTGGTGCCGCTGCGCGTGGCCAGGGTGGTGTCGGCGGCGCTGACCGTCTGAGTGCCCGCGGTCTTCAGGGTGACAGTAGCCGTCGCCGTGCCCGTGCCGGCGATAAAGGTCAGCTGCCTGGTCACCTGGCCGCCGACCAAAAAGACCGCCTGGAGGTCGGTGCTGCTCAGTTGCACGGTGCCCGCGTAGGTTTTGTCGAGCGAGTTGGCGGCGGTCAGGGCGGTGATGATGATGGTGAACGACCCGCCCGCCGTCAGCGTGGACGGCAGGCCGCTGATCGAGAAGTGCGTCGTCGCCGTCTGCACGCTGATGCCGCTTTGCGACGCCGCCGGGATCTTGGTGTTGCTGGTGTCGGTGGCCGTCAGCGACTGGGTGCCGAGGGTGGCCAGGGTGGCGCTGAAGGTGGTGTGGCTGCCGTTGTCCAGGGACGTGAAGGTATAGCTGCGCACCGGCAGGACCGCCTGCGGGTCACTGCTGGACAGCGTCACCATGTCGCGGAACGTCGTCGCCACGTTGTTGTACGGGTCCAGCGCCGTCACCGTGAACGGATGCGACGCCCCGCTGAGGTCCGGGGACGGGTAGGCGGTCACCTGCAGCTGGGAGGCCGCCGCCGCGGACACCGTCACCGCGCTGCTGGTGCCGCTGTCGCTGGGCTTGGTGATGTCGGCGGCGGTGACGGTCTGAGTGCCGGCGGTCTTCAGGGTGATGGTGGCTGTCGCCCTGCCCGCAGTCAACGTGACGTTCTGGCCGTTGGGGTAGCCCGCCTGGGGGTCGGTGCTCGTCAGCCGGACGGTGCCCGCGTAACTGGTGTCAGTCGTTTTGGCGGCGGTGAGGGCGGTGATGGTGATGGTGAACGACCCGCCCGCCGTCAGTGTGGACGGCACGGGCAGCTGAGTGCCGGTAATCGAGAAGTGCGTGGTGGGGACGACCGTGATGGGGCTGGACGTGGCGGTGAACAGGTCGGTGGTACTGGCGGCGAAGAGTTTGTAGCCGCCGCCCACCAGGTTCAGCGAGACGTTATTGAACGTGGCGACGCCGTTCTGGACGGCCGCGACGGTGGTGCCGGAGAGCGTGCCGCCGCTGGGGCCGCTGCTGAGCAGCAGAGCGACCGAGCCGTTGTAGAGCGGATCGGTGAAGCCGTCGGCGTTCTGCGCCTTGACGGTGACGGTGAAGGTTCCGCCGGCAACGTCCTGGCTGGGGGCTTGCACGACGAGTTGGCTGGCCGGGAAGACGACCGTGATGCTGTGAGAAGGTCCGGCCACGGTCTGCACGTTGCCGGCGTTGTCGGCGGCGAGGCTGTAGAAGGCATAGGTGTGGCCGTCCTGCCCGGTGAACGGGTCCGAAGTCGCCGTCGTGTTCTGCTGGAACGGCTTGAAGGTGCCGCCGTTGTCCGAGACGTAGACGGTGTAAGTGGCAATGCCCGAGCCGTTCTGGCCGTCGGACCCGGCCCAGCCGACGGTGAAAGTCGCCGAGTTGGTGTCGGCCGGCAGGGCGCTGACAGCGCTGGTTGGGGCCAGGCTGTCGATCTTGAAGCTGTCCGACTCGGCGGCCTCGGTGTTGCCGGCCTGGTCCACGCTCCAGAAGGTGATCTTGTGGCTGCCCTCGCCAGTGATCGAGAAGGCGCTGCCGGCGTAGGTCTGCTGGCTGCCGCCGTCGATGGTGTAGTAGGTGGCGGCCACCCCGCTGGTGGCGTCGGTCGGGGTCAGGCTGACGCTGACCGAGGCGCTGGTGTACCAGCCGTTCTTGCCGTGCGTACCCGACAAGCTATCGGT
>DATFNV010000762.1:0-11518 GCA_035266225.1 Gemmataceae bacterium
GGTAGCCGTCCGCACCGTCCCCGCCGGCGATCAGCAGCGCCGACGTGTCGAGGATCGCGGTGAGCGCCGCCACCCACGACTGGTTGTCGTGCTGCGAGCGGTAGAAGCTGAGCACCGGGTAGGACAGGTGGCTCTCCAACAGCTCGGCGGCCCAGCGCTCCCATTCGGCCAGGAGGGGGCCGACGCCGGCCAGGCTGCGGCCCGCGGCCAGCCGCCGGAGCAACTCCCCCGCAGTCGGCAGCGACCCGGCGCGGGCGTCGAGCAGCGAGATCGCTATTTCGCGGCGCGAGAAGGCCTGGTAGAGCACCGGCAGATAACTGATGACGACGGCCAGGAAGCCGAAACCAAGGCCGGCCTCGATCACGCTCAGCGGCCGGCCCACTGCGCCGGTGGGCACCAGATCGCCGTAGCCCAGCGTGAAGAAGGTCGTGCCACTGAAGTAACAGTAGGTGAGGAACCTCCCGTCCGCCCCTGCGATCGCGGTCCCGACGGACCAATGCAGCAGGGCGAAGGCGGCGATCAGCCCCAGGGCCCACAGTCCAATCAGGGCCAGCAAGGACAGCGGGCCGAAGGCGCTGAGGAAGGTGTTGCGCCGCCGCCCGACCGGGAGCAGCCGTGCGGCCGCCCGCCAGCAGACCCAGGTGGACCGATAGAAGAGGCGGGCCAGGTAGGCGTGGCTGACGCGCCGCGGCAGGATCATCGCCTCGAAGGCATCGAGAAGCACGACGCCCATCAGCGCCACCGCGGCGACCGCCCCGACCCATGGCATTGTTGTTCCCTCTCGTTGCGGTAACTCGTTGCCGATCCGTCAACGTGGGCCCGAACCGAGCCAGAAGATCGGCGATGGCGAAGCGACAGGCGACGACAGCCTGAGCCATACTCAACTCCTCCACCCCTGCCAACCTCAACTTGAAAATGGCCCTGCGAGTGAGCATCACGTCCTTGTTGATCAGGATTTCCTTGACACCGCAAGAGCGAGGCGATATCTACAAAGTCGGTGACGATTGCCCATCCTCGCCCACTCCCACAGGAACAGCAGGCGGCCGCCGGGCGTCTCCGTTCGTTAGCGCCCGTTAACTGCGTGAACCAACCCTGTTAACGAAAGCTTACAGCGACCCCGACGCACTCGGCCCCTCGATTGCGGGGGCGCCTCAAAGTCAGGCCGATTTGCGGCGGTTTTTCCGTTGTCGGAGTAATCGGCGCAGAGTATCCTGGGCTTGGTACTGGATTTGCCAATTATCTCCATGAACCGCCGACTCCAGTTGTGTTCGCCCACACATACGGGGCTGGAGTCGTCTGCTTTGATGGGACACCGGGGACAATCCGTCATGCCACTCTTGCAGCGGCCGCACCTCGATTTGCGGCGCGAGATCTTTCGCGTCGAGCGCATCACTCAGCCGGAAAATCCGAACCCGCCCAGGCGCCAGCACAAGGTCATCGCCGTGCTGCCGGCCTACAACGCCGAGAAGACGTTGGCCGCCACCCTCGCCGACGTGCCGGCCGGCGCCGTCGATGAGGTGATCCTGGTGGACGACGGCAGCAAGGACCGCACCGTCGAGGTCGCCCGCGAGATGGGCCTGACCGTCCTCGTCCACGAGCAGAACAAGGGCTACGGCGGCAACCAGAAGACCTGTTACCGGACCGCCCTGGAGCACGGCGCCGACGTGGTGGTGATGATCCACCCCGATTACCAGTACGACAGCCGCGTCATCCCGCACGCCGTCGGCATCATCGAGCTGGGCATCTGCGACGTGGTCCTCGGCAGCCGCATCCGCTCGCGCCGCGAGGCGCTCGACGGCGGCATGCCGATCTACAAGTACCTCAGCAATCGCTTCCTGACCATCTGCGAGAACCTGGCCCTGGGGCAGAATCTCGGCGACTTCCACAGCGGTTTCCGCGTCTACCGCCGCGAGGTGCTCGAAACCATCCCCTTCGAGCGGAACTCCAACGACTTCGTGTTCGACACGCAGTTTTTGGCCCAGGCGGTGCGGCTCGGCTTCCGGCTCGGCGACCTGCCGGTGCCGGTGCGCTACTTCGACGAGGCGAGCAGCATCAACTTCCGCCGCAGCCTCCGCTACGGCCTGCTCACCCTGGGCGTGATGGGTCACTACTGGCTGGACCGCTTGCGCCTGTGGCGCTCGCCGCTGTACCAGCCCAAGAAGAAGAGTGGCTAGGGTCCACCGTTTAGCGGCGGCTCGCCGGGCCGCGCGGCCCGGCGAGCCGCCGCTAAACTCGCTCCCCACCAACTGCACGCGCGGGAACACCGCGCCGGCCCCAGGACGGAGGCCGGCGCCCGGGGGACGCTCTCGCCCGCCGCACGACCAACTTGTCCTGACAACGGAGAACCCATGTCTACAGCTATCCCGGCGCCGGCGCCCGAGGCGGCGGCCCCAGCCAAGGAAATCCGTCAGCCGCTGCTGTGGCTGCTGGCCATCGTCGCCCTCGGCCTCGGCGTCCGCCTCTGGCACCTCACCCCCTTCCAGCTCGACGAGTTCACCGCCCTGGCCGCGGTGGCGGAGCGCCAGGGGGTAGAGGTCGGCACCACGCCGACCGAGCAGGACCCGCTCGTGCCGGTCGCGAGCCTCGGCGAGGTCAGCAACCGCTCGGTGATTCCCTACGGCATCCAGGATCCGGTGCCGCTGTACCACGACGTCCTCTGGGCCGTCATTCAAGTGCTGCCGGCCGCCGACTGGTCGCTGCGGCTGCCGTCGCTGCTGGCCGGAGTGGCCTGCATCGCCGCGGTCTTCTTCCTGATCCGGCGGCCGTTCGGCAACGAGATGGCTCTGCTGGCGGCCCTGTTCGTGGCCCTCGATCCGATCCAGGTCAGCGCCAGTGGCCTGGCCCGGCCGTACGCCCTGGCCAACCTGTTCACGGTGCTGTCGTTCGCCGCCCTTTGGGGCCTCTTGCAGGCTCGCACGCCGGCGACCGCCGCCCTCCTCGCCCTGGGCTACGCGGCTTGCGTCGCCCTCATCGGCTACCTCAGCCCCCTGATGCTGTTCGTCCTCGCCGCCCACGTCGGCATGGTCATCTACGCCGTGCTCGGCGACACCGCGGGATTGGCCCGAAAGGCGGCGGCCTACTGGGCGGGCGGCCTGGCGCTGGGCCTGGTCCTGCTGGCCCCTGAGTTCGGCTACTTCTATCAGGTCGGCGCCTTCGCGGTCGCCCACAGCCGACCCCACGCCGATGGGACGGCCGGCTACCTGACGGCCGTCAACGACATCCACCTGTTCACGCCGTTCTGGACGCTGCTCAAGCACAACGTGGTCTTCCTCGGCGGGCTGGTGCTGGTGCTGGCCGCCGGTGCCGTGGTCCGCATGCAATTGCAAGGGGGCGGCGCGGAGCCGAAGCCGGAAGGGGAGTCCCCCTCGCCGGCGACGGACGGGCCGGGCGGAGGGACGGCGACGGCGGTGTCGGCCGCCCCCGTCGCGGCGCCCGCGGCCGCGCCGGCCGCCACCGAGGCCCCGCCCGAGCCGGCGGCCCCGCTGCCGGAGAACGACGAGGCGCTGCGGATGGCCCGGCTGTGGATCTTCCTGCCGCAGGCCGCTCTGCTCCTGGCCGCGCTGCTGGTCCCGGCCATTTTCTTCACCAACTTCCTCACGTACACCACGCTCGGCGCCGCCATCCTGTTGGCCTACTACGCCACGCGCGACGGCTCGCGCGAGGTGCGCCTCGGCGTGGCCGGGGTGGTGGCCCTGGCCCTGCTCGTGATCGGCTTCTGGCCCACCCTGTGTACCGGCACCGGCCTTTTCAGCGGCACCAAGGCGCGGCAGGTCATGGGTGTCCCGGGAGACAAAGGCGGCCTCGCCGGCACGGCCATGGCCGGCACGCCTGACGCCCCGCCGATTTGGAAGGAGGGCGACGTCGTCCTGATGCGCTCGGGCCTCGTCGAGTCCGACTTCCTCCGCTCGGAGATTCCCGAGGCCACGCGGCCCCAGGTGGAGCGGGTGCTCGTCGCCCCGCTGACGCTCCTCTACCCGGACAGCAGCCACAAGCCAGTCATCGCCCTGACCCTGTCGCACTACCGCAACAACAAGATCAAGACCATGGCGGCCGACCCGGAGCTGGTCAATACCTTCTACAACGCCGACCTCGTCGCTCGCCTGAAGAAGTACGATCGCTACTGGATGACCGGCGTGGCCCCCCGCGATACGCCGAACACGTGGTACTACCTTTCCTGCGTCGTGCCGTGGCTGGCCACGCACCTGGAGCGCGGCGACCTGGTCGTGTCGCGCGACCGGGACGGCCCGGAGCACTACGTCGTCGTCAAGCCGGGCCTGGGCCTCGACGAGCCGATCAAGGGCCTGACGGAGGACGTGAAGATTCCGCAGGACTACGGCCGGGAGCTGCACATCGTGCGTCGGCCGCCGGAACCGCAGAAGTGAGCCGTGACGTGAGGCCGCTTGCGGCTTCGCAGGCCGTGCGAAGCCGCAAGCGACCCCGAGGCGAAGAGGGTTTGATGGCCACGCCGACGGTTTCCCCCCTGGCCCCCACGGCGCCGCCCCAGGAGCCGGCCGCGCCGTGCGCCGTCCCCCGCGCGTCGGGGCGGCTCGCGGGATGGCTTCTCGCCGTCACCGATCCCGAATGGCCCCTCTTCCTCGCGGTGCTGTTGGCGCCGGCCGCCCTGGCTCTGGCCCTCGGCGACGGGCAGAAGGCGTCTTTCTTCTTCGGCGTGGCGGCCTACGTCGCCGTCCTCAAATGGCTGGGCTGGCTGGTGTTCGGCCGGCTGGCGCCGGCCCGGCCGCGTTTCCTCCTGTTCCCCGCGGAGATTTTCGCCGGCCTGGCCGTCGTCTGTGCCTGGTTCTACCTCCGCAACCTGGCCGCGAAGCTGTGGCCGGGCTCATACGGCCTGGCCGAACTGGCGTTCTTGTTCCCCGCCCTCCTCGTCCTGCACGCGGCCGCCCTGGCGCTGCGGGCGCCGGCCCTTCTCGCCTCGTGTCGGATGTCGTTCCGCCCGACCCTGGCCGCGCTCGGCGAACGGCTGGCGATGTACGCCCCGTTCGCGGCACTGCTGACCGTGGCCCTGTGGTCGATCAGCACCGCGCTGGGCGTGCAGGGGACGGACGCGATGACGTACACCTTCCTCGCTCGCATCTACCGCAGCGAGGGCATCGACTTCGCGGTGCCGCCGGCGAACGCGATGATCGTCTACCCGTCGGCGTTCGCGGCGATGAACGCGACGGCGGCGACCCTGGCCCCGCTGAGCGTCGTGCAGGCGTTTCACCTGCAGCACGTCCTCTTGTGCGTGACCGCCCTGTTCCTGGTGACGGGGACGGTGGCGGCGCTGGCGGGCCGGCCGCTGCCGCTGCTGCACTCGCTGCCGGCGCCGTTGCTGTTCCTGTTCCCGCTGTACGCGCTGTATCCCGACGTTTTCTATCCGGGCACGCCGAAACAGGTCGGCCCGCCACTGTGTGCCGCCGTCTGCCTGCTGTCGCTCCTGGCCCCCGTCGCCGGGCGCGGGGCCTTCTTCCTGGCCGCGGGCTTGGTCGGTCTGCTCGCCGTGCTGGCGGCGGCGCTGAATCCGGCCTGCGTCCCGTACGCGCTGGCGTCGATCGCCGTCGCTTGGGTGGTGCTGGCGGTGCGCGGCCGCGCGGGCCTCGGCCTGCCGCGCTGGCAAGCGGTCGCCGTCCCGGCCGGCCTGGCGCTGGTCGCGGCCGGGTTGGTGTTCGGCTGCGACCTGTATTACCGCGGGCTGCTGCGCAGTCTCCTGCCTAGCGGCGCCGAACCTGCCGCGACTGGCGGGCCGGAGGCGGCCCCCGCGGCGGCCGCGCGGCCGCCGCGCTTTTCCTGGGCGACCGGGATGCGCGGCCTGGGTTCGGTGAACCCGGTTGGCCTGACGCCGCTCGACTCGACCACCGCCCTCGTCTGGGAGCGTGCGGATCACCTGAAGGGCTGGACGGCGCACTGGCCGGCCCTGGCCCTGACGGTCGGAACCCTCGCCGTGTCCCTGTGCGTCCTGGCTGAACTGGTCTCGCGGCAAAAGCGCGCGGCGGCCCTCCGCGACCCGTTGGTGCGCTTCGTGCTCGTCGCGTTGCTGCTTTGGCCAGGGTTGAAGTACGCGATGACCATCGGCATCGGCGGCCTGTCGCGCGCGGACCACGAGACCGGGCTGCTGTCGGTTTACCTGCGCTACCTGCTCCTGCGCTGCGAGCTGCTCCTGCTGTTCGCCTGCCTGGCGGCGGCCGGCGCCCGACTGTTCCTGACCTGGCAGCCGCGCTTCGGCCGCGGGGCGCGGCGGGTCGCCGTCGGGTCTGCCGCCGTCGTCGCCTGCTGGCTGCTGCCGGCGCTTGGCCTGTGGGCCGGGGTCGAGGTGGGCGGCTTCGTGGAGGTCCCGACCAACCGCCGCTTCCCCGTGACCGAGGACGAACTGAAGATGGCCGCCTGGGTGGGGGAGAACGTCCCGCCGGAGAAGGGCACGGTCGGCCTGGCCGCGTGGACCTTCACCGTGGGGCACCACGACGAGGAGCACCACATCTACCCGCTCGGCGGCGGACACGCCCTCGTGGTCTACGGGAAGAAGTACAACTTCCGCTTCTTCTTGCCCGCCCTGGAGGGGGACGGCGGGGCGGCCTACGAGAAGTACGTGCGCGACGACTTCGACGCCCGCTGGTGTCTGAAGAATAATGTACGATACTTTTACGCCACGCCGGACGGACTGGCGAAGAACCCGGGGCTGGCCAAGGCGGTCGGACGCGGCACGCTGCGGCCGCTGCACCGGGAGGGAGATTCGTGCGTGTATGAGGTGGTAGGGGAGTGAGTTGCGGTCAAACGTGCGAAGCCGCAAGCGGCGGCGCGGAGGACGTGTTGTGTGTGGGATTGCCGGGATGGTGCTGAGACCGGGCAAGGCCGTCGATGAGACGGTCCTGGAGAAGATGACGTCTGCGTTGCGCCACCGCGGCCCCGACGCCGGCGGCCTCTTTCGCGACGGCCCGGTCGGCCTCGGCCACCGCCGCCTATCGATCATCGACACCTCGTCGGCCGCCAACCAGCCGCTCTTCAACGAGGACGGCTCCGTCGTCGTCGTCTTCAACGGCGAGATCTACAACTTCCAGGAGCTGGTCGAGGAGCTGACGGCCCGCGGCCATCGCTTCCGTACGCGCTCCGACACCGAGGTCATCGTTCACGCCTGGGAGGAGTACGGCGCCGGCTGCCTGGCCCGCTTCCGCGGTATGTTCGCCTTCGCCCTGCACGACCGCAACCAGGGGCGCCTGTTCCTGGCCCGCGACCCCTTCGGCAAGAAGCCGCTGTTCTACGCCGCCTCGCCGCACGGCCTGGCCTTCGCCTCCGAGATCAAGTCGCTGCGGACGTTGCCCGGATTCGACGCGGCCCTCGACCTCGCGGCGCTGGGCGAGTACACCGCCTACGGCCACTCGCTGGGGGAGCGGACCATCTTCCGCGACGTGCGCAAGCTGCCGCCGGCGCACTACCTGCTCCTGGACACCCGCGCCGCGGAGGCTCGCCCCGAGGTGCTCCGCTACTGGGACCTGCGCCCGCGCCCCGACCCGGTCCCCTCGCAGGAGGAATGGCTGGACGAGATGGACCGAGTGCTGTCGGAGGCGGTGCGCCTGCGCATGATCAGCGACGTGCCGCTGGGCGCGTTCCTCAGCGGCGGCATCGACTCGAGCCTGGTCGTCGCCTACATGGTGAAGCACAGCACGGCCCCCGTGAAGACCTTCACCATCGGCTTTCGAGAGCCCAGCCACGACGAATCGCAACACGCCCGCGCCGTGGCCCGTCACCTCGGCACCGAGCACCACGTCGAGTACGTCACCCCGAACGCCGTGGAGGTGCTGCCCCGGCTGGTGGAGGCCTACGACGAGCCGTTCGCCGACCCGTCGGCGCTGCCGACCTGGTACCTGTCGCAGATGACGCGCCGCCACGTCACCGTGGCCCTGTCCGGCGACGGGGGCGACGAATTGTTCCTGGGCTACGACCGCTACGCCTGGTGCTACGGCATCGAGCGGGCCGCCCGGCTGATGACCGGGGCGGGGCGGCGGCTGGCGCGGGTGGCGGCACGGGCGGTGCCGGCCGGCACGCGCGGCAAGGGACTGCTGCGGCGCCTCGCGGCGCCGGGCTTCGACGCCTACAACGACTTCATGGGATACTGTGACGCCTCCCTGTCGTTCCTGCGCCCGGACGTGCGCCGGGTCCTGCCGCCGGCGGGCGCCGGCAAAATGGCCAGCGACTTCCGCCGCCTCGACGAGCTGCCGATCCCGGAGCGCTACCAGTATCTCGACCTGTTCAACTACCTCCCCGAGGACATCCTCGTGAAGGTGGACCGAGCGTCGATGGCGCATTCGCTGGAGGTGCGCTGCCCGATCCTCGACGCCGAGTTCGCCGAGCTGGCGGCGCGCATCCCGCTGGGAATGAAGTTCTCGCGCTGGCAGGGGAAGCGCATCCTGAAACGGCTGGCGTACCGCCACGTCCCGCGGGCGATCCTCGACCGGCCCAAGATGGGCTTCGGGGTGCCGCTGGGCCGGTGGTTCCAGGGGGAGCTGGAAGTCGCCCTGCGCGATATGGTAGCGGACGCGGGCAGCCCCACGTGGCAGTACTTCGACCGGGACGTGACCGCCCGGCGCGTGCGGGAGCACGTCGAGCACCAGGTGGACTGGGGCCTCGGCCTGTGGCGGCTGCTGTTCTTCCATGCGTGGTCCCGGTCGCACGCGGCGTGAGAGAATTGGCTGCCGGGCGGTGAGACCCGCGCGGAGGACAGAGGTGGAAACTCAAACCATTGCCGCTCCCGATCGTGCCCTGCCCCCGGACGTCGCTCGCCGGGTCTGGGTCGTGGTTGCCGCCTACAATGAGGAGCGGCGACTGGGAGAAACGCTGCGCGGCCTGTGCGCGGTGTGTCCCAACGTCGTCGTGGTGGACGACGGCTCCTCGGACGGCACCGAGCGCGTGGCCCTGGCTCACTCGGTGTGGGTGCTGCGGCACGTCGTCAACTGCGGCCAGGGGGCGGCACTGCAGACGGGGATCGACTTCGCCCTGCGCCAGGGGGCCGAGGTGGTGGTGACCTTCGACGCCGACGGACAGCACGCGGCCGACGAGATCGCCCGGGTGGTCGAGCCGGTGCTGCGCGGCCAGGTGGAGGTGGCGCTCGGCTCGCGCTTCCTCGGCCGGGCGGTCGCCATGCCGCTGACGCGGCGGTTGGTGCTCAAGGGCGGTGTGCTGTTCACGCGGCTGTTCTCGCGGGTGCGCGTGACCGACGCGCACAACGGCTTTCGCGCCCTGTCGCGCAAGGCCGCCGCGGCGATCCGCATCACGCACAACCGCATGGCGCACGCCTCGGAGATCCTCGACCAGATGCGCGACCAGGGACTGGGCTATTGCGAGGTGCCGGTCACGATCCGCTACACGGCCGAGACGATGGCCAAGGGACAGAGTTCGTGGAACAGCCTGAAAATTGTGGGGCAGCTGGTGCTCGGGCGGATCATTCGGTGAGGCCGGCCCGGGTGGTCTGCGGTACGACTGACGCGAGCGAGGTGAGCGCATGAAGAGGATACTGGTGACCGGTGCGGGCGGACTCGTCGGGGCGACCTGCGTGGAGCACTTCTCGCGCGCCGGCTGGCAGGTCGTCGGCGTCGAAAACGGGGCCCGGGCCAAGCTGCTGGGGCCGGACGGCGATACGCTCCGCAACGTTGAGGCTCTCAAGCGCCTCTGCCCCGGCGCCGAGTTTCACGACCACGACGTCCGCTCCCCCGAGGCCGCCGCCCTGGTCCCCCGCGTTGATGCGATCGTCCACTGTGCGGCCCAGACCAGCCACCCGCGCTCGATCGAGATTCCCCTGGAAGACGCCAGCATCAACATCACCGGGACGCTGAACCTGCTTGAGTCGCTACGAGGCGGTGGCCGGCGCGACGTGCCCTTCGTCTTCTGCTCCACCAACAAGGTGTACGGCGACGCCCCCAACGACCTGCCGTTCGTGGAGCGCGAGACGCGCTACGAATTTGCCGACTTGCCCGAGGGGGTGGACGAGAAGCTGACCATCGACGGCATCATGCACACGCCGTTCGGGGTCAGCAAGGCCGCCGCCGACCTGTACACGCAGGAGTACGGCCTGCTGTACGGCCTGCCGACCGGGTCGTTCCGCATGGGCTGCATCACCGGGCCGTGGAGCCGGGCCACCGTCTTCCAGAACTGGATCGCCTACTTCATCCTCTGCACCCTCGCCGACCGGCCGCTGACGGTGTTCGGCTACAAGGGCAAGCAGGTGCGCGACAACATCGACGCGCGCGACCTGGTGCGCGCCTTCGAGCGCTTCATCGAGGCCCCGCGGCCGGGCCAGGTGTATAACATGGGCGGCGGGCGGGCCAACAGCGTCAGCTGCCTGGAGGCCATCACCCGCATCGAGGCGCTGACGGGCAAGCGGCTAAACTGGACCCTGGGCCCCGAGCGCGAGGCGGACCACCGCGTCTACATTACCGACATGAGCAAGTTCCGCCGCGACTACCCGGGTTGGGACCTTGAAGTGGGGTTGGAGCAGATTTTCCACGACCTGGTCGGCTGGGTGGGGCGGACCGTGCGGGAGGCGCGCGCCTGAGGCGCGTGGCGATCCCATGAAGATCCTCGTGGTTGCGTCGGCGCTGGACCTGTCGCTGCCGTACGGCTGCACGGCCGCCTGGTGGCAGCTGCTCAAGGGCCTGCACGAGAACGGCGCGGAGGTGATCGCGACCCCCTACCAGGGCCGGCCGGTCGAGAGCCTGTGGTGGCGGGCCTACCCGAACCCCTGCTACCGCATGGGGGCCGCGTTCGCCGGCTTGCTGCGGGCCAAGCGCTGGCTGTCGCGCGGCAAGGCGCCCCGCGCGGGCGACGGGCGCGAGGGGCTGGGGCAGCGCGTGCAGCGGGGGCTGGTACGCCGCCTGGTCACGCCGCGCTGGCTGCGCCATCTGACGGCGATCCTCGAACGGGAGAAGGACGTCGGCGCGGTGCTGGTGCTGACGGTGCCGCTCAACCATTTCCGCGGCATCCCGACGGCCTTGCGTGAGCGCTTCGGCGTGCCGGTGATCTACTACGACGGCGACCTGCCGGCGAGCCTGCCGGGCTTCGGCGGCTTCCATTCGGGCTTCAGCATCTACCACGGCGCCGACGTCGGCGAGTACGACGCGATCCTGTGCAACTCGCAGGGCGCCACCGACGAGGTGTGCCGCTTCGGCGCCCGGCTGACCGAGGTCGTCTGGTGGGGGGCCGACCCGCACGTCTTTCGGCCGGCCGAGAGCAAGGAGGACATCGACGTCTTCTTCTACGGCCTGGGGACCGAGTTCCGGGCCGACTGGCTGCGCGACATGATTGCCGTGCCCAGCCGGGAATTGCCGGGGCTGCGCTTCGTGGTCGCCGGGGCGGGGCTGGACGTGGACCTGGGGCGGGCGGAGCGCGTGGGGCGGGTGGCGGCGGCCCAGCTGAACGGCTACGTGAGCCGTGCCCGGCTGAACCTGAACGTCGCCCGCATGGCCCACGCCTCGGTTTACGCCTCCTCGACGACGCGACTGTTCGAGCTGGCGGCGATGGGCTGTGCCATCGTCAC
>DATFNV010000763.1:0-7727 GCA_035266225.1 Gemmataceae bacterium
ACGTGGACCAGGTAAGCCACCGGAACTTCGCTGTGAAGGAAGCTCATCACGGGACAAGTTAGATGCCGTCCTCACCGACAGCAAACGGACTCGTGACGCCAACCGACTGGCAGTCCGTCGCCTGGCGGAAAGCCAACCGGATCGTGCGCAACCTTCGACGGCGCATCTTCAAGGCGGCACAAGCGGGCGACCTGAAGAAGGTCCGCTCGCTGCGTGACCGTTCGTGGCTGCTTGAGCCGTGTGCGGTGCAAATCGCAAGCACGGTTCTGAGGGGGCGGGGTGGCGGTGACGCCACCCCGCTACCCGGCGAAATTGCGGCTCCTGCTGAGCTTGCCGACCTTTTCGCTTGCCGTGGGGCAACAAGTCACCCCGACCCTTCTGGTCTGGGGATTGTGTCCGAGTATTGTGTCAACTCGCAGGGGGGCTGACACAATACTCCGTTGCAGCAAGTCGTTAGAAATCAACAGGTTGCGACGCGCGGCGCGAGTATTGTTTCAGTTTCTGCGGGTGTGACACAATACTCGGACAGCGCGCCCGGCACCCCACCACCGCCGAGGGCGGCGTCGCGGAATGTCACTCAGGACGGCTCCTTGGTGAATTCTTTGAGGCGGAGCTGCGTCTGGCGGCCCTCGAAGCGGATGTCGCCGGGGCCACGGCCCTGGAAGTAGTCCTTCTGCCAGCCACGCTCGACCGCCTCGGGGACCCGCTCCTCCAACGCCCGCAGGAACTCGCCACGCTGCGCCCGCCAGGCGTCGTAGGCGGCGGCGAGGTCCGGATCGCTCCGCAGCGGCAGTTGCCGGGCCTCCAGGCTCTCGGCCAGGCCGCGCGGTAGCGGCACGAGCATGCAGATCGGCTCGCCGCGGGCGAAGCGCACCTTCAGGCCGGGACGCGTCAGCTTGCAGTTCATCGTGAAGGTGGCGGGGGACCAGTCGGTTTCGACGAGGCCCTCCAGGGGGCAGGCGCCGTCCTTGACGCAGTTGCTCGGCCCCCCGACCCAGAGGTTGACCCCCGGCGGAGTGCGGAAGAGGTAGGGCAGGCTGAAGGTGACGATGCCGCTGCCGAAGTGGCTCTTGATGCGGCTGTCCGGGGGTTGGGGGCGGAGGTCGCCGTCGCAGACCTGGAAGCCCAAGGGGTCCGCTGGGACGGTGTCGCCGAAGAGAAGGTCCAAGTCATCGAGGGCGGGGCCGCCGTTCCAGGTGGCGGAGAAGCCCACGGGGTTGAGGAGAAGCCAGCCGGCCTGGTTGGCCATGACCAGGGGCAGGCAGCGGTAGGGGAAGTGCTGGCCGATGGCGTCCCTCCAGTCGCGGCGGGCCGGGGCGCAGACGATGGGCATGTCGCGCGGGTCGTGGATCTCGTAAGCCTGGATCAGGCGTGCGTCGTCGGGCACGGCCCCCACTCCTTCACCTGCGGCGCGACTGGGCGCAGCCGCGTCAGCCGCGGCAAAGGGCAGCCGCACGGCCGTCGCCTTTCGACAATATTACCGGCGAGGAATAGTCAGGGTGTCCCATTTATTCTCCTCAAGAAGAACAAGAGGCGCGTCCCTTTTCACTCTTTTTGAGTGCCTAATTATCCTCTATCGGGTGGGCGCGATTTTCTCCGCAAAGCCTTTGATATCAAGAAGTTTGGTGAACTGTCCCCATGGGTCTTCCATGGGTCTTCATGGGTTTCACCATGGGTTTCATGGGTTCCCGCCATGGGTTCTCGTCCCCATGGGTTCCCACGAAAAGAGGACGGGGCCCATATGCCTTGAAAAGGGCTCGAAGGGACAAAAGAGGGATAAATGGGTCGGGAGTCGTTAAGACAATTTGTCTTAACGACTGCCGACCCATTTGATTTGCCTGCCGGAAGAGGACTGACGCGACGGCGGGCCGAGCGCTCGGCCCGCCGTCTTCCCTACGCCCGACACCCAGCAAAGCATCCCGCTACTTCCGCGGCCGCCACGCCTGATACTTCTTGATGGCTTCCTGTTTCTCTTCCTCGGTGGCGTTTGCAGCCGGGCCGTAGTCGTCCCCCGTCAGGCTGCGGAGAGAGGCATGGGTGGCGCGGACGACCGAGGGATTGGGATCGAGCAAGAGTTTGGCGACCTCGGCCACTGTCTCCTGAGCGTCGCGCATCCCCAGGGCCAAGGCTGCGGCCCGGCGGATCTCGGCATCGCTATCTTCCAGGTAGCGCAGGAGTGTCGCCTCCTTCCTCCCGGACAGTCGCTTGGCGAGGGCTTCGCGAGCCTCCTTGCGCGCGTTCCCGCTCAGGGAGGGGATGGCATAGGCGATGGCCACGGTGTACTCGGGGCCGCTCGTCTCCGCGTAGCGCTTCAGCAGTTCTTTTTGCCGTTCGTCGGTTGCCTTGACGAGCTGATTGGCCAGCCGGTCGGCCTCCTTGTCCCTCTCCGGGCGCGGGGCCTGCTTCAGGACCACCCTGCCCTGTTCCTCCCACCAGCGGGCCCAGTCCTTAGCGGCCTTTTTCCGCCCTTCCGCCGCTGCGCCGGGGCGTGGGCCGAAATCGCGCGCAGGCGTCAGCTTTTCCGCCGGAGGTCCGGGCTTGCCGGGGGCGGCGGCCGCAACTTCCGGGTTGAGCTTCAGGAAACTGAGAATAACCAGGCTGCGCCGTGCGGACTGGCGCACGGCGTCGTCATTGTCCTTCAGCAGCGGGATGAGGTCATCCTGCCAGAAGAGGCGCCGTTCGCCAACGGCGTAGGCCGCGAGAAAGCGATTCACGGCGGCAGGCGACTTCAAGTCAGCCCGCAGTTCGTCTTCGCTCGCGTCGATGGCAGTGCGGAGAAGGGCCAGCAGTTGCTGTTGTTGCAACTGGCGCTGTTGTTGCTCGAATTGCTCTCGCAGAACTCGACCGAGTTCATTCGGCACGCAGCCTCGCGGGCCTCAGCCTGCGAGGGACCGGCCGGGCAGCAGAGCGAGAAAAGTCGCTCCCGCCAAGAGCAGGGCGACAACGATCATTACCTTGGGACGCGTGCGCATGCTTCTCTCCGATGCAGGAAAGGGCGATAAGCACCGTGACTCGATCCCACCTGTGAGAGTTGGATCATCCCACGTTAGACGGCGACCGCAACGAGTCTTTTCGCTGCGGGTGCCGGTGCTGTCCGGCACGGGCACCGGCGGGGGCGTTGTCTTCATGTCGGGGTGATGCTCGCCGACGTTAATCAGGTAGGCCCGCAGCCAGCCGCACTTGCCTTACTTGTCCGCCTTGCCGACGGAGACTCGGGCCAGGCGCAGGCCGAGGTTGAACCGCCGGGACGATGGCGGAACCGCGTCTCGGGTCACCGCCCAGCAGCCCTCAAAGCCGCTATCCCAACTGCCGCCCTTGGTCCGTCGCGCGGGCCCTTTGGGGTTGTTGGGGTCCGGCCCCTCGTCTTGGCACCACTCCCACACGTTGCCGTTCTCTGTACCCACCGGCGTGGCTTCATCCAGAACCGAGCCCCTCGCCTGTCGCATGGGGCTGCCGGCGGGCCGAGACTTGGTAGCGTCGGGACCGGACCTCCGCGTTTCAGGCGACGGCCGGCGTCCGCGGCTGGGCCGACGGGATAAAGGGGTCGGGAGTCGTTAAGACAAATTGTCTTAACGACTCCCGACCCCTTTGATTTGCCCTTGACGCCCCGACGATGGCGCCTCTTCCTGGCAGGTCGGGACGGCACCCAACCCCTCGAAGAGGTGCCTCCGCTCCTGCATCTCGTTTATCTCTCCGCAAATGTGCATCACCAGCACGGCCAGCAGGCACAGGACCACGACGGCGGGTACGACCATGAGCATGGCGAACCTCCACTGGATTGATAGGGTCAAGGGACGGACGACCATCGAGGCACTGTCATGGCGTACGGACGCCATCGTGGGCGAGGTTTGTTCGGGGCAAACCGGACTTGTCGTTGTCGCGCGCCGGGCCGCCTCTTCGGGAAGCGTCAGGACGGCAATGCTCCCCCCAGCTCCCTGGCCAGGTGTTCCGCCTTCGCCCGCGGCATCTGGAGTTCGTACGTCGAATTCTCGGTCACGATGACATACTTCCCCACCTGGCCGTCGCCACGGAGATCGATGATCGCGCTGGACGACCGCCGGATGCCCAGGACCGGGGATGATTGAAGATGCGTCCCGGCGGGGCAGACGCGCGGATCAATGAAGAAAAGGATGACATCACCGTCGCCGTCGCGCGTGTGGTGCAGATACACGACGGGTTTCTTCGCCTGACTCCTCATGAATCTCGCCTCCTGTTGGCCGTCCGCAGGCGGGGCCGCCCGGGACCCGGTTACGCAGGATCCGCGCCGGCGCGAGTCGCTGGTCCGCTGCATCGGTGTAACTCCTTGTCCTGGGTGCGAGTCTAATCCCGTGGCCCGGGGAATCGCCGCCGGTTTGCCCTCGTAAGTCGGGGTGCCGCGAAGTCCCAGGAGCTGGGCCGCGCGGGCCACGCCATCTGCGCGAGTCGGCAGTTGTGCGAGCCCGTAAGTCGATGGCAACCGGTCGTGTGGAAGTGACTACTCGCCCGGCGCGAGAAAAAGACACACGATCCGGCTACCCGCCGCATTTTGTTGACACCGCTGGTTCGGGAAGTGCGCGCGTCGGCGGACCCAATCAGAAAAAGAGGAGACGTCGCGCTGATCCCCACGCGTATAACGAGGGTGTCGTTGGCACCTCCGTCCGACGACGGGGATCGCCGAGGCGTGTCTTTTTTTCCCCCGAACGAGGTATTACTCATGGCCAGCCCGAGCCATTCGACGAGCACCCTCCTCGTCCGCCTGCGCGAGCACGGCGGCGACGACGGTGCGTGGAGCCAGTTCGTCGATCGTTACGGCCCGCAGTTCTACGGCTGGTGCCGGAGGCACGGGCTGCAGGACGCGGACGCCTCGGACGTGATGCAGGAGGTACTCCTGCGGGTCGCCAAAGGAGTCAAGACGTTTGACCGGGAACGCGCTAATGCCCGGAGCTGGCTCTTCACGATCCTGAGGAACAGCTTTCGCGACTGGTTGCATCACCGCGACCCGGCGCCGGGGGGCGACGTCGCCCGCGCGCTGCTGGAGTCGAAAGAGGCGCTCGACGATCTCGAGCGGCGCCTGGCCGAGGAGTTCGATTTGGAGCGCAAGGAAGTTGCCGAACACAACGTGCGCTCCCGGCTGCGCGGAGCGGCCACCTGGTTGGCGTACGAACTGACGTGCCGGCAGGGGTTGTCCTATACCGAGGCCGCTGAGCGCCTGAAGATCCGCCGGCCGCACGTCATTCGGTCCCGCAACCGGGTGATCAAGATGGTGGCCGAGGAGGTCCGGTCCCTGGCGGCGGCGGAGGAAAGCCGCCAGGGGCCTTGATGACGAGGTTGCCGATGGATACCTGTCCCTCCGATGATCTGTGGCGCATTTATTTGATGGAAGGGCTCAGCCCCGAGGAGGACGAGGCCCTGACGGCCCACGCCGAGACCTGCGCCGTCTGCACCCAGACCCTGCTCGGCCTGGCGCCCGCCGAGCCGGCCCGGGCGCCAGCCCGGCCCGGGGAGCCGACACCGCCGCCGGAGCTGATGGAACGCCTGCGCGGGCTCTGGGGGCACGCCGAGCCGGAGCCGCCTGGCGAGGACGCTGAGGACCCCTGGCCGCAGATCACCGGGTACGAGGTGGTGCGCGTGTTGGGCCGCGGCGGCATGGGCGTGGTGTACGAGGCGCGCCATGTGGCGCTCAACCGCACGGTGGCGCTGAAGACCATCCGCCGCCGCAGGGACGCCGCGCCGCGCGGCGAGGAGGTCAGCCGCTTCCTGCGCGAGGCCGAGGCCGTCGCTCGCGTTAGCGATCCTGGGATCGTGCCCATCTACGAGGTCGGCCGCGACGCGGACGGCTTCCCCTACATGGCGCTGGAGTTCTGCCCCGGCGGCAGCCTCGCGGCCCGCCTGGCTGATGGCCCCCTGCCGCCGCGCGAGGCTGCCGCCATGGCCCGCGCCCTGGCGCTGGGGCTGTACAAGGTCCACGCCTGCGGCGTCCTCCACCGTGACGTCACCCCCGCCAACGTGCTCGCCGCCGCCGACGGCACCTGGAAGCTCACCGACTTCGGCCTGGCCAAGTTGGCCGAGGCGCCCCAGCGGCTGACGCAGACCGGGGTCGTCCGCGGTACGCCCCTGTACATGGCGCCGGAGCGCTTCCAGGAGGGCCCGGCCGAGCCCGACGGGCGCTCGGACGTCTACTCGCTGGGGGCGGTGCTGTACGAGGCCCTGGCCGGGGTGCCCCCGTTCCAGGGCGCCAGCGTCGCCGACGTGGTGCATCAGGTCGCCAGCGTCGAGCCGGTGCCCCTGCGTCAGCGGCGGGGTGAGGTGCCGCGCGACCTCGAAACAATCTGCTTGAAGTGCCTGGAGAAGGAGCCGGTCAGGCGCTACGCCAGCGCCGAAGCCCTTGCCGACGACCTGCGCCGGTTCCTCGCCGACGAGCCGATCCTTGCCCGGCCACCGGGCGCGCTGAGGCGCGGTTGGAAATGGTGCCGGCGGCATCCGGTACGTGCTGCGCTAGCGTGCGCCGGGGTCGGCATGCTCCTCATCCTCCTCGTGGGCCTCTTCTTCCTCAACGCCGAGAAGAATCGCACCGAACTGGCCCGCCAGGGAGAAGAGTCGCAGCGGATTGAAGCGCAGGCGCAGGAAGCCGTGACGCGGGCGACGTTGGACTTCGTCGAGAGCAAGGTCTTCGCCGCCGCCCGGCCCAAAGACCAAGAGGGGGGCATGGGCTACGACGTCAAGCTGGCCGATGCATTGAAAGCATCGCTGCGGTTCGTCGAGACCCGCTTCAAAGATCAGCCGCTCGTCGAAGCCCGCCTGCGGCTGACGCTGGGAAATTCGTTCGAGGAAAACAAAGGGGGAGGAAAACAAAGGAAAACAAAGGGGACAGCGTGAATTATTGTAATTCACGCTGTCCCCTTTGTTTTCCGCCTGGGCGGGCTGGACGGAGAGGAGCGCTGGGAGTTCGCCAACGCCGTCCTGCACGACCTGGGCCGCCCCGTCCGCTGCGACGACCCGGCGCTGGCGGCGCTGGTGCGTCTGCTGAACGGCCACCCGCTGGCGATGCGGGTGATCCTGCCGCGACTGGAGAACCGGCCGGCGGCCGAACTGACCGAGGCGCTGTGGCGGAACTTCAACGCGTTGCGGTCGGGCGCGGCGGACGAGAGCGAGGCGCGGCTGTTCGCGACGCTGCGATTCGCGACCGACGCCTTGCCGGCGGCGTGGCAGCCGCTGCTGATCGCGCTGGCGCAGCACGAGGGGTACGTCGTAGCCGACCTGCTGGAGGAGATGGCCCGGCAAGTCGATGCGGGCTGGACGCGGGCGCCGATCGACGACTGCCTGGGCGCGCTAGCGAGTGGCGGGCTATTGCGCGGGGTGGGGTCGGGGATTTGGGAAATGCACCCGGCGGTATCGGGGTTCCTGCGCTCGGCCCTCGGTGGTGACCTGGACCCAGCCTTGCGGGATGCCTGGGTGCGGGCCTTCGTGGACGTGATGGGAAGCCTGGCCAATGCCCTGGCCCCGCGGCCGCTGCACGAACAGCGGAGACCGTTCCATCTTGTCGGCGCGAGCCTTCATTCGGCCCGCGCCAGCGCGCAACGCCTGGGGATGTCCACGGACTGCGCTGCGCCGCCGCGGGCATGGCGTTGGAGCAGTATCGGTTGGCCAACGGCGGCTGGCCCGACAACCTCGACCGGCTGGTGCCGAAGTACCTCACCAGGGTGCCGGACGACCCGTTCGACGGCAAGCCCTTGCGCTACGCGAAATAC
>DATFNV010000764.1:0-22283 GCA_035266225.1 Gemmataceae bacterium
AAACAGTACCCCGACGCGCTGAAGCTCTACGAGCAGGCCGAGGAGCGCGGCAACGACCCGGGCCTGGTCGCCTTCAACGAGGGCGTGGCGCTCTACGAGAAGGGCGATTACGCACGGGCCGAGGCGCATTTCCGCCTGACCCGCCAGGACGCGATGGGCAGCCGCCAGGTGCGCGCCTCCTATAACCTGGCCGCCAGCCTGCTCCGAACGGCCGGCGACAGCGACGTGGCGAAGCTGGCGGAGGCGGTCAGCCTCTTTGAAGTCTGCCTGGGCCACGACGCCGCCGACGAGCGCCTCGCCGCCGACGCCCGCCACAACCTGGAGCTGGCGAAGATGCTCTGGGTTCAGGCGAAAGCGCGGCCGAACCCCCAGAAGGAAAAGGCCCCGCCGGAGGAGGAGGATCCGAAGTCACAGCCGCCGAAGCCGGATCCGGTGAAGCAGCCTGGCGGCGAGGACGGCGCGGTCAACCCGACAAAGGGGGTCGGCCAGCGCGTGAACGTCACGCCGGAGCAGGGCAAGGAGCCGATCAAGATCGACGGCCAGCCGGCGCCGGGCGACAACCCCAGCCTGCCGGTGATCCCCGACCGCGAGGAGCTGGCGCCGATGTCCCGGGAGGATGCCGAGGCGCACCTGCGGCAGGCGATCGAGCGCGTGATACAGGAAGGGCGGACCCACCGGCAGCGCTCGCTGAAGGTGCCGTCGGGCAAGGTCCGCAACTGGTGACGAGGGGTTCCAAATTGCAGATTGCAGATTGCAGATTGCAGATTGACTGGCGTGCGCGCGCCCTCCGCGGCGCGACGAGGGGGCTGCTCTGTTTCTGGATTTTGCAATCTGCAATCTGCAATCTGCAATCTGCAATTGCCGCCGATGACGAGCCCCCCGTCGTCGGCCAGCCGGCCCACTTCAGCGGCGCCGTCGGTCGCTTCCGCGTCACCACCGTCGCCGAGCCGCTCAAGCTCCAGGAGCAGGATCCGCTGACGTATACCGTGCGCGTCGCCGCCGAGGGCGAGCCGAAAGAGCCGCCGCAGCGGCTGCCCCTGGCCGAATTCCCTGGCTTCACGGATGGGTTCTACATCGAGGAAATCGGCCCCCCGGAGGGCTCTAAACAGAGTAAAAATACCTGGGAATTTGCCTACAGGCTGAAGCCGAAAAGCACGGCTGTTGCGACCATCCCGAGCTTCCCCTTCGTCTTCTACCGGCCGGGCTTCAAGCCGCCGCGCTTTGGCTACATGACCGTTTACGCCCCGGCCATCCCGATCACCGTGACGCCGCGCGGGCAGGTGGGCGGCGGCACCACCGCGACGAAGCCGATCACCGGGCCGGAGGCGGCGTTCGCCCTGGCCGAAGGCGACGCAGCGCGCCGCGACCGCGACGGGCGCCTGCCGGGGCCGCTGGCGCTGCTGCTGGCGCTGCTGCTGCCGCCGGCGGGGTGTGTCGCGTGGTACGTCGTCTGGCGCCGCCTCTACCCCGACGCGGCCCGGCGTGCCCGCCGGCACCGCAGCCGGGCCGCACAGGAAGCGCTGCGATCCCTGCGCGACCTCGACAAGGGCAGCGACGGCGAGACTCAAGCTCGCCGCGCGGCCGCGGCCGTCGCCGGCTACCTCCGCCACCGCCTGGAGCTGCCGGTCATCGAGCCGACGCCCGCCGAGGCCGAGGGGCACCTGCGCGCGCAGGGCGTTTCGGAGAAGCTCGCCGGGCAGACGGCGGACCTGCTGCGGACCTGCGCCGCGGTGCGCTTCGACCCGGAGCCGACGACCCAGGCCGACCTGGCGGAGGCCGCCACCAAGCTCATCCTGGCGCTGGAGGCGGAAACATGGTCGGAGTAGTCCTGGTGACGGCGCTCCTGACCGCGCCGCCGTCGGCGGACGCGGACGTGCTGCGACAGGCCGAGGACTCGTTCGCCGAGGCGGTGCGCCTGCGCGACGACCCGGAGAAAGCGCGACCGCTGTTCCGCCGCTCCGCCGACCTGTTCGAGGAGCTGCGCCGGCGCGGCGCGGCCAACCCGGCGCTGTTCCGCGACCAGGGCAACGCTTGCCTCCTGGCCGACGACCTTCCCGGTGCCATCCTCGCTTACCGGCGCGGCCTGCGCCTCGCGCCCGACGACCGTCCCTTGCAACAGTTCCTCGCGGCCGCGCGCGAAAAGGTCGTTTACGCACCCCAGTCGGGCGCTTTCGCGCGACCGCCGGTCCCCTCCCGCCCGCCGTGGTTGCCGCGGTTGCCCGTGCGCGGCGGCGTGCTGCTGGCCTGTGCCGCTTACACCTTCGGCTGGCTGGGCCTGGCGCGCTGGTGGATGCTGCGCCGCGGCCTGTGGCTGTCGCTCGGCCTTGCCGCCTTTGCCGTGACGGCCCTACTGGCCCTGGCCGTGGCCGCCGAGGAGTTGGATCAGCGTGCCCAGAACGCCCGGCCGCTGGTGGTCATCGCCCGCGACGAGATCCTGCTGCGCAAGGGCAACGGCGCCGCCTACCCGCGCCGCCACGAGACTCCCGTGAATCGCGGGGTCGAGGCGCGGCTGCTGTTCGAGCGCGGCGACTGGGTGCAAATCGAGTTATCGGGCGGCGAGACGGGTTGGGTGCCGCGCCAATCCGCGCTCATCGACGGGCCATAATCCGCCGCCGCCTTTGCGGGATCCGCGGTCCTGGTCGCGTCGTAACCGCTCCTGCTAACGGTTTCGCCATCCTCCCCCTCGGTGTGACAACCCGCCGTCGGAGGCCGCTCACCTCCGCCCCGCACGGGATCATCGCGGGAATCCCTGATTGCGCTGCCGGTTGCAGGCCAACGACCCCTTGGCGCGGCCCCGGCGCGCGACGCCCGCGGCGCGGGGCACGCCAGTTGCATTCCCACGGGGGCTGACTCTTGTGGACCTTTTTCGGAGGCGATTCCCGTGGTACGAGCTTTTCAAGTGACCGAGCGCGTTCGAGGCGGCGGGCGGGCGGCGTTTACCCTGATTGAAATGCTGGTGGTCATTGCGATCATCATCGTCCTCGCTAGCCTGGTCCTGACGGCGGTGAACGCCGCACGCGAGTCGGCCCGGTCGGTCCAGTGCCTCTCGAACCTGAGACAACTCGGCCTGGCGGTGGTCCAGTACCGCGACACGAAGGGGGCCTACCCGCAGTACCGGGCCGAGTACCCCCCAATTACCAACCAGTACGGCGTCTACCGCCCGCGCTGGCAGTGGATCATGGCCAGCTACATGGGAGGGTGGGCGCAGCAGCCCGACGCCTGCGCGGCCTACATCGCCAGCACGGGCGACACGACCTGCACCGGCGTCCCCCTCGACAACCCCGTCCTGGTCTGCCCGTCACTCGTCGGTGGCTCGTCCTCGACCCTCAACTCGAACGACGCCACGAGCATCAGGAACGGTTCCTACGGCTACAACTTCGGCTACCTGGGGAACAACCGGACGCTGGTGGACGGCGACAACACTACGCCCACTCTCTATTATCCGGTCGCGTCGGTGAAGGAGACGTCGCGGACGATCGTGTTCGGCGACAGCCGCGGCGGCATGGTCGGCCACGGCGGCCACTCGATGACCCTCGACCCGCCGCACATGGTCGTCCGCTACGACGGCTTGTCGGTCAACTCCCCGTACTGGCAGCAAGCCTTCTTCGGCAGTAGCTACGGCTCGGGGGTGGGGCCGGCGGGTGTCAACCCGTACGGCCCGGACGAGGGGACGCCCGACATCGTGGTCCCGTTCTCCCCGGCGGAGGCGCGGCACAGGGGGGTGGCCAACGTGGTCTTCCTGGACGGCCACACCGAGAGTCGCTCCCTTGCGGACCTCGGATACTCGTTACTCAACGGCGTCCCGCAGTGCCAGACGACGGCGACGCCGCTGACCGGCGCCAGCAACGCCTTGTGGACCGGGCGCGGGCTGGACGAGTATTCCTCCTTCTACAACACGTCGGCTCCCTGATGAGCAAAGGCACACCAAGTCCGTCGCCATCGTCCCCGGCCGCGGGCCCCCCGGCGGCACCGCGGCCGGGGTCGGTGTGCCTCCCCGCGGAGGCCGGGCTCGCGGACCCCGGTGTCCGACTCGCCCGGGCGGTGACCGAGCAGGTCCTGGCGAACCCGGACCTGACGCGCATCGTCGGCGAGGTGTTGCGTGCCGAGGTGGAGCGGGCGGTCCTCGCGGCGGTGGCCGGCGTCTTCCGGACGCTGGCCGACGAGCTGCCCCACGTCCTCGCCCGGGCCCCAGCCTCCCCCTTGTCCCCCCTGGCGGCAGCCGCCGTTGCTGAAGGCGCGCCGCGGGTCGCCGCGGCGCCGGCCGCCGGGACCGGGGTTTTTTCGTTCGACAGCACGACCGAGATCGTCTGGCCGTCCCCGGAGAGCGTGCCGGCGGCGCCTCCGCCCGAAGCCCCGGCGCCCGCGGCCGCGCTGTGTCCCCCTCCGCGGGAGGTCGAGGCGGCCCGGGCCCACTGCGAGCGGGGGGCGGAGCGGGCGCGGGCGGGCGACCTCGCCGGCGCCGTGGGCGAGTACGACGGGGCCCTGCGACTTGATCCGAACGACGCGGCGGCGTATCTCGCTCGGGGGCAGGCGCTGCGGCTACTGGGACGACTCGACGACTCCGCCGCCGACTTCCTGAGGGCGAGTGAGCTCGACCGGGACAGCCTCGCGGCGCACCAGCTGTTGGCCCAGGTGTCCCTGACGCGGGGCCGCTGGGAGGAGGCGGTGGCTGCCTGTACCGTTGCCATCCGGCTCGACCCGGCCCGCCCGTCCTTCTTCCTCTGGCGCGGCCTGGCCCACGCGGGGCAGGGCGACAACGCGGCGGCCGTCGCCGACGCCGACCGCGCCCTTGGCCTCAATCCCACCCTGGCCGGAGCCTACTTGCTACGGGCGAGGGCCCGCGCCAAGCAGGGCCGGAACGACGAGGCCATCGCCGACCTCACCAGCCTGCTGGCGCTGGAGCCGGGACACACGGCGGCCTACCACGCCCGCGGCCTGGCGCAGGCGAACACGGGACGTTATGACCTCGCCGTTGCCGATTACAACCGCGCCCTGCGCCTGAAGCCGAAGCTCCTCGCCGCACGCTTCCACCGCGCCCTGGCCTACCGCCTCAAGGGCGAGTACGCCATCGCCGTCGCCGAGTTGGGTGCGGTCATCCAGGCCCGGCCCGACCACGCCCAGGCGCACTACCACCGGGCCCTGGCTCACCAGGCGAGCGGGCAGGACGACCTGGCCCTCGCGGACCTCGATCGGGCCCTCGAACTCGATCCCGATTGCGAGGAAGCCCGCTGGCGCCGGGAGGAAGTGGTTGAAGCCCTCGCCCGCCGCGTGGCCGTGCCCCAGCTTCCCGCGCCGGCCGGGGCGGACCCCGCGCGACGCCAACCCGAGCCGACTCCGAAACCGACCCCGAAACCGACCGCGGCGAACGACACGGGGCCAGCGGAAGAGGCGATGGTCCTTGTGCTGACCTGCCCGGGCTGCGGGGCGCCCGCCCGGATCAACTGGAAGCGGCTCGACCGGCTCTTCAAGTGCCGCAGGTGCGGGCGACTCTACCGAGTCAACGGCGAGGGGCACTTCACGCAGGTTGATACCTCGGGGAAGCTGCGGCGCTCCCGTCAGCCCGTGCCGCGGTGGCTTTGGGCAACCGGGGCCGGCGTTTGCCTGGCCGTCTGCGTGGCGGCCCTGGCGGCGTATCTCCACCACCGGGCCAGCCGCGTCCAGCCGTCCCCGGAGCTGCCGACCGAACTTCAGGCCCGAAGCGAGCTGTTCGCGCGGGGTTGGCTTGAGAACGACCGCCCACTGCTGCGCCGCCTGACCGCGCCCACCGACGACCGACAGCTGCATCCCTGGCTCGAACGCCACCGCCCACCGGCGCGACTCGCCGGAGACAGCGCCGCGACCGGGCGGGAGGGGAGCCGAGATCAGATCGACGTGCGCGTCGCGAACCCGAAGCCCCATGAGGCCGTGGTGACGGTGCGCATCACAGGCGATGCCTCGAAGGCGCCCCTTGAGGTGCGTCTGAACTGGGTCAAACGGGGAGAGACGTGGTATTTCCTGCCGCGCTAACGCATCCGAATCGGATCGAACAACGTCACCGAGTTCGTGGAGTACTTCTCGGCCGCCACCGCGAGCAGCCGGCGCGCTTCCTCGGCGGCGTGTGTGCGCAGTTGTGGCACGGTCTCCTGACCGTGCCACAACGCGGGTTCGGGCAGACTGGGATTGTGTAGGTGGTACCTCACCCTATCCTGGTTCCGGTGGTCGGGGCTGTTGAGCACGGGCGGGGAGAGCAGTAACATGCTGGCAGGTCGGCGTCGGGCCGAAGGAAACTACTCCGACCAGGCGGCTCTCAGGGGCGCGGCCGTGAAGCTCAACGGCGGATCGAAGGGGCGCAGCGGGGGCAACTCCGCTCGGGGTAGGCGCACGCGAGCCACGCGATCGGTGGCCCTATACGGTTCCGCTGGCCCTTTTCACGATGTCCGGAATCCGTCGAGAGTGGTCGGGAAACCGCCAGGCGAGGTAGCCGTTCACGGGCCGAGGATGACAAGTGCATAGTGAGGCAGGCCCGAGCCGATGACCGGGCCAGACGTCCCCTCTAGCAGGCCGTTGAAAAACCCTTTCCGAAACTCAAGCTCAAGTGATTTCCTTCGAGAATCAGTGGTTGAGCTTCAGGTTCCGGATGCCTTTGTCAATGGGCTGCTAGAATGGCAGCGGGAAGGCACTGTGAGCGGATCGGAGGACGGCCAACTGGCGCCGTGGGAGACCGGTGGAGAGGAGCGTCCTCCCCACGGCCGAATTGCTGGTCTGATTACCTCCCCAGGGGTGGCCATCATTCCCAAGAGGCCACAATGCGGTGATTTGAGATGCTCGGCCCAATCTTCACGCTGGAACTGATCCGGGAGCGCCGCGGCCTGCTCTGGCGCCTGGGGCCGTGGACCTACGCGGGCCTGCTCGCGCTCGAAGCACTGGTGTCCTGGTGGGCCACTTCTCTGACCAATTTCTCCGGCGAGCCTGTGCTCACGCCGGCCGTATTCTTCCCATCTCTGGTCCAGCAGTTCGTCGTCCAGCACTTTTTCGTGCTGTTCCTCCTGACTCCCGCGTTGACGGCGTCCGCCCTTGGCGAAGAGAAGGCCAAGGGGACACTCGCCGACCTTTTCACCACGGAACTGACCTCGACGGAGATCGTCGGCGGAAAGCTGCTGGCACGGTCGCTACGGGTGGCGGAGATGATCCTCCCCTCGCTGCCCATCCTGTTCATCGTGGGCGGTTTTTCCGGGCTACCTCCAACGTTCTTTGCCGCCCTAGTGCTGGTCTCGCTTGTGGTTATCCTGGGGGTCGGCTCGCTCGGCCTGCTCTGCGCCGTCGAGAGCAAATACACCAGCGGCGCACTCCTTGCGACTTACGCCATGATCGGGGGCAGCGCGCTCGCGGTGCGGATCATCCCCCTACCGGCGCTCGACCCTCTAGAGGCGCTAACCCCCGCCTGGCGCCAGGCCGCTCCGTGGGCGACCGCCTGGAACCTCGGCGCGGCGTCGCTGGCCTGGCTGGCGGTGGCAGGGGTCTGCTTCGCCGTAGCGGTTTGGCGGTTGCGGCCTGACGGCCTGCGACTGATGCAGGGGGACGGCCACAAGCGAGATGCCGTGGCCTTGAGTCGGCCGCCGGTCGGCGACGACCCGATTCGGTGGAGGGGGTATCACGTCGAGGGGCTCGCCCTGCTCCCGCTGTTTCGATGCGTCGCGCGCTCCTGGGGAGTGCTTGCTGCCGGGGTGGCTGCTACCGGTGTATCGACATACTCGGCGTTGCAGAGTGTCAATTACTGGTCCCGATACCAACACGCCACTCCGTGGTTCTTCATGCTGCAAGGGTCGTTTTTCCTCATCGCCGCCACCTTGAGCGTCACAGCGCGAGCCGCCAGCGCGGTCACAGGTGAGCGCGAACGAGACACCTGGGACTCGCTGCGCCTGACGCCGCTGGACGGCCGGACTTTCCTCAACGGCAAGCTGCGCGGCATCTTCGACTCCGTGGGGCCTTATTTCGTCGCCTACGCGCTCCCGGCCACCATCCTCTCGCTCACCGGCGGGCCACTCGGCCTGTTCGTCACCATTACCAGCCTGCTGATTGCCTGGCCGTTAATGTACTACGCCGCCTGTTGTAGCCTGCGAGCCTCTGTCCTGGGGCGCAGCACCTGGCGCAGCCTGCTTGCGGCCCTCTTTATTGTATACGGCACGAGCCTTTTCATTTGCGTCGTTTGCCACCACGTTGTCGGGGTCGTCTTGTTCGTGGTGATCGAGTCCTACGCGGGCTTCCGATTGCACCTCGAAGGCGAAGTAGTTGTGATTGTTTTGGGGTACTGTATTTGTGCCATTTCATCTTCTCTTGCGCTGGCCGCCTTCGGACGGTCCCAGATGCGGCGGGCGGAGGGCGAATGCCTTGAGGTCTCCGCGCAGATCCGACGCCGTCCCAGGTCGCCATCCTCGGGCCGCGGAAAGACACGGGGACCGGCCTGCACCTGACCGGGGCTGCATCCTTGTCTTGGCACATCGTAATTGACCGAACGATCGGCAATTGCAGAGATGGTCGCCTCCAAACGTCATCCGTTTGAGTTAACCAGAAATCCGGGGTAGCAGATTATGGCGCCGTCCCGGCGAGCAACTGCCGGGCCTCCTCCGCGGCGTGGGTGCGCGGGTGGGTCTTGATGACCTTGCGGATGTCCTCGTCGGCCGCCTCCCGGGCCCCCTCGTCCCGCAGACGCCGGGCGAGCTTCAGGCGCCGCGCCGCCTCCATCGCCTCCGCTGCAAACCACGCTTGCTCAGCCAGTCGCTGCCCATGCTGTCCGGCCCGCCGATACCAGTCGAGCCGCTCGTTGGCCCGTGCCGGCAGCCACCCGCCCCCCGAGGGCGGCAACGCGGCCGTCGGTTAGGTAGCGCATGGCCTGCGGCGGCTCCCCCCTCGGGTTCGTCCTTGGCGGACGGGCCGTCCGTTCCCGTCGCCTTCAGCTGCGCGGCCTCGCGCGGCCCGGCGGGCGACAGGGCCTGCAGTCCCTCGACGGCGCCCGCCCGGTCGTACAGGCGGGCATGAGTGCCGACCTTACGAAGCGCACCGCCCTCCCGCACCATTACGGCGGCACTCGCGCCGCGCGCCGCCCGGGCCCGTTCTTCTCGGCGCGGTCTTCCAGCAGTCGCTCCAGATCATAGGCCGCGACGCGCTCCGGGTGCCCCATAAAGTACTCCTCCAGCAGCGGGCGCACGTGGTGCTCCCACACCACGCGCAGCCGGGCCGCGTCGAGGTCGTCTACCATGAAGTAGCTGTGTCCCACCTGCTGCTGCGGCCCCAGGTCGGCGCGCAGCCGCCCGTTGAGCCGCTCGAAGAGCCTCGCCACCGCCGCGGCAAACTCCGGCCCCGCCGCCGTCGGGTGCGCCGCCAACCACGACCGCAACACGGCGGCGTCCGGCGGCATCTCCAGAAACGAGAAGCGCCGCCGCAGCGCCTGATCGACCAGCGCCACCGACCGATCCGCCGCGTTCATCGTGCCGACGAGGTACAGGTTCGCCGGCAGCCGGAACTCGCGGCGCGAGTACGGCAGCACCACCGTCTGCTCACGGTACTCCAGCAGATAGAGTAACTCGCCGAACACGCGCGGCAGGTTGCCGCGGTTGATCTCGTCGATGACCAGGACGTGTACCTCCGACGGCCGCCGCGCCGCCTCCGCCGCGAACGAACAGAGCAGCCCATCCTCGACGGGGTAGATGACGTCGTGGCGGCCGTTCACCTCGACCGACTTGACCTTGATTCCCTCGACAAAGTCCTCGTAGCCGTAGGCGGGGTGGAACTGCACCAGGCGCACCGCCCCGTCGCGTCCGCGAGTCAGCAACCGGGCCAGGCAGCGGGCGACATGCGTCTTGCCCGTCCCCGGCACCCCCTGGAGGATCAGCTGCCGCTTCAGGTCGATCAAGGCCCGCGCCCGCGCCAGCCAGTCCTCGCCCAGGTAGGTCGCCCGGCAGAAGTCGGCGGCGCCGAAGCGCGGCGCCGGGCTCGTCCCCGTACTCCGGCCGCTGAGGAAGGCCAGCGGCTCGGCCTGCACGGCGCAGGCGTAGGCCGGCAGCAGCCGGTCGAAGGTCAGCAGGACGTCGCCCACCAACTCGTCGGAGACGAGCAGCGGGTGATCGGGCGGCAGGGACTTCGCCGCCACCAGCGACTTACCCGCGGCCCAGGCGCGAAGATCGTTCGGGCCGCCGAGCGCCGCCACCGGGCCCTCGTCGTCGCCGAAGTGGCACTCGCCCACGGCGCCGGCCTCGGCGAGGGCGCGGAAGAGCGGCTCGGCGTGTTCCTGCACGTTGCGGCGCAGCAAGCGGGCGGCGGCGCGCGCCTCAGGCCCCAGGCGCAGGCCGTAGCTGAGGCCGGCCGCGTCGAGGCGCACGAAGAACTGCACGTCGTCGCGCTTGCCGGCCTCGCCGCGGCGGCAGAAGGCGATCCACAGCACCGTGTTGTACGGCCGCGACCGGCCGTAGTCGTTCTTGCACACGCTCGTCAAGGCGTGCCCGCTGCGCGCCGTCGTCTCCACGTCCCAGCCGTGCATCCGCCGCAGCACCGGCTCGACGTAGCGCTCGGCGAGGGCCCGGCACAATTCGACCAGCGGCTGACGCACGGCAAAGCGGTAGCGGTCGCGCTGCCCGGCCATCCATTGCCGGCAGTTGTTCTCGTCCAGCTCGCGCAGGAAGGTGAACGTGTCCGAGCAAAAGCCGCCGAAGCCTGTCAGCCCGAAGTCGCTCCCCGCCGTCTTCGTCCACGCTCCCTGGTCGTTGGTCCTTCCACCCGCCAGGGCGGTCAGGACGGCTGGAACTTCCAGGGCGTGCAGGCCGTGCCGCTCGCGCAGCCAGGCGGCGCCGTCGTTGAACAGCCGGTAGCGCTCGGCGGGGGCGCCCCCCAGGTCGGCGCTATCGTCCAGCAGGGCGTACCCCTGGCGCACTTCCTCGCCCCACGGCAGGAAGCGCCGGGCGTCGCGCAGGTGCAAAACCGCAGCCGGCAACCAGAGTCCGGCGCCGGCGATGGGGGCGCGCGCCCAGAACTCGGAGAGCACCTCGGCCGGGTCGTCGGCTTCCCACAGCCGGCCCACCCACAGCGTCAGCTCCTCGCCGTGGGCCGGCCAGTCGAGCGGGGCCCGTTTCGCCCCCGCGGGGTCGGCGACGGCCAGGGCGGCCCCGAGCCGGGCCCCGTCCCGCGCCGCCAGCGCCGCCTCGACCTCGTCCCGGGCCTGGTCGAGGGCCCGGCCGCGCTCCTTCAATCGCCGCCGCAGCGGCAGCCGCGTGCGCTCCTGCCGGATGACCGCGTCGAGGTCGAGGCCCGTGCCGACCGTCTCCAGCCGCCTTGCCCCCGACCAGAGATCGCGGCCCTGCATCAGCGCGGTCAGCGTCAAAAAGTGATCGACGTGCAGTCCGGTCAGGGCCGGCTCCAGGGCGCGGATGCGGGCGTGGGCCTCGACGAGGACGGCGTGGATTTCGGCGGCGCCGGCGTGGGCCGGCCAGCGGGCCAGGCCGAGGCGCCGCAGCCCGACCACGGTCGCCGGAGTCCAGCCGACGTGCCGCGCCGGGTCGAGTCCCTGAAACAGGGCGGTCCAGAAGGACGGCCCCAGCCCGGCGACGTGATACGGCCCGCCGGCACACAGGCAGCGCTCGGCCTTGTGCGGCAGCGGGTCGGGAGAGCGCAGCAGGTGGGCCAGGGCGTGCCGCACCATGCCCGCCCGGCGGACGAGGACGGCGGCGTGCAACGGCACCGCAACCGCGGCCTCGTAGAAGCGGAGCAAGGCTGTCTGAAAATCGGCGGGGGCGGCGCCGTCGAGGAACGCTTCCGACAGGAGACCGTCGCGCGCCGACAGGATGGCGGCGAAGCGCGGCCCCAGCGCCGGCAGCCGGGCGAGGTCCTCGGCCGACGGCCGGGCCGCCGCGGCGTAGGCGCGGAGGAGCGGTAGCAGGGGCAGCGCGGGACGGCGAGAACGCCTCATGGTTGGGCCGTTCGCTGGGGTCGGCGACGTTAACCTGTGCGGATTGTAACAGGTGGGTCGATGGGAGGGGACCTGTTACGGCGTACACGCCAGGCCGCTTGCGGCTTCGCAGAGTGCCGCCCTCGTTTGCCCCGTGTGGCGTGAGACCATAGAATATCCCCTCGATCCGTCCCCAATCCCCGCTTCCCCCGATGAGGTGGCACAATGCCGGCGGACCCGATTCAGCACGGGGGAAGTGTTCCCGAATGCTGTCGGGCGAAAACTCAAGAGAACTATCCCCCTGCGCCATTCTGCGCCGAGAGGGATTGCGATAGAATGGGAATTGCCGGCGAGTACGACCCCGGCGAGCCAACGGCCCTCAGCGTGGAGGTGGGGCATGCCTGGCGGCCCCTACCGCATCGTCCAGTTCGACCGTCCTCTGAACAGCGGCGTCTCGGACAGCTGGCTACTCCACCTGAGCGCTATTGCCAAGTACAACGAACCTGGTGCGGCGCCTTACTGTCTTCCCAACGAGCTGATCTGCGGGGAGATCGGCCGATTCCTGGGACTCCCCGTGCCGCCCGGCGCAATTGTCAACGCGCCCGGCAACGCGCTGGCGACCTACTGGTTCGCCTCACTGGACTTCAACCTTACGGGCCACTCGCTCCCTCCCGTGGATGTCGATGACTGCGTCGCCCGGCTCCCGGACCTCTCGACCGGGCTGCTGCTGTTCGACATTCTGGTAGCCAACTGCGACCGGCACCCGGGGAACTTCGCGGTGGACTTCCTGGCGGGGGGCGGCCCGCTCATGAGCGTGTTCGACCACGGCCACGCCCTGTTCGGGTTCATCGACGGCCAAGGCGGCCAGCGATTGACGGCCCTGCGTGACCGACTCGGGGCCTCCGGCGGGTCGGTGACGACCGGAAACCGCCACTGCCTGCTGGACGTAGTGAACACGTCCGACCACTTCCTGAAGTGGCTCGACCGGATTGCGGCGCTGCCGGATTTCTTCATTGAGGAGCGCTGCCGCTCAGCGGTCGGACTTGGCATCGGCGATGGGGAGGCGGACGCGGCCCTCGACTTCCTGAAGTACCGCCGTGACAACTTGCGGACGGTCGTGAACAACCACCGCCCTGAGTTCCGGAGCATCGCCCAGTGGAGTCTGCCGACATGAACGCGGTACGTTACCTGGTGGCCAAGTACGTCCCCGACTTGCGCCGCATGGAGCCGAGGAATGTTGGGGTCGTCGTTTGGGCCGGCGGCGAGGTCGTCGCGCGGTTTGCCGCCGAGCGCCCGGACCAGCCCGGCACCGTCGATGACCGGTGCGCGCCGAGCTTCGTCAGGAGCCTCAGCGCGTACAAGCAGTGGGTCCGGTTCTGGCGCAAGGAGCTAGAGAAGGCCGCCGTTCGCCCATTGCGGGGGGGGGAGCCGGTGCCGAGGTCTTCGCCGGACTTCCTGAAGGTGTTGGCCGCAACAGGTCGGGGTAACTTTCTCCTGATGGACGGCGGCCTGCTGCTCGACCCAGTGACCGAAGGCGAACTGCCGCAACTGGCCGACTACCTTTACAAGGCGCTCGTGGCAGAGGTAGCACCTGCCGAAGAGCCGGCGGCCTTTCCCAAGTGCCCTCCCCTGGACGTCCGTGTTGGAGTTACTGACATGAAGACCGTCCCTTCTCCTCAAGAAGTTGCTACCGCCCCGGCCTCCGCGAGCACCGGCACCTGAGATCGGGGGCTCATCCATGCTCTTAAGCAACATCCCTTTGGCCAGCCGGCGCCCGTCGCCAAAGGAGGAAGAGAAAGGGCCCCTCCTCGTTTACGTTTCGCGCTCACTTGAGGCCGCGGGGACTCCGGAGTCCCGCGGCCTCAAGTGAGCACGAAACGTAAACGCCTTGCGTCACTTTTTGTTCTTCTTCGCCTCGAATTCCTTGATGAACTTCTCGGGGTTCTCGTTGAAGGCGTCGCGGCAGCCGCCACAGCAGACGTAGTACGTCACCCCCTTGTGCGTGACCGTGCTGGTGCCGAGGCCGCCGGTCACGATGCACAGGTTCTTCTTCTCCTTGGCGCCCAGGCTCTCGCCCACCTTGCCGCAGGCCACCATGTATTCGTTCTTGAAGAGCGTTTTGCCCGACGGCTTCTTCGACGACTGGTAGATCAACCGCACCCCGTCGCCCGCCAGGTTCATCGTCAGCCGGTGGGTGTCCTTCGTGTCGGCATCGACCCGCTCCAGCGTCAGGATCTCGTCCTTGATATCGCCCAGGTAGACCAGCTTCTTGTCCTTGACGTCGGTCAGCGTCAGCTCGTACTTCTTCTTGTCGGTCAGGTAGCGCATCTCGCCGCCCTTGTAGAGCTTGCCGTCCTTGATCTTCAGCACCAGCCAGGCGTCGTCGCCCTTGAACTTCCAGCCCCAGCTGACCGTCTCGCTCCACAGGGTCTTCGAGCCGGGCTTGGCGTTGGCGACGTCGCCGGTGCCGTTCCAGTCGCCGATGTAGTCGTTGAGCGCCTTCAGCGCCTCCAGTTTGTCCGCCTTCTCGTCCTTGTCCGCCGCCAGCAGCGGCAGCGCCACCAGGCCCAGCAGCAGCGCCAGGCCGAACAACCGTCGGTTCATCGGAATTCAACCCCCGATTGGGAAAGGATCAATGTTTACCCACTGTATTAAAAACCCGTTCGCCGCTTGCGGCTTCGCAGGAACGATTGCGAAGCCGCAAGCGGCCGAAACAGGTTGGACGCGGGGGACCGCCGTTGGTTCCCGCAGCTGGGTCACGGCATCTCCAGCAGGTACAGCGTGCTGTTGCCGTTGGCGGTGATGAGGCCCTTACCGTCGGACGTGAACGACAGGGCGCGGACCAGCGCCCGCCCCGGCACCGCCAGCTTGCCGAAGTCCCACGCGCGCAGCTCCTTGCCGGTCGGATCCCACGCCTTGACGACGTTGTCCATCCCCGCCGTCGCAAACCACTTGCCTGTCGGACTCATGGCGAACGCCGCCAGGCCCCCCTTGGCTCCCTCGAAGGTCTTGTCGGCCTCGGCCTGTTTTCCCTTGGCCTTGGCCAGCTTCGCCAGGTCCCACACCTTCAACTCGCCCTTGCTGCTGCAGGTGACGAGCGTCTTCTTGTCCGGCCCCAGGAGCAGGTCGGCGATGGCGTCGGCGTGGGCCGGGAACTGGCCGCCCTCGACGACCTTCAGGTCGGCCACCGTCAGCACGCGCACGCTGCCGCTCTCGTCGCCCATCGCCGCCAGGCTGCCGTCCGGGCTGAAGACCAGGCTGGTGATCTTGGCGTCGCCGGCCGGGCGGCTGCTGACCTGGGCGCCCGTGCCCACGTCGTACACCTCGATCAGCGGGTTGGAGTTGGCCACCCAGGCGATGATCTGCTTGCCGTCGGCCGACACCGTCAGGACCGGGATGTCGTTGGTCGGGCCGGGGTCGCGGATGGTGCGGACCTCCTTGCCGGCCGTCGCGTCCCAGATCTTGATGGTGCGGTCCTCGGGGCCGCCGGCCGAGACCAGCGTCTTGCTGTCGGGGCCGAAGGCCAGGGCGGTCACCTTGTCGGCGTGGCCGGCCAGGGTGAACAGCTCCTTGCCCGTGGCCGCCTCCCAGACGCGCACGGTCTTGTCCGCGGATCCCGAGGCCACCAGCTTGCCGTCGGGGCTAACCACGACGGCCGTCGTCTCGCGCGAGTGGCCCGAGCCCGGCATCGCCTCGCGGCTGACCAATTCCCACAGCTTCACGGTCTTATCGACGGCGGCGGAAACGAGGAAGGCGCCGTCGGGGCTGAAGGCCACCGAGGTGATCCAGTTCTTGTGGCCGCGGAAGCTGTTCTTCTCCTCCGGCTGGCGGTTCTGCACGTCCCAGAGCTTGACCACCTGGTCGGCCCCGCCGCTGACGAGGAAGCGGCCGTCCTTGCTCCAGCCCAACGACGACAGCGGCCCGGTGTGGCCGGACAGGGTGACCACCGACGCCTCGCCGCCCATCAGCCAAAGCTTCACCTGGGTGTCGCTGCCGCACGAGGCCAGCCGCCGGCCGTCGGGGCTGTAGGCCAGGGCGCTGACGGCGCCGCCGTGGCCGGTCAGCGTCGTGTTCTTGCCGTCGGGCAGCGACCAGATCTTGATCGCCGAGTCGGCGGCGCCGGAAGCGACCGCCTTGCCGTCCGGGGCGAAGGCCACCGCCATCACCACCCCTCGATGTCCCTTGAACGAGTGCAGCTCCTTGCCCTCCACGTCCCAGACCTTGACCAGGCGGTCGGCCCCGCCGGAGACGAAGCGCTTGCCCTCCTTGTCGAAGGCCGCCGCGGTCACGACGCGCGTGTGCCCCTCGTAGGTGCGCACCTCGGTGCCCTTGGCCGCGTCCCACAGCTTGAGCACCTTGTCGCCGCCGCAGGAGAGGATGTACTTGCCGTCGGGGCTGTAGACGGCCGCCGTCACGGCACTGGCGTGTCCCTTGAGGGTGTGGACCACCCGGCCCGACTCCACCTCCCAGACCTTGAGGGTGTGGTCGGCGCTGGCCGAGACGACGTACTTGCCGTCGGGGCTGAAGCCGGCCGACCAGACCGCGTCCTCGTGGCCGGTCAGGTTGCGCGTCTGTTCGTTGTTGCCCAGGTCCCACAGGCGGATGAGGTTGTCCATGCCGCCCGAGGCCAGGGTGCCGCCGTCGGGCGTGAAGGCGACCGCCCTGACCTCGTCGCCGGAGCCCTGGAAGGTGCGGAAGTTCTGCTGGCTGGCCACGTCCCAGAGGCGGACCGTCTTGTCGTTGCTGCCCGAGGCCAGCACCTTGCCGTCCTTGCTGAAGGCGATGCAGTTGACCGGCCCGGTGTGGCCGTCCAACTTGATGCGCTCCGTGGCGGACTCGAAGTCGTGGAAGCGGATGGCGTTGTCGGCCCCGGAGGTGACCACGTACTTGCTGTCGGGGCTGAACTGGACGCCATCGAGGTTGCCCTTGGCCACCACGAAGGAGGCCTTGAGGGTGCCGTTGGCCGCGGCCCAGACGCGCACGGTGGTATCGCTGCCGCCGACCGAGGCGAAGTACTGACCGTCGCGGCTGAAGGCGACGGCGTTGATCATGCTGGCGTGGCCGACCAGGTTGTACTTGGCGTTGCCGGTGTCCACCTCGAAGACGCGGACGTTCTTGTCGCCGCCGCCGCTGACGAGCAGTTTGCCGTCGGGGCTGAAGGCCAGGCCGCGGACGGTCTCGGTGTGGCCGGCGAAGGTGCGGACCTCCTTGCCGGTGTCGGCCTCCCAGAGCTTGATGCTGTTGTCGCCGCCGCCGCTGGCGACGTGCTTGCCGTCGGGGCTGAAGGCCAGGCAGCGGACGGCCTCGGCGTGGCCGGTGAAGCAGCGCAGCTCGCGGCCGGTCTGCGTGTCCCAGATCTTCACCGTTCCGTCCTGGCTGCCGCTGGCGAGCTTGCTGCCGTCGGGGCTGTACGCCAGGGTCAGGACCCAGTGACTGTGGCGCAGTTTGGCGTCGCCGAAGACGCGGCCGACGTCGGCGGGGAAGCCCGGCGGCAGGGCGGGCAGCTGCCAGCGGGCGCGGACGAACGCCTCGTGCGCCTCGCCGAAACGGCCGGCGGCCAGGGCGGTTTCGCCCTTCTTCGCGAACCCCTCGGCCCGGGTGAACCAGTCCGGCGAGAACTTCTTGGTCAGGCCGTCCTTGTCGGCGTCGGCCCGTTCCTTGGCGTACTTCGTCTGAAGGTCCTTGACAGAGTCCGCGGTGAGTCCCTGGGGGCCGTCGGCGGCCGGGGCGAGAAAGACGAAGACGAGGCCGGCGCCGACCGCCAGGGCCAGGCCGCGCGTGCCGAGGCGGCGGACGGCCTTCGCACTGCTGGACATGATCTTCTCCCGGAAGGAGTGGTGACTCGGGTCATAGCGAAACTTGAGTATAGGGGTGGCACGGCCCCCACGGCAAGCGGTTTCGCCAGCCCGGCGGCGCCCGGCGACTTGACCTTCCCGCGCCGACCCGTCACAACAGTGCAGGGGCGCTTCCGCCCTCCCGTGTACTGAAAGGAACCGTTATGCGACCGAGCAAGATCAAGGCGAAGCTGCGGCGCGGCGAACCCGTGCTGCTGACCACGCTCCACTTCACCGACCCGTCGCTGTACGAAATGACGAGCTTGATGGGCTTCGACGGCCTGTGGATGGACCTGGAGCACCACGGCTACAGCCTGGAGACGGCCATGACGCTGATGCGCGCCGCCCGCGTCGGCAGCGCCGACGTGATGTTGCGGCCGGCCAAGGGCGAGTTCATGCGCCTGGGGCGGATGCTCGAGGCCGGCGCCCAGGGCATCATGTACCCGCGCTGCGATGACGCCGACGAGGCCCGGCAGGTGGTCAGCTGGTCGAAGTTCGCCCCGCTCGGCCGGCGCGGCTTCGACAGTGCCAACCCCGACATGCCGTACTGCTCGATGCCGATCGAGCAGTACCTCCACGAGGCCAACGAGCAGACCTTCGTCGTCGTGCAGATCGAGGACCCAAACGCCCTGGCCAACGCCCGGGCCATCGCCGCGGTCGAGGGGGTGGACGTGCTCTTTTTCGGCCCCGCGGACTTCACGATCCTGAGCGGCATCCCGGGGCAGTTCGAGCACCCACGCGTGCAGGAAGCGATCCAGGTCATCGCCGACGCGGCCCGGCGGACGGGGAAACATTGGGGGATGCCGGTCGGCAGCGCCGAGCACGCCCGGCAGCTCATGGACCTCGGCGCCCGCTTCCTGTGTCATGGGGCCGACATCATCTTCGTCAAGAACAGCCTGGAAGAGGTGCGCCGCCGCTTCGCCCCCCTGGGCCTGACGTTCGACGGCCGTTTCTGAAGCCGGCTGTCCTCGTTCGGCCGAGGACGTTAGAATGCGACCGCTTCGCCCGGCCCGTTCAGGGAGAGGACGTTCATGAAACGTGTTAGCGCACGCCCCTTGACGGAAGAAGACTACCACCGGGCCGCCGCGGAGTACCTGGCGAGTCTGCCGTTGGAGCATTTCATGGAAGCCACGCCCCAAAGCACGCAGCGGCGCGTCACCCTCGGCAGCTTCGACCACCTGCGCGTCTTCCGCCCGGACGTTCATCTGTTCAACGAATTGCTCGTGCAATATCCGTTGGGGGATGGGCTCGGCCAGGTCGTGCCGGACAACATGGCCCTCATCAGCGAGCAGCCCATCCGCGACACGGGCAGCTTCAACCTGCCGTTCGAGAGCGTCCAGCCGTTGCTGGTCATGGAGTACGTCTCCCTGTACAGCCAGCGCAAGGACTACAAGGACAGCCTCCGCAAGTACGAGGAGCAGCTCAAGGTGCCGTACTGCCTGATGTTCTACCCCGAGAAGCAAGACCTGCGCGTCTACCGTCACGCGCGCGGCCGCTACCAGAAGATGAAGCCCAACGCGGCCGGCCGCTATCCCATTCCCGAACTCGACCTCGAAGCGGGACTGCTGCACGGCTGGGTTCGCTTCTGGTACAAGGGCCGGCTCCTCGAACTCTCCTCGGAGTTGCAGCTGCAACTCGACGCCGAGAAGCAGCGCGCCGATCAAGAGAAGCAGCGGGCCGATCAGGAGAAGCAGCGCGCCGATCAGGAGAAGCAGCGGGCCGATGCGGCGGAAGCAGAGCTGGAACGTCTGCGAGCACTCCTGGGACAGCAGGGAGGGAAGAAGCCCCGGGCCAAGGGAAACGGTTGACCCACCGCAAGCCATCAACGCCCAGAGCGATCACCAAGAGGAGCATCACCGATGAATAACGTCTTGCGTTTCGCGCTGCCCCTTCTCGTCGCGGCGGCCTCGGCCGTGCTGGGACTCGCGGCCGAGCCGATCAAGTGGCTGCAGGCCACCGCCTACGCCGTGCCGAAGGAGACGGCCACCGAGGGCGAGGGCTACTTCTCCATCATCGAGGGGCAGAACGGCCGGCTCTACATCGGCACCCACTGCAACGGTGCCAATGCCTACCTCGTCGAGTTCGACCCGAAGGCGAAGAAGATGACGACGGTCGTCGATGCCATGAAGGAGATCGGCAGCACCGCCAAGGGCTTCGGAGCCCAGGCCAAGATCCACACGCGCAACAACGTCGGCGCCAGCGGCAAGATTTATTTCGGCACCAAACAGGGCTACCCCGACAAGACCGAGAAGCGCGAGGATTACCCCGGCGGCTACCCGATGGCTTACGACCCCAAGACCGGCAAGACGAAGGTCTACCCCATCGCCGTCCCGCACCACGGCATCAACAGCATCACCCCCGACGAGTCGCGCGGCGTGGCCTACCTCTCGACCTGCTCCGACGGCCGGCCGCCCTTCCTCGAAAGCTCCCTGTTCGTGGTTCTCGATCTGAAAACAAGTAAATACCGCACGCTCTTCGACGCCAACCACCCCTACGGCTTCATCGTCATCGACTACCTGGGCCGGGCCTATCATCCCATCCTGGGCGGCGACATCGCTCGCTACGACCCCAAGACCGACAAGGTGGAGCGACTGAAGCAGACGATTGACGGCAAGCCGCCGACCGCAGAGTCGCACCTGGCCGACTTGCCGGGCCATCCGCTCAACTGGGACATCGCGGCCGACGGCAAGACGCTCTACTGCCTGCCGATGAGCACCAACCAGCTGTACAGCTACGACCTGACCAGGACGGGCGACATCCTCCCCGGCCACAGCGTCGGCACGCTGATCGCCGGCGCCAAGAGCACCGACTGCCGGGCGATGTGCGTGGGGCCGAAGGGGACGGTGTGGGCGTCGATCACCGCAACCGAGGCCAAGGAGGGCGTGCCGTACCTGCACCACCTGGTCAGCTACCGCCCCGGCGAGAAGGCGCCGCGCGACCACGGCCCCGTCGCTATCCGCAACCCGGATTACACCGAGTTCAAGGACAAGGACGGCAAGCCGGTGCCGTTCCACTCCGGCATCGTCAAGTTGCCCGACGGCACCACGACGACCAAATGGGTCGTCCTCGGCATCTGCGAGGGGCGCGACGGCTCGGTCTACTCCCTGGCGCTGCAGCCGTACACGGTCTTGCAGGTGCCGCCGGATCAGCTGAAGTAGGGTCGTTTCATGGCGGATCGGGGAACGGCTTCTTCGCGCGGAGGTAGAGCTTGCCGCCGGCTGATCCCCGGCACGACTCGTATCACCAGGGGGGCTTTGATCCGAGTTGCGAGCGGTTCCCTGAAATCCGCCAACATTGGGGCGGAAATTGGCCTCAAGTGGGAGAAAATGGCCGAGTTCCCTCTTGAACACATTCCCCGTGCATTGAGCACCCGTCGTCGAAATGACCGGGAGTCGATTCGGTTCCACGGGCCGATCGATGCGTCGGTCGATGTGACCGACGCGCGCAACGCGTGCGCCCTCCGAACGCCTGCTCCAATGCAGTGCTGGGTCCAGCGGCTTGCCCCTCCCAGCGCCTCCGGACGCCGCTCCCTGAGCGTGCCGCTGACGTAACGGATCTGGTCGTTGCAGGACGCGACGCCGCCTGACTCTAATCTAATGGCGGTTTATGGTGAGAGAAGGGGTCCCGCCAGCACGACGCAGAACCCGACATCCGCGGCACGACTCACACCATCGTCCCGATGGTCTTGCGGAAGCGAACGAGGGCGATGCCGAAGAGGACTGTGCCGATCAGGGCGAGGGCGATGAACTGCGGCCAGACGGCACTCAGGCCCGCCCCGCGATACAGGATGCCCTGAGCCAGCATGACGAAATGGGTGGTGGGCGCCGCCAGCATGATCTGCTGGACCCACTCGGGCATGCTCTCCCGCGGGGTCATGCCCCCGGAGAGCATTTGCAAGGGCAGTAACACCAGGATCAGCAGCAGGGAGAACTGCGGCATCGTGCGGGCGTAGGTGGCCAGGAACATGCCCAGCGACGTGGCGGCGAACAGGTGCAGCGCCACGCCGCACAGGAACAGGGCCCTCGACCCCTGGATCGGGACCGCCAGCAGACTCTCCACGATGACGACCATGGAAACGGCGGAGGTGACGAGTACCACCACCCCCATCGACCAGATCTTGCTCGTCATGATCTCGAACGGCGTCACCGGCATTACCAGCAGGTGCTCGACCGTGCCGCGCTCGCGCTCCCGGATCAACGCCGCGCCGGTCAGCAGGACCGCCAGCAGGGTGATCTGGTCGATCAGCGACACCACGCCGCCGAACCAGGATCGGGACAGGTTGGGGTTGAAGCGCACCCGATCCACCAGGTCCACCGGCGCCTTGGCGTTGGCGCGGTAGCGTTGGAGGAACGACTGTTCCTCGCCCTGGACGATCACCTGCACATATTCGCTGCCGGTGAACGCCTGGCCCACGCGGGTCGCATCAACGTTGAGCTGAATTGTGGGCGAGCGCCTGGCCAGCACGTCCTCCTGGAACCGGGGCGGGATGTCCAGCGCGAACGTGTCCAGCCCGGCGTCCATCCGGGCGTCCATCT
>DATFNV010000765.1:0-2593 GCA_035266225.1 Gemmataceae bacterium
CGTGTGGATCGGCGGCCAGTGGGAAGCGTTCCAGGAGTATCGCATCGAGCGGGAAGCGGCACGCCTCTATCCGCACCGTGACCTCGTCGCCGGTGAGGCCTTCTTCGCCTTGGCACCGTAGCGGACGGGCGGTTACGCCCACTCTTTCTTATCGATCTTGCCGTCCTTATTTGTATCGATTTCATCGAATTTGTCGTAGTACGGCGTCCCCTTGAGTTCCTCGCGCGTCAGCCGGCCGTCGGCGTTCTTGTCCAGCGCGTCGAAGTCCGGTCCGGCCGCGGGTGGACCGCCGGGGCCGCCGGCGCCCGCCGCCATGTTGCGCGCCACGAAGCGGCGCAGCTCGTCCTTGTCGATGAAGCCGTCCTTGTTGGCGTCGATGCGCTCGAAGTTCTGGGCGATGAAGTTCTTGGCCTCGTCCTTGCTGATCTTGCCGTCCTTGTTCGTGTCCATGCGCTCGAAGACGTCACTGACGCGGCGCTCCACCGCGGCCTTATCGACGACGGGCTTGTCGCCGGGCTTCTCGGCCGGCCTGTCGGCGAAAAAGCGCTTCATAGCCTCCAGCATCTGGCCGACCTCCTTCTTGTCGAGCTTGCCGTCGCCGTCGCGGTCGTAGCGCTCGAAGTTGCGCGCCAGGCCAGGCGGCAACTCGTCCTTGGTCAGCACGCCGTCCTTGTTCTTGTCGAAGCGCTCGAGGAACTCGTCGGGCGTCAGCTTGAGCCATTCCGGTGCCCGCGGCGCCTCCTTCTTCGGCGGGTCATCCTTGTCGGCGCCCGGGGCGGCCGGGTGGAGCAGCGCGAACAGGCCGACAACCAGCAGAGCCATCAGCAATCGCGACATGGCAGGTCCTCGCGGCGACCGGGTCGATGGGTCCAGCGCATTCAACCCCCGCCGGGGAGTGGGGTTCCGTGCGGCGACGGGAAAGGATAGCTCATGGCCGCTTCTGCGGGCCTCGGACTGGACTTGACCGGCGACTCGGGCGCGGGCATACCCGTCCCCCGCACACGGCCCGCGCCAGGAGGGAAGACGATGGTCAGGACGCTACCGGCCCCCGAGGTGCTGCGCTGCTACTTCGACGACGGCTTCGTGCCGCGCCTGCCGGCCATGTGCCTGCGCTGGGACACGGAAGCGATGGGCGGCGAGCGCCGCTGGGAATTGCCGGAGGGCGTGACTCTGGTCGGCCCGCCGCCGGAGCGCTTCGGCGTCAGCATCCGCCGCCGCGGCGACGACTCGTACAACGTCCGCCTGCTGTGGGACCGCACCTGCCTGACGTGGGAGGACCTGCCGCGCGCCCAACTCCTCGACAGCGCCCTGGCGCCGCTGCTCGGCGCGATGGGCACCGATTTGTGGTATCTCCTCGACCAACCGGTGCGTCCGGGGCCCGCCCCACGCGACCGGGCCGCCTGAGCCGTGCCTCCAATTCTCCTCCGCCCCGCCGATTCCGAGCGCGACAACGCCGCCCTCTGCGCCCTGGCACGTCGCTGCCCCCTCGGCGACCGCCTCTCGTTCTACCACGAGCGCGACGATTTCCGCGAGCGCGGCCGCCTTCAGCCGCACGTCGAGGTACACGTCGCGGAGGAGGCGGGTATCGTGGTCGGCTCGGCCAGCGTGGCTCGCAAGCCGCTTTGGATCGGCGGGGCGTTGCAGCCGACGGCTTACGTCTTTGACGTGATGGTCGATCCCATTTGCCGGGGCCGCGGCGTCGCCCGCCGTCTGCTGCGTGCCGTCCCCGACGCCCCCCTCGTCTATGCGCACGTCCTCGACGACAACCTGCCGAGCCGTCGCCTGTTCGAGAGCGAAGGCTTCCGCGCCCACCGGCGCCGCATCCTCTTTCACGCCCTGCTGCCGAGCCTCGAAGGACGTCCCTGCGGCGCCGTCGCCGGTCCCGCGCCGGTCGATGCGACGGTCGCGGCCGACAGCGACGCTTTGCTGCGCGAGCGCCACGACTTCGTCGATGCCACGGCGGGGCACGACGGGCTGTTTCACCTGGAAGGGCCAGACGGGCGCGCCTGGGCCCTGCTACGGCGACACGAGCCCAAAGTGGCCGTGGGCGTCCCGTGGCACCTGCGCGCCCTGGCGCGCCTGCTGCCCTTCATCCCGCGCCCCGGCCGTCGCGTCTTTACCTGGTCTCTGCACCACCTCGGGGCGGAAGGGCGTCGCCGCGGGAGGGCGCTGGACCGGTTGCTGCGCGCGGCGGCGTGGGCGGCGGCGCGGCAGCGGGTCGATCTGCTGCTGGTGCCGCTGTTCGACGACGACCCGCTGAACGCGGTCCTGCGCCGCTACCTGCTGCCGCGCTGGCGGCCGTCCGCGGGCACGACCCGGCTCTACGTCCGCGGTCCGCGGGCCGGCACGCTGCTCGACGCCTCGCGGCCATTGTTGCTCAGCGGGCGCGACGGCTAGGGCGTGCTGCCTCACGGAAGGCGAGCGGCAGCAATTCTTCTCCCCTGCCTGCCGCACTCACTGGTGAGGGCGGCCGGAGAGGACCGATCTGTCGGCCGCCTGGGGGCGGCCTGCGGACTCGCCCGGCAAGGGCCTTGTGTCGGAGTATTGTGTCAGCTCGCGGGGTGGGTGAAACAATACTCCGTTGCAGCAAGTC
>DATFNV010000766.1:0-15374 GCA_035266225.1 Gemmataceae bacterium
GAGTGTGAGCGTCGCCGACTCTTGGGACTTCTTCTCGAGCTTGCTAATCCTCGCGTTGTGACCGTCAGAGGTGGCGGACAGATCCGCGATCTGGTCTTGCATCTTGCCCGCCTCGGCCCTGACCCTGGCCAGGTCTTCGCGTGCCTGCTTGAGCTGAGTCCGCAACTCGATCAAGTCCTGATCTGTGCGGTTGTGCGCCTGGCCCAAGAGTGTCAACTCCCGGTTGATGTTCTGAACCGATTCCTTCAGCCCGTCAACGTCCTTGCGCAGCCCTTCCACCGGCTTGAGTTGGTCCTGGATCTTGTCCAGCCGCTCCAGGAGCTGTTTCGTGGACTTCTCCTGGCCTTCCTTGAGTTCCTTGAGTTCCTTGGCCGTTTGCTCCAGTGTCGGCGTCGGTTTGGGAGGATCGCCAGGCCCGTCGGCGGTGGCGAGGGGTGGGGCGGACAGGAGAGCGGCCAGCGCGATGGGTAGTCCAAGATTCTTCAGGTGAGTCATGGTGCTGTCTCCTCGTTGCATTTGCCGGGGTGACTCAAACCAGTCCGCGGGCGGCAGCAGGGGGCCCAACGTCAATGGGGGTAACTCGATCCCGGGGGCGGCGGGTGCCGGTGGAGGCTCCACGGTGTCGCGGCCTTCCGGCGCAGGTGCCCTCAGGGGCGGTGCGGGCTTCGGCGGGGGACCGGCCCCAATCGTGACGGTTAGCTTTTCGCTGTCCTCCGGCCTCCCGCCGGGCTTGTCAAGGGATTGCGGCGGCACCAGCGCGGGATCAGCGCCGGCCGCGCTTGCGCTGTTGCTATCGACATTAGAGGAGGCAGGGCCGGTATGCAAGTCAAATCCGGCAGGGTCGTGGCGCGTGGGGCTGTGCCAACCGGCAAGGACGGCACAAAGGGCCACCAGGACGCCGCAGGCGGGGGGCAGCAGCCAGGTACGGCGCGGCAGGCGGAGGTGAGGCGGGACTGCCGAACCGGCAGCGCGCGGCGAAGCCGGGCTCGGAGCCGCCCCCGCGGCGCCGGGCCCGGCCTCAGCTGCGGGCCCCTCAGTTTTCCTCGTACTGGGCGATCCGATTGACGACTTCATCGCAATCCTCGCTCGTGTCGCCGGCCAGCTTGTAGTGCATCAGGAAGGCGTCCTCGCCGCTGTCCTCGTAGTAGCTGCGCAGGACGCGCACCGCCTTGAAGTCCTGGGCGCGGAAGAAGAGCTGGGCGGGCAGGTTGGTTTCGCGCACCTCCAACGTGATGCGGGTGCGGCGGTGGCTGGACAGCTTGCTGACCAGCTTGGCGACCATCTGGGCGCCGACGCCGTGACGGCGGTAGGAGGGGTGGACGGCGAAGTTGAGGATGTGCAGCTTGGTCTTGTGCAGCTCGTAGATCATGAAGCCGACCACCTTCTCGCCGCACTCGGCCACCATGCCGATGCAGTTGCGCTGGCGCAGACAGCGCAGGAAGTCCTCCTCGGTCCAGGCGTACTCGAAGCTGGTGTGCTCGGCCTGGAGGACCTCGGGCATGTCACGGCGGATCATCCAGCGGATGTGTACCCGCAGCAGCTCCTTCTCGGTACGCCCCGTGCTTTCCTGCCTCATGACGGACTCCTCCCCTGACGGCGCGCGAAGCCCCCTCCGTGGGTGCGCCACGCTTCCGCTCACGTTCCGGTTGTGATCGGCACGAACTCAGCAGAAAGGTTTGGCGGGATGCCCGGGAACCGTCTCGTCACCTCGCAGACTCCCACAGCACCGCCGAATCTTAACAACGCCCCCTCTTCGGCTCAAGTCCAAGGCTCGCCTCGTCCGACTCCTCCGCCGGGGCGACCCACCAACCGCAGGCTAAACCAGAAAGCGGCGGCGGCGTCAAGTCCACCGGGGCCGGCCGGGCACGGCCGGGGAACAAAGCGGGGAATCCCTTCCCCTTCCTCTCGGCCTTCGTGGCCGGGATCCGCCCAGGTGATCGGGTGGGCGCGTGGGATGCGGAGAAGATTACCGGCCCGGCTCTCGTTTTGCAAACGGAATCTTTGCGAAAAGCCAACTATCAACGAGTGGTTATTTTTCCGCGGGTTCCCCGCCCGCCTGGTCCGTGTACACGCGCGTGCTGACCTCCTGCGACAGCGGCCGGGCCATCGTCCCACACTGGAGACTGGCCGTGAAGCGGCCGTCGCCCGGCTTCGTCGCCTTGACGCGCACCCGGTAGACCGCAAAGTCCTGACCGTCGAGGCTCGCCAGCGGCCCGAAGGCCACCTGTTGGCCCTGCACCCGCGCCGCCTGCCCGGCCGGCCCGTCCGCCTTCAGCAGCGTCATCTCGTCCGGTACGACCGCCTGCACCAACACGTCGCGCGTCGGCGCCGCTCCCCGGTTGAGTACGTGGATCTCGTAAGTCGTCTCGCCGCCCACTTCCAGCGCCGGCTCGGGATCGGCCAGGTCGAGCGTCACGGCCGGGCCGCCGGCCGAGGCGATGGGTTTCTCCGTGGCCCGCGCCGGCACGGCCCGCGACTGCGGCGCCGGTAGCGGCGGCATCGGCGAGTCCGGGGCGGGTTGGGGCGTGGGTGGCGGCGGTGGCAGCGTCGTCCGGGGGGCCGGCGCGGCTGGCGCGGGCGGCACCACCGGTGGCGGACTCGGGCGCACCTCGGGGCTCCGCGTCACGGTTGCCGGGACCGGCCCGGGGACCGGTGCCGCGGCCGCGGCCTCGCTCACCTCGACGGCGCCCTCGGCACTCGTTTGTCCGACACCCGACGCGGCGAGGGTCGCGGTCAGGCCCTGCCGTCCCGCCTTGAACACAACCACGTCCAGCGGCACCGTCTGCAGCTCGCCTGCGGCGAGGGCCGGGATTGTCGCCTCGATCTGATTCCCTGCCGCGTGGCGCAACCCAGAGGCCAGCCCGATATGAAGCGCCAGCTTGGTCAATGGCGTCCCCGTGTTGTTCGCCAGCTGAAATTTGAAGGTCACCTTCTGACCGATTTGCGCCGGCGGCGGGTCGATGACGGACAGCACCAGGCCCGGCCTGGCGATGCGCGTCTGCAACGTGCTCACGGTGGCGCAAGTGACCGTGGCCGTGGTGTTGACCTCGCCGTCCGTGCCCGGCTGCAGGGTCACGTGCAGCCGAGCCTCGGCGCCGGCGCCGAGACTGCCCAGGTCCCAGGCGAGCGTGTTGCCGCGCACCTCGGCGCGCGGCTCGGTCGCCGCGACGGCGGCGCCGGGCGACACCTGCTCCTCGACGCGCACGTGCTCGGCGGCCCCACCGCCAAGGTTGCGGACGACCACGTCGTACAGCAGCGGCTTGCCCGAAGCGAGGACGGTTGGTCCCACCTTTTCCACGACCAGCCAGGCCCCCGGCGGCGTGGCGCGCTCGCGCTGCGGCGGCGCCGGGCCCACTGTCGGCGGGTCGGCCACGAGGCGCAGCTGATCCGGCCCCGTCGTCCGCGCGATGGCCGCCACCCCGGGCGCCGGGGCGCGCGCCGGCGGCACGGCAGCCGGATCGGCCTGCTCCACCTCCGCCACCGGGCGCGCGGTGGCGATGACGCGCGGCGTCCAGGCACCGGACACCGGGGTGACGCTGCTTTCGACCGGCGCTTGCGCGGCGGCGCCGCCGATGCGCCCGGCGAGTGCCGCCCCCGCGACAAGAGACACCACGACGAGCCGAGTGTACTGGCGCACGCTGCTCCCCCGTTCCCCACCTCAGTCTTCGACGCGGTACTTGCCGCGGCACTTCTCGACCGGGTACTTGACGGCATTCTTGACCAACTTGGCCCGGATCGCCTCGCTCAGGTCGATGCCCAGGGTGTTGCTCAGCGCGAGCAGGTAGCAGGCCACGTCGGCCATCTCGTCGGCGATTTCGCCCATCTTGGCCGGGTTGCCGGCCACGCGGCGCGACGCCTCGTTCTCGACCCAGAGGAAGTGCTCCGTCAGCTCGGCGGCCTCTACCGACAGGCCCATGACGAGATTCTTCGGGCTGTGGAACTGCTCCCAGTCGCGCTCGCGGACGAAGCGGGCCATCGCCTCACGGAGTTCCTGCACGGTCGTCGTGGCGTCCGGCATGGCTGCACCCGATTGTGACTTTGATGAAGAGGGAACTATAGCGGCCGGCGTGGGGGTGTCAACGCCGATCGGGCGCGTAACACGTCGAACAAGCCGATGGCATTCCCCCTCCCGCCTCGCTACGTTGACTCGGAACCCGTTCCCGTGGAGGACCGTCCCATGCCGCGCCGCCGTCTCGCGCCCCTTGCCGTCGCTTTGCTGCTTGTCCTGCCGGCCGTCGGCCGCGCTCAACCCAGGACCGACGCGCCGAAGGAGTACGAGGCCGCCGTCCAGGCCCTGGACCGCTTCATCGCCCGCGAGGTCGCCGACAAGCGCCTGCCGGCCCTCTCCGTCGCCCTGGTCGATGACCAGAAGATCGTCTGGGCCCGCGGCTACGGCTTCGCCGACGCCGCCCAGAAGAAACCGGCCACCGCCGACACGGTTTACCGGGTCGGCAGCGTCTCGAAGCTCTTCACCGACTTCGCCGTCATGCAACTCGTCGAGCTGGGAAAACTCGACCTCGACGCCCCGGTCACCAAGTACCTGCCCGACTTCAAGCCGATCAGCAAGTTCGACAAGCCGATCACGCTGCGCATGCTCCTGTCGCACCGTGCCGGCCTGGTGCGCGAGCCGCCGGTCGGCAACTACTTCGACCCGTCGGTGACGGCCCTCGACCGCACGGTGCGCAGCCTCAACCAGACCGAACTGGTTTACGAGCCGGGGACGCGGACGAAGTATTCCAACGCCGGCATCGCCGTGGTCGGCCTGGTCGTCGAGGAGACGCAGCAGCAGCGCTTCGCCCGCCACCTGTACAACCGCGTCCTCGACCCACTCGGCATGAAGCGCAGCGCCTTCGAGCCGAACGACGAGCTGAACAAGGACCTTGCCGCCGCGGTCATGTGGACCTATGACGGCCGCGAGTTTCCGGCGCCGACGTTCGAGCTGGGCATGGCGCCGGCCGGGTGCATGTACACAACGGTCAACGACCTCGGCCGCTTCCTGAACGCCCTGTTCGCGGGCGGCAAGGGGCCGGGCGGGCAGGTGATCGAGGCGAAGACGCTCGAACAAATGTGGACGCCTCAATTCGTCAAGGAGGGGGAGAAGAGCCGCTTCGGCATCGGCTTCAACGTCGCGGAGCTGGACGGCCACAAGCGCGTCGGCCACGGCGGCGCCATCTACGGCTTCGCGACGGAACTGGCCGCCCTGCCGGCCGACAAACTCGGCGTGGTCGTCGTCGCCTCGCGCGACGTCAGCAACGGCGTCACGCGCCACGTCGCCGGCGAGGCGCTCAAGCAGATGCTCGCGGTGCGCGGCAAGAAGCCGCTGCCGCCCATCGAGGAGACCCGGCCGGTCGGCGCCGAGCGGGCGAGCCAGCTGGCGGGGCGCTACGCCGGCAAGGACGGCAAGGGGATGGAGCTGAGGGAGCGCGACGGCCGGCTCTACGCCCTCTCGTTCAAGGGCGGCCCGCTGACCGAGCTGCGCGGCCTCGGCGACGGGCTGGTGGTCGATTCGCCGCTGGCGTACGGCCCAAAGGTCGAGGTCAAGGGCGACACGCTCACAGTCGGTAAGGACACCTTCGAGCGCGTCAAGTCCGAGAAGCCGAAACCGGCCCCCGCCAAGTGGCAAGGACTCATTGGCGCGTACGGCTGGGACCACAACACCCTGTACGTCTTTGAGAAAGACGGCAAACTCTGGGCGCTGATCGAGTGGACCGAGTTCAACCCGCTGGAGGAGGCCGCCGACAACGTCTTCAAGTTCCCCGAGGCGGCCGGCATGTACCACGGCGAGAAGATCGTCTTCACGCGCGACAAGAGCGGCCGGGCGACGGTGGCCGAGGCCGCCGGCATCGCCTTCGAGCGCCGGCACATCGACGGCGAGGACGGCTCGACGTTCAAGATCAAGCCGCTGCGGCCCGTCGCCGAGCTGCGCCGCGAAGCGCTGGTCGCCAAGCCGCCCGCCGAGAAGGGCGACTTCCGCGACCCCGCCCTGGTGGACCTGGCCAAGCTCGACGAGACCATCAAGTTCGACATCCGCTACGCGACCGACAACAACTTCCTCGGCACGCCGCTGTACACCTCCGCCAGGGCCTACATGCAACGTCCCGCCGCCGAGGCACTGGTGCGGGTCCACAAGAAGCTGATCGGCGAGGGTTACGGGCTGGCGATCTTCGACGCCTACCGCCCCTGGTACGTGACGAAGATGTTCTGGGAGGCGACGCCCGAGAAGCAGCGCATCTTTGTCGCCGATCCGTCGAAGGGCTCACGCCACAACCGCGGCTGCGCCGTGGACCTGACGCTGTACAACTGCAAGACGGGCCGGCTCATCGACATGGTCAGCGGCTACGACGAGATGACCGAGCGCTCGTATCCCGACTACCCCGGCGGCACGGCGCTGCAGCGCTGGCACCGCGACCTGCTGCGGCGGGCGATGGAAGCGGAGGGGTTCACGGTCTACGAGGCCGAGTGGTGGCACTTCGACTACAAGGACTGGCGCAAGTACCCGATCCTGAATATGACGTTCGAGGAGTTGAAGAAGTGAGGCCCACCCGGCCGCTTGCGATTTATCGGTTCGCGATTTATCGGTTCGCGAAACGATAAATCGCAAGCGACCGGGACGGTATTACGGCGACGTCAGACCATCGATCCGCCACTGCTCCCCTTCCTTGACGAGCTGAAACGTCAGGCTCAGGATGCCATTGCCTGACAGGGTATACCGAATGGTCATGCGCACGGCTCCCGGGGGGTTGTTCACCGGGGCTTGCTGGGCGTCGGTGAACTTCGTCAGCAGTGGGTTGCGCTCGACGAACGCCTTGAACTGCACGAACGTCTGCTTGCCCCGGAAGCCGGCCGTCGTGCCCTTGTACGCCTCCTCGACCTGCCCGACGGCCAGTTCGTTGAGAAACACCTGGACGACCGTGTCGGCCTCTTGCAGGTCGGCCGCCGCCTGGAACGCCGGGCCCAGCGCCTGGCCGGCCTTGTGGACGAACAGGAACGTGAGGCCGCCGCAGGCCAACACCACCAGGAGGCCGACGCCGACGACGGAGAGGACGACGATGAGGACGACCTTGCTCGAATTGTCGCGCTTCTCGAACCTGTTCATGGGAGTCTCCCAGTTACGGCGCCACCACCTCGTCCACCTTCCAGCGGCCGTTCTCCTTGAGCATGTCGAGGGTGACGGTCGTCGCCTGGTTGCCGTTCAGCGTGAACCGCACTGTGACGCGGTCGTCCACCACGGGGGGGATCGGCATCTGGACCTGCCGGAAGTTGCCGTTCTTCTTCAGCAGGGGGTGCTCATCGACGTAGGCGCGGAAGTTCTCCTGCGTGTGCCGGCCCTGGTAGTCGCGCGTCGTGTTCTGGTAGGCCCGCGGGAGTTGGTTGATCGACAAGTCCATGAGGAACGCCTCGGCAGCGCTCGAAGCCTCCAGGCCGTGGCGAGACTTCTCGACCTCTTCGGAAAACTTGTCGATCGTTTTCTCCGCCGTCTTGACGAAGACGTAGGTCGTCAGGAAGAAGATCCCCCCGCAGGCCAGGGCCAGCAGGAAGCAGACGCCGACAACCGAGCCGACGACGATCAGCACGACCTTCGTCGAGTCGTCACCTTGGCTTTTCGACGGCATGGCGAAACTCCGGCGCTCCAGGGGCAATGCCGCAAATCATAACCTCGGCCGGGGTCATGGGCAACGGGGGCATCACCCCTTCTTCTTTATCTTCGTCGCCCACGGCCGATTCTTGCGCCCGGCCGCAAAACTTTTTCCCGCCCCGGCGTATCCTTTCCAGGGGCAACGAAACTCCGCTCCTCCGCTGTCGCCGGTCCCCCGATTCGCTAAACTCACCGGGAAGGGGGGTACCACTCCGCCCGGCCCCAACCCCTACGGAGCCATGTCCGAGCATCCCGCCGATCCCATCACGCGTGACGTCGTCCTCCTACTCAAGATCAACGCGCCGGAGGTGCGCGGTGAGGAGCTGAGCAGCGAGCTGGAGCGTGCCTTCGCGGCCGAGGTGGACCGCGCCGAGGCGACCAAGGTGGTCGTGGACATGAAGGCCGTCACCTACATCACCAGCACCGGCGTCCGCGCCCTGCTAACCCTGTACCACAAGGTGAAGGGGGCCGGCGGCCGCGTGGTCCTGTGCGGTCTGACCGAGATGGTGGCCGAGGTGCTCGAGGTCATGCGCTTCATCGACTCCTCCGGGGTCCGCCCGACCCCGTTCGAGGTCCAACCCGACGTGGCAGCTGCGGTCGTCACCCTGCTCACCCGATCCGCGTCGGGGGCAGGCTAACCGCAGTTGTCGGCAAGGTGGGTCACTTATTCCGGGTGTAGGTGGTCCGGCGACGGGCCGGCAGGGGGCCGGCGGGTGATTTTGTTGTTCCTGGGAGGCTGACTTCCTATAATCCTAATGTAATCTCACGGACCCCGAGCCGCCGACTCGCTTGACGTTCCCACAACCCAAACGAGTGACGTCGAATGGATGAACTCCATCACGAATGCGGGGTCGCCGCGATCTACCACCTCCAGAGCCCCACGCCGTCGCGGCTGGCCCCGACCAGCGGGGGACAGGAGGAAGTCTCCCGGCTGATGCCTCGCGTCCTGCTCGACCTGCAAAACCGCGGGCAGCTCGCCGCCGGCTTCACGACGTACAACCCGCACCGCGACAAGCTCCTCGACACCTACAAGCAGATCGGCGGCGTCATCGAGGCCTTCCGCCTCAACCACCACGCCAAGTACGAAAGCATCATGCGCGAGTACGCGGGCCGGGGCGCCATCGGCCACGTCCGCTACGCCACCTGCGGCGCCACCGACCGCAACCACGCCCAACCGTTCGAGCGGCAGCACGGCTGTAAATGGAAGTGGTTCAGCTTCGCCTTCAACGGTCAGCTCGCCAACTTCGCCGAACTCCGCGACGAGCTGCTCACCCTCAGCGACTACCACCTCACGCGCGACACCGACACCGAAATCATCATGCACTACCTCAGCCACGAGCTGAGGGGCGAAGAACGGCCGGACCTGGTGGACGTGTTTCGCAACCTGAGCCGCTGCTTCGACGGGGCTTACAACATCGTCTTCATGAACGCGATGGGCGACCTGGCCGTGGTGCGCGACCCCAAGGGCTTCCGGCCGATGTGCTACGCCCAGGACGGCTCTCTGTTCGCCGCGGCCAGCGAGAGCGTGCCGCTCCTGAACCTCGGCTTCCGCGAGGTGCGCTCGCTGGAGCCGGGCGAAATGATCCTCATCCAGGACAACGAGATCAGTCTGCACCGCTTCGCCGAGCCGGAGGATCGCGCCCACTGTTTTTTTGAGTGGATCTATTTCGCCAACGTGGCCAGCACCCTCGATGAGCGCAGCGTCTACCTCGCCCGGTCCGCCCTGGGGAAGGAACTGGCCCGACAGGAGCGGACGCTGGGTCAGGTGCCGCTCGACGGCGACACCATCGTGGTGCCGGTGCCGGACACCGGCAAGGCGGCGGCCGACGCGATGGCCTTTGAACTCGGTTTGCCGTCGGTCGAGGGGCTGATCCGCAACCGCTACATCGGTCGCACCTTCATCGAGGGACAGAATCGGCTGGAGCGCGCGCAGCTGAAGTACACGCCGCTGCGCGAAGTCCTCGCCGGCAAGCGCGTACTGCTGGTCGAGGACACCATCGTGCGCAGCACGACGATGAAGGCCCTGCTGCGCGACCTGCGCGAGCGCGGCGGGGCCAGGGAAGTCCACGTGCGCGTGGCCTGCCCGCCGATCGTGGCGCCGTGCTTCTACGGCATCGACATGAGCACGATGCGCGAACTCTTTGCCCCGCGTTTCATGAAAGGGGAGCGGCCGAGCGTGGAAGAACAGATGGCGATGGCCAAGGAGTTGGGGGCCGAGAGCCTGTTCTACCTGCCGCTGGACGCCATCGCCCGCTGCATCGGCCTGCCGGAAAGCCAGCTCTGCCGCGCCTGCCTGACCCGCGAATACCCGACGGAAATCGGTGAACGGCTGTATCAATTGGCGCTGCGCAACCGCGGCGGCACCGGCCACGGCCGCACTTACGAACTGGTCACCGCGGCGGCGACGCAGCGCAAGGATTAACGCATCGCCGGAGCCGGTTCTCTCTGTCAGGACCCGGGCGCCTTGAAGCCGATCTTGTCACGGACCGCGTCCGGAAGGCCCTGCAAGATGCGGTTGTGTTCGATCAGGATGGCCTCGATCTGCGCGAAGCGCGCGTCGATCTGCGCGAAGCGCGCGTCGATCTGCGCGAAACGCTCATCGATCCGCGCGAAACGCTCATCGATCCGCGCGAAACGCTCGGCGTTGATGCGTTCCAATTCAGCCAACCGCGCCACGTTGATGCGTTCCACTTCGACCATCCGCGCATCGATTTCCGATATCCGCGCCAGGAAGGCGGTTTGCGTTTGCATCATGGCCGTGTGATTCTGCATCATGGCCGTCTGGTTCTGCATCATGGCGGCCTGACTCTGAATCAAGTTCGCCAAGGCCTCTTCCAGCCGTCCGTTGCCCGCGCTCTTCTCTCTTGCCATGCTGCACTCCCCGTGAACGAGGCTTGTTTTCCCCCTCGTTGCCGCCCTGAAACATTATCGCGGACGCTCGCGGGGATTCCAAGTGCCCTGAACCTGGACCCTGAAACGAACGCTCCGAACTTTCCGGCATGGTTCAGAACGGTGCGGTTTGGGGTGGCGCGGCCGTAGGTCAGGCTTTCCAGCCTGACGCGCTTCTCGTCAGGCTTTCCAGCCTGACGCGCTTCTCGTCAGGCTGGAAAGCCTGACCTACGGCCCCGAGTGTTACCCCGACTTGAACCAGGCCAACTTTCCCGCCGGCAATCACGAAGATTACGAATTGTTGAAGGAGTGAGAACACGCCGACAGGCGAAGAACACGGGCAGGCCAAGGAGGAGCAGCGCCAGCGTCCCCAGCTCGGGCACGCCCACCGCTTCTACTGTGCCCACCGGGAAAGTGGGTCCGTGCTTGTCCCCGTTACCACGCCGCGCGCGGCGATCAGATGGATGCCGTGTTCCACGCATTGCAACCGGCTGTCAACATCGACGTCCACTTCCCGGTATTGCACGGGACCGATGCTAACACTTTCAAAGAAGGTCCGCTGAGCGATCAATTGCCGGAGGCTGTTCTCAAAACCGGGCGAGGTGTAGCCGATCAGACGGTCGAACGCCCCGGTGGCTTCGAGGAACTGCGCAATGGCCAGATGGAGGTTGGGCAGATCGACGGTAATGAACGTGCGACCGACAATGGGGAGTTGGTAAGGGTCCTTGCCGAAGAACGCCCGCAGTGCGCCCGGCAATCGGCTGCTCCGGCGCCAACGCAACAGCCCCCAAACGACTTGGCCCACCACGGCGGCCATAACGCCCGCGAGGAAGAGGAAGAGGTCTTCGGGAGTCATGGCCGCCGCTCCATTGCCGAGCTAATCGGTGCCGCCGGAGCCGGGACAGAGTCTCTGGGTCATCGGGAAAGCGGTACAACTTCCTTTCCGGGTCATGAGGCCGCGACCGCAGCGGTGAACGAGGGCCGGTTCGCGACATGCGCCAGCGTGCGTGTCACTTCCTCCCCAGCCGATCCAGGATCGCTCGCGCCTGCTCGGTCGGCAAGGTGTCGGGCGGGCCATCGGCCACGGCCTTGAGTATCTTGACCGCCTCGGGCGTTGCCGCCAATTCGAGCGCCTCCAGGGCCCGCAGCATCCGCAAGCGCTCTCCCGAAAGGCCCGGTACTGCGGCCGTTTTCACCAGCTCTTCCAGCACCCGTCGCTGTTCCGCCGAGGGATGGCCCTTGAGGGCCTCGCGTAGTGGGTCCAGCGCCAGCGGGCCGAGACTCTCCAGCTTCTTGCGAGCGGCTTCACGCGCGTCGAACGCATCGGCGTCGAGATCGGCGATCAGCTTCGCGACCTGCTTGCGGTCCGGGGCAGCCAAAGGCTTGACGCGCTCGGCCAGAAACGGCATCGCTTGGGCAGGGTCGCCGGCCAAGGCTCGGATGGCCCGGAACGCCATCACTCCGTCGGCCGCGCCCAGGGCCGTCCACAGCTCCTCCAGCTTCTCCTTTGCAAGAGGTGCGGTCAACGGAGTAAGCTTCTTCGCCACCATCGCGGCATCCCATAGCAGGCCGGTCGTGTCGCGGCTGATCGTGGCCAGGCGCCGGCCGTCGGGGGCAAAGGCGAGGCCGGTGAGGCGGCCGCGGTGACCGCTGAAGGCGGCGACCTCTTGGCCGGTGTACAGGTCCCACAGCCGGGCTGTACGATCATCGACCTGGGCCAGGAGCCGGCCATCGGGGGAGAAGGCCAGCGATGCCGGGTTGAGAAGCGCTGCGCCGCGGGTCGGCCACCCCAGCTCCGGCTGGGCCGGCTTCGGCTTCGCCGGCCTCTTGATCGTCAGCCGCTTCTGTCCCGAGGCCAGCTCCCACAATTCGATCTCGTCGTCGGTCGTCTCGGCGGCGATGGTCCGGCCGTCGGGCGAGAAGACACCGGCGCGCGCCAGCACCCCTTCCGGCAGTGTCAGCTGCCGCTCCTGCCGCCCGGTCGTCGTGTCCCACACGAGGACGTCGCCGTTGGTGGCGGCGACGAACCGGCCATCGGGGGAGAAGAAGACGCGGCGCATCCCGCGCGGCCCGACCTTGGACGGGCCGGTGTCGTTGGCCCCCTCCGGCGATGGCAATTCCAGGGCCTGCTTCCTCTTGCCGCCAGCCACGTCGAAGACCTCCACGGCCGCCGAAACCGCATGCAGCGTGGCCAGAGCGCGCGAGTCGGGCGAGAAGGCGACGATGCGCCCGAGGGACTGACCGTGCGGGGGGAGGCGAGGCTTCTGTTTGCCGCTGCTGGCGTCGATCAGGTGGACGGTGCCGGTCGGCTCGCAGGCCGCCGCCAGGACGCGCTCGTCCGGCGAGACGAAGACGGAGATGTAGGGCTGGCCGAGCACTGTGCCCTTACCGATCTCCTTGCCGCTGACGGCATCCCAGCGTCGAACGGTAGCGTCGTCGCCCGCCGTCAGGAGCGTTTTGCCGTCACGGGAGAAGACCACCTGGCGGGGGGCATCGGTATGGCCAGCCCCGGCGTGCCTTTCCTTGCCCGTCTCCAGGTCCACCAGACGCACCGTCGGCCCGTCTCCCCAGGCAACCAGCTTGCCGTTGGGAGAGAGGGAGAGGCTGGCGAGTTCGAGGGCTGGTCCTGGCTTGACGTCGGGGGGAGCGGCAATGGTCGGGATCGATGCCGTGCCAATGCGGCGCACGACCTTGCCCGTCGCCATGTCCCAGACGGTGAGTGCCTCGTCGCGGGCGCTTAACGCCACGAGTTGCTTGCCGTCGCGCGAGAAAGCGAGCGCGCGCTTGCCGTTGTTACCGTCGAACTGGCGCACCTCCTGACCGCTGGTCAGGTCGATGAGCTTGACCTTGTTGTCGCCCGGCCAGGCAAGCAATTTCGCGTCCGGGGCAATGGCCGCAGCGAGGGGGTTCAGGTAGCCGCTCGCGGAGCGTTCGCCGGCATAACGGCGGCATTCCTTGCCGGCAACCACATCCCAGATAACGACGGCCGCACTGATGCCGCCACCCCAGTTCACACCGGCCTGCACTAACATCTTGCCGTCGGGGGACAAAGCGGTCTGGCAAGGTGCGAAGCGGAATGAGTCATCGGCCTTGCTGAACGAGCGCAGTTGCTTGCCGCTCGCTGCGTCCCAGGTAGCTATCCGCTGATCATGCTCTCTCGTTACCAGCGTCTTGCTGTCGGCGGAAAAAGCGACTGCGTTCGTAGGCAAATCGCCGATCTTGCAGACCTCCTTGCCGCTGGCCACATCCCATACACGGACGGCGCAATAGCCACCGCAGGCGAGGCGTTTGCCGTCGTTGCTTAAAACGGCCTGGTCGAGGCCCATTCGATAGGAGCCCTCGGGGAGAGGACCGGACACGCTAAAGCTGCGGAGTTCCCTGCCGGTGTCGCAATCCCACACCTGGGCGATCCAGTCGTGGGTGACGGTCAACAGCAACTTGCCATCCGGGAGGAAGGCGGTCATGACGATGAAGTGGCCGGCCCGCAAGCGATTCGTGCCCAGCCTCGCCAGCGCTCCGTCGGGCAGAGGGTCGCCGTGGACGTCAGTCCGTCGCGCGTTGTCGGCGCGGATTGGAGTCAGAAGAACGAAGCTACCGAAGACACACCCCACGAGGATCCACGGGTGAATCGGTGCATGGCTTCGCATGACGACGGTCCTCCGGTGACGAGGGTAGATGGTGCTGTGCCACCATTCGGACGGCGCAGAAGAAGCTGCTGTAGGCCATGCTTCGACGAGCCGGCACCCGGACGGTTTATCACCGGGCACGCCGTTTCAGTACCTGTCCTGGCAGCTTCCAGAACAGCTGAGGGTTGACCAGCCTTTCGGAAATCCAGCGATTCAATCCCGGTCCGATAATTCCAGATCATCGAGCAGGCTCTGGCGCACGTCGTCGCCGAGCGGCCCGCTCTCGTGCTGATAAGCCGGGTTGACGATCTCGAGGTGAGCCGCGTGCCGGAAGTCCTCGAGGCGTCGGCGGGCGTTGTCGTCGATGGTGAAGCACACCCAGTGGGCGGCGCCGACCGCGCAATCCTCCGGACGACACGTCACCAGCTCCGCCGGCACCGCGGCGCCCCCCATCCGCAGGCGCAGCTCCTGCCCGAGCAGCGTCTTCCAAACCTGAGCGTCGCCGGAGGGATCGATCAGCAGCGCGGCCTGGAGTCGGCCGCGCCCGGGGAGCAGACGGTTGTAGACGGCCAGCTCCTCGCGGACGCGCTGGGGGTCGGCCAGGCGCGCCACGCGCAGCACTTCCTGGACGCAGAACCAAAGGGTTTGGCGGTTCTCGAAGACGAGGGTGAGGCGCGGGCCGAGGCGCACGCGGCGATAGCGGTCCACGTAGCGCACGTGGGCCTCGAAGTGCTCGCGCCGTTGGCCGGCGAAGTCCTCCAGCGGCAGCAGGTCGTCCGGCGTCAGGGGGCGCATGGGAAGGTCCGTCAGGTCGCGGCGGGCTTCTTGGGCGCCTGCTGCTCGGCGGCCAGGTCGGCCAGCCCCTGGGCCACGGCCACCAGGCGCTCGCCGTTCTTCTCCAGGTACTCCGCCGGGCCGCCCTTGTTGGCGACGTGCGTGGCGATCTCCACGGAGGGCACCATGTCGATGGCGTCCCATGGGCACCAGCGCTCGCACAGGGCACAGCCGATGCAGCGCTCCAGGTCGATGTCCACGAACGTCTGCAACGACGGCAACTCCTCGCCCGGCACCTTGTAGATGCAATCGACCGGACAGACCTCGATACAGGCTTCGCAGCCGGTACAGTTGTCGGCCCGGACCACGGCCAATTCCTTCGGTAATTTCTTGCGCGCCTTGCCTGCACCCTTCGCCATGATCGTCCTCGTCCTTCCGTTTAGCCGCGG
>DATFNV010000767.1:0-3542 GCA_035266225.1 Gemmataceae bacterium
GCTGGCGCGAAGCGCAGGTGATCCCCAGCAAGGGGTCGGTCTGGAGCGCGGGCGCCAACGGCAATGCCTTCGAGATCCAGCTGCCGCTCAACCACGGCCTGGCCGACTACCTGACCCGCCTCTGCCAGGCGCTGGAAACGCTGGCTCTGGCGGAAGGTAGGTCCCCGGCGCAAGTCTGGGAGGATCTGACGACCAGCGGCGCGGATGTCGTGCGCGCCGCCGTGCAACGGCCGGATGCGGACGACTGTTTCATGAACGGCCGGGCGGGCGACCGGATGATGGCCGCCGCCCGCCAACGGCACGCCGGACTCTCAGCTAGTCACCCTGAACGGATGCCAGTTGCCCCAGCAGGTCATCGCGCTCGGCGTTTTGAGCGCGGGCCTCGGCGTTCAGCGCGTTTCGTTCCGCGTTGAGCGCGGCAGCTCCGGCGTTGTACGGCCCGACCACGTTGCGGTTGTACTCATCCGCCTCGCCCGCCGTCAGAGGGCCGGTGGGCGGGGTCGGCCGCCGCCGTTCGTGGGCATCGATCCGCCCTTTACAATCCGCAACGCGGGCATTGTGGTCGTCAATCCGGTGGCCCAGGTCAGTCAACCGGCCCCGCAGGCGAAGGACCTGCTGCAACCGGGCCGCGGCGGCAGCGTCCTGACGACCCGCGCCGTCATAGGGTTTGTCCAAGTCATGGAGGAACCGTTCGGTCTTGGTGTCAAGGCGCTCGCCGGGCTGGATGTCGCGCGAGATGTCGGCGTTCTGGAGGAGCTTCAGCCTCCGGTCCACCTCCTGCAGCTGGCGCCAGGCGTCATCGCGGCCGCGAGTCAGCGGTCGGAAGGCATGCCCAGATGATTGCACGGCCCCCACCGCCCGGCCTTCCGGTGTCGGGGGTACGGACTGACCGCCCCCGCTCTGTTCGAGGTTTCGGAGGAGGTCCTGGAAGGGTTTCTGCACTGACTTCAACCGTTCGTCGTGGTTAGCCGCCTCCTTGAAGGCCCGTTTCGCCTCGCCGACCTGGACCGGGTCGCCGGACTGCTGTGCCGCCTTAAGGCGCCCGAAGGCCTCCGCCATCCCCGTCTGCACGTTCAGGCGGAGGTCGTTGACTTTCGGCTGTGCGTGGAGCATATCCTGCAGCAGTTTCCCCTGTTCCGGGTTGAGCGGTTGCAGTTTCGGGAGGACCACCTTCTCGATCCTCGCCTGCTCGTCGCCGTTCTTCTCCTTCTGATTCTTCGCAGCCGCGGCCACTTTCCCCATGTAGCTCGCCTCGTTCCCTTGTGTGGAGGAGGCGCGGCCCGTCCCCTGCGCCGCGGCCCGACCGGCCAGGAGCAGACAGGCCGGCAGGAGGAGACACGGAACCCAGTAATGCTTCTTCATGACACACCCTCCGAAGTAGTGATGACCAGACGTAGCCAGGCCGGCCCCGGCGACGGCCGGGGCCGGATGCCGTGCGGACTCGCCCCCGTTATTCTTCCTCGAGGCGAGTTTTGACGTCGTCGGCGACCCGCGAATAACTTGGCAGCGTATCGTACACGTCGCAAACCTCAGCCCGGCCTCCCACTAAACGCTTGAGTACGTAGGCGCGTTCGCCGCCAAGCAGCTGTTGGGAAGAGAGGGAGTACGATCCCAGGTATTTGCCGCCTTGGGCGAGAAAGAAGGCGAAATGGAAATGCTCCCTCTCGACTGACCCCGCGTCCTCCGGGAGGTTCTCGCAGACGTAGGCCTGCAACCTGAACAGAGCCTCGGGGCTCTCGGCCGACGCCCCCGGGACCTTCCCCAGCCCCGTCGAGCCGCGGTAGTCCCAGGCCCAGGCCCGCCGCGACCGCAGATCGCTGCGCACCCCGGCAGCGACCGAACGAGAATCGAGCCGGAGGGCGTGCGCCGCGAAGCGGGCGGCGAGAGGCGTCGCGCCGCCGCGGTGGAGGCGCATGGCTTGCACTTCCGCCCGGAGTTGTTCCAGGGGCTGCGGGTCTGCCAGGTCGAAACCAGCCCCAGTCAGGAGTTGCCACGCTTCCTCCAGGTCACCCTTCTCGACGTCGTGAGCGGCCTGCTTCAGCCGGCTCTCCGACTCGTCCCGCGACAGGGGCGCGCCGCCCCGGGAGTCCGTCCCGGACAGCGGCGGTGACTGTTCCTCATCCTGATGCAGTGCCGAGCTCAGCGCATCCATCTGCGCATCGACGGCTTCGTTCCGCTGGGACTGCAGGGGCCCCACATCGGCCGGTTGCTCCACGGGAGAGCGGCCCCCGGAACATCCGGCCGAGGAGAGGGCGAGGGCCGGGAGGAACACCGCCCAGATGTAGAAGCGACTCGAAATCATGACTCTTCTCCTACTCAGGAGCCCGGGGGTGCGGCGGGCCGTCAAGGCCACGCCCACCCCGGGCGGGTTTGGGACTCGAACTACCTCACCACCGCGCGGCGCCCGGGTGGGCGTCGCGCCGTTACGGATACCCCGGCCCGCTGAGGGACGGCGGCGGCGGTGCGACGACCTCCGGGGCGGGAGGCGGCATCACCTGGACGTCGGGGGCGGAAGGCGACGGCACGACGAGGTCAGGCGGGGGCGGCGGCAGGTTGAGCGGCCCCTGTGGATCGAGGAGGCTCGGCGACCCCGACGAGCCCCCGAACGGGGCCTCGGAGGCCGGCGGAGGCGACTGGCCCCCCGGGGGAGGCGAGACGCCGCAACCGGCGACGACCAAGGCGCCCACAAGGCCCAGGCCGATGAGGCCGAAGGCCCGCACGACTTGCACACACCAGGACTTGATGCTGCTACGCATGAGGAATCTCCCACGTCATGAACCCGTTCGGGACGGAAACCAATCCCGTCCCGCATGAAGTACATGCGCAGCCCCGGCGCTTTTTTCGCGCGGGAAACGCCCACCGATCCGTAGACTGATTGACGCTGCTCGGTCAGGATGGAAGAAGCGGACCCATGGGCTTGCGCAGTGGTTCGTCGGACCCGCGTTCACAAGCGGGCAGAAGAGAAACGGTCGTTTTTCGACACGCCTCACCGATCCCAGCACGTCCTGGGAGTGGGGATAATGATCGCGATAAGGCATTACCGGGTAATTGGTTGCGCTCAGTCACGGTGAAATCGGCGAGGAGCGCACTTTTTTTGGTGAAAAATCGCCCGGGGGCGCGCATGCTTCTAGTAGAGAAAAAAGGCGCACTGGAGGATGTCGATCATGGGCGACAGCCGTCTGAGGGAGCGTCTGGGGGAACGTCTGAACGAGTGGACAGGGAGAGCTTATGCGTTGGCATATAATCGCGTGTTCGCCCGCCTGCCCCGCTCGATTGCCGTTGAATTTGCGGAGGATGGGTTGCACGATGCCTACATCAAAGCGAAGGCCGTCATCGAAGCGGCCGTGGGGACTTGCAAACCGTCGGCGAGCCCCGGAAGCAGCCTCGCCGGAGACCTCGATGCGTTGATCGATGCAGCCGTGAGGGAAGCGAATCTGGCCGTAGCATGGCTGTCACGGACAGGGGCAAGCAAGCAAGTCATCAATGCAGCCAAGAGGGCAGCGAATCTGGCCTGCCTCCGCAGCTACGGGCATTTCGTGGAC
>DATFNV010000768.1:0-11653 GCA_035266225.1 Gemmataceae bacterium
GACGTTGTAGTTGGCTTGCGGGAACTGCGCGCTGCCGGTGACGCTGTCATCGGTCGCGATGGAATCGTTGTTGGTGGACGTCTCGGTGGGCTTGAACGGGTTGAGGACCGGCAGGCGGACCTTGGTCCAATTGAGGCCGAAATCCTTGGTGACGTAGAGGCCGCCGAACGCGCCCCCGGCGGTGGCGACGACGGCGTAGCACCACCCTTCGTAAAGGGTGTCCTCCAGGGGGTTGCCGGTGAGGGCCGGCGCGGCCAGGGTGATGCGGCCGCCGCCCCCCTGAGAAGGGTTGACGCCGTCGTTGGTGATGGGGATGGCTTGATCGGGGGTGACGTCCACATCGCGGCGGATGGCGTTGCCCGAGTTGCCGTTCTGCAGCGTCATGGCGAGCGTCGCGGTGGCGTTGTTGGTGAAGTAAACGCCCTTCCCTTCGACCGCGGCGTAGAGGATCTGCAGGTTGCCGGTCGAGCCGGCGCTGCCGGCGGCCAGCACGACGTCGCTGGCGTCCCCGGCCTGCATCAGCGTCCAGTGCTGGCCGGTGTCAACGCTCCGCCAGACGCCGCTGCTGAGCGCCGCGTAGACGATCACTTGCCCGGTGGGGGCGGGCTTGGGATCGACGACGACCTTGAACGCGGTCGAGCCCACGAATTTGTGGTCGCGCGAGGCCGAGCTGATGGGCAGGATGTTTCCGGCGGCATCGACGTTGGTGCTGCTATCGAGCACTTCCCAGGTGCGGCCGCCGTCCATCGAACGGAGGAAGCCCACGCCCGGCGTGCTGGTGCTGCCCTCGCCGGTGGCGACGAAGATGATCGACTGGTTGGGGTTGTTGTTCCGCCCGAAGACGGCGATGCTGCCGGTGTTCAGGCTGTTGGCGGGGCCGAGGTTGGTCAGGGGTATCCAGGTCGGCCCGTTCGGGTTCGTCGTCATGAAGTCGGTGGTCTTCCAGACGCCGCCGCTGGCACCCGCCGTGTAGACGGTGTTGCCGCTCGGGTCGGAGGGGTCCACGGCCAGGCCGCCGATGCGCCCCGAGTCGCCGCCGTTGTTAATTGACGCCGGGCCGACCGCCGTCCAGGACTGCTGCGAAACCGAGTTGGTCGGGTCCTGCGTGAAGATGCGGAACGGGGCCGTGAACTGGCTCGCCACCAGGGCGCCGACGCCATCGACCGTATTCTTCAGGTTCAGCGACCAGCTGACGAGGGTGCCGTTGATGGTGGACGAGTTGCTCGTGATCTCCAGGGTCCAGGAGCCGAGCGAGCCGTGGCCCTTGAAGGCGGTGGTCAGCGGTTGCTGGGGGTTGTACGGCCCCGCGCCGATGCCGATCCCGGGCACGGTGGTGGCCAGCTGGATGGGGGTCAGCGCCGCGTCGTCGAGCGTGGTGTTGGTGAAGTTCGCGTGCGGGGAGCTTCCCGAGGCGCCGACGCCCGAGAACAGCAAGTCGGACGTGCCGTCGGGGGCGATCAGCGTCGCGACCAGGTCCGGGTCGTTGTTGTGCTTGATCGTGAGCGTGACCGTGGCCCCCTGCACGATGTAGCTATCGGGGACATTGATTGTGGACTCCACCGTTTGGCCGGCAGGCAGCGGCGTGTTAATCAGACCGGAGGCATAAGGCGCCTGCAGGAGCGTGCCGCCGTTGATGACGACGCCGCGGAGCAGGTCCACGCCCGCGTCGAGGGAGGTATCGACCTTGTTACCGAAGAAGAGCGTGAGCGTGGCGTTGGCGGCGGACGGGGTGGTCACGTCGGTCACGCCGGTGGTGGAAGGCGGATTCACCGTGTAGGATCCGGGATCGACGAGTTCGACCCCCGTGATGGCCCCGCCGTTGACGGTGGTCACCTGGAACTCGGCCGCGGTGCCGGTGCCCCCCTTCACGGTGAGGAGATCGCCGACGTTGTAGCCGCTGCCGCCCGTCACGACCGTCGCCCGGTCCAGCGAGGTGTCCTCGATGTAATTCCCTTGCGAGTCCGGGCCGACGACCACCGTGTAGGTGCCGCTGACGGTCTGGGTGGGGAAGCTGATGTGGAAGGTCGTCGCGGTGGTGGCAGCGGTGTAGCCCAGGGTGAAGGTCGCGCCCGTCCCGGTCCCGCCGATCACGGTCACCGGAGTGCCCGGCTTCAGGGCGTACAACCCCGGTGTGAGAACGAACACACCGGTGATCGCTCCCGTGGCGCTCACAGAAGTCACCAGGAGCTGGGCTTGCTGTCCGGCGGCGAACGTGCCGCCCATGACGGTGAGGATGTCGAAGACGTTGTAATTTTTAGCCGCGTTCACGGGGACCGCCGAGCTGACCCCGAGGGTGTACGGCGAAACGGTGACGGGGTTGAGGGACCAGGCGTTGAGGGTGCCGGCGGCCCCGCTGTTCTGGATGCGCAGCGTCCATGTCCCGAGGTAGTTCTTGCCGTTGAGAGCACTGAGACCGCCGAAGGAGAGCGTGAAGGTAGCGCCCGAGGCCGCCGGGGTGGTCGCGTCGGTGACGCTGACCGGGTTGTACGGCTCGACGCTGTACGCCCCCGACTGGACGATGGTGACGCCCGTGACCGCACCCCCGGCGACCGACGTCACTTTGAGTTGCGCCGGCGTGAGGAACGTCCCGCCCTGGACGGTGAGGATGTCGCCGACCTTGTACCCGCTGCCCCCCGCGGAGATTGCCGCCGCGAGCACTGGGGGGACGGGACGGAAGAGGCCGGAGTAAGGCGCCGTGCCCGCGGTGATGAGGGTGGACGCGAAGTCGTCGAAGATGGCGGCGGTGAGGTTCGCCCCCGACAGCGTCCCTGCAGGGACGAGTTGCACCTGCGTGCCGTCCGGGGCAATCAGGGTGACAGCCAGGGCGGAGACGTTGGCCTGGGTGATGTCCAGCCCCACGCTGAGGTCGTTGACCTGCAAGGAATCCGTGATCGTCAGCGGGACGTTCAGCGTGCCGGCCGCGGGGATCGTTTGGGCGGGGGTCGATGTATAGCCGACGCCGCCGCTGGTGACGGTCACCCCCGTCACCTTGCCGCCGGCGATGGTCGCGGCGCCAATGGCGCCGACGCCCCCGCCGCCGGTGAAGACGACGGTCGGCGCCGACGTGTAGCCGCTGCCGCTGTTGGTAATGGTGACGGCCGTCACGAGGCCGCCGACGATGGTGGCGATGCCGCTGGCCCCGGAGCCGCCGCCGCCGGAAAAGCTGACCGCCGGGCCGAGGGTGTAGGTCGTGATGGGGCCGAGCGGGCCCTCGATGCGCAGGACGTTGGCGGGGGTGAAAGTCGCTGGCTGGATGTTGCGGTCGAACGTCACGTCCACGCCGTTGTTCGTGCCATTGAGCACGAGGTTGTCCGTCGCGGACGTGCTGGCAGCCGGGTTGAACGCCACGCTGGTGCTGGTGACGTGCGGGCCGGGAATAATGAGCGGCAGCGTGCTTGAGTCGTAGGGCAACTGGAAGGGCGGTCCGGCGGTGGGGGTCGGCACGGCGAACACGTCGCCGGGGCTCGTGCTGTTGGGAACCTCACCGGTGACGGCGTTCTGATTCTGGTCCATGAAGTTGCCGACGGTGGGAGAAGCAACCGTCTTGATGCCATCATTGATGGTGGGGGCGCCGGTCAGGTTGCCGATGGCGTAGCTGTAAGTGCCGACGGCGCTGCGCTCCTCGCCGGTGTTTAGCTGGACCAGGAAGGTGGTGGCCAACACGTTGTCGGTGGACGCGGGTAGCCGCCCGAAGGGCGTAAAGCCGTCGAGAGGGTTGACCGTGTAGTCGGCGGTCGGGATCGTGACGCCGGGCAGGGCCGCGGGCGTGACGGTGTCGTGGTAGACAATCGTTACCTGGTTGGGGGTGAACGAGCTGACGACGACGGGGCGGTCGAACTCGATGACGAAGCCGTTGAACTGCCGGGTGCCGTCGGCGGCGAAGGTGTTGTTGTAGGTGGCGGTCCCGACCGGCGAGGTGAAGTCGGCCACGATGGGGCCCATGTCGCCGAAGATGATGCGCGGGCCGGCCGCGAGGGTGACGGTGGCGCTCTTGATGAACGAGCCGGCGATGTTGTCGTTGCTGGCGAAGACGGGAATGACGTGGCCGGCAACCATGACCAGCCCCTGGCGGTCGCCGAAGCCGAACGACGTGCCGTTGACCGCGGGCACCTGGCCCTGGTTACCGGGCACCGGCTCGATGGTGATGCTCTGCTCGGTGATGGCGTCGGTGGCGGTCTTGGGGGTGTTGAGGAAGGTGCTGGTGCTGAAGGTGTGGCCGCCGTCGATGCTGTCGCTGAACGAGTTGGCCACGCGGAAGAGGGATGGGTCCCAGCGGCCGTCGTAGTACATGACGCCGACCGTGCCCGTGGTCTGATCGACAGCGACGGTCGGCATGAATTGCGGCCGGGTCCCTTCCGAGAAGCCGTCCGTCACGGAGTCGTCGTTGACCTGGACCGGCGTGCTCCACGTCGGCGCCCGGTTCGGCCGCAGGTTGTCGCCGGTGATCAGGTCGATGTTGGTGTCGGTGGCCGGGTTGCCCTTGGGGGGGGCGGCGGTGTAGGCGAGATAGATGCGGCCCTCGTAGGGGCTGTAGGCGCCCAGGGTGTTGTCCACGGCGAGGGAGATGCCGGGGCTGATGCCCTGGGGGCCGGAGGCGTTAGTGACGAGGGGATAGGGCTCGTTGGCCGCGCCGGTCACCGGCGGCACGCCGGTAAGGGCCGACAGGCCGGGCACGGTGCGGTCGGTGCCGAAGCCGGTCGTGCTGATGTGCGAGAACGTCAGGGTCCAATTATCGACCGATTCCACGGGGGCCGTAGCGGTGTTGTCATTGACGTTGTCGGTGACCCGGAGGGTCCAGCTGCCGTTATCGACGTTCGTCCCGGTGGTGACTCCCGGGATGTCGAGTTTGCCCACCTGCGGCGTGAAGCGGGCGATATAGGGGGCCGTGAAGCTGGCGTCCGAGATCGAGCGGGGCGCGTCGTCGTCGAAGACCGTGCCGACGTCGTAAGTCGTACCCCCCGTGGTAATCTCGCCGAGATTGGCCCCAGAGATCTTCGACGTCGGGTATTCCACCAGGAAAATCCCGTTGCCCGGGGAGACGCCGGGCGCATCCAACTCGATCGTCAGATCCTGGACGCGCGGGTCCGTGAGGTCCAGCGTCACCTGGAGGTCGTTCACGTTGAAGTTGTTCGGGAGAATCACGTTGTCCGTGTAGGTTCGCGTCTCCGGGACGTCGGTGAAGCCCAGGTTCAACGAGGCGCCGCTGCCGGCGCCGCCGGTCGCGGTATTGGGAGTACCCGGCCTGACGATGTAGAAACCGGGGTTGCCGATGCTCACGCCGGTGACAGGGCCGGGGGAGTTATTCTCTGTAGTATTGAATGTCGCCTGACTCCCAGGTTGCGGCCCGGGGGTCTCCGTCGGCGGGGCCGCTGGGTAGATGGTGCCCCCCGCGGCTGTGAGAACGTTGCCGGTAGTGTAGTTGTTGCCCCCGTTGTTGATGCTCACTGAGGAGACGAAGGATCCCGCATCCAGGAACGTCCCGGTCCCGCCGTTGAACGAGTAGCTGGCCGCCGCGGGGTTGGCCGCGACAGCGTTGTCGGGCTGGCTGGCATCGAGCTGGAAGGTGTTGTTGCCGTAGTCGTTCCAGGCGAAGGTCAGCTGGCCGCCCGTGACCCGCCCGTCCGCCGAACCCTGGGTAAAAACGAGCTGCGGGTCCGAATAGTGCGGTGTCACGCCGCCGTTCGGGATCGCCGGCGTGTTGCCGCCGTCGCTGACGATCTGCGGCGCGGCCCAGTTGGTCCCCCCGTCGCCCGAGCCGGTCGCCATGATGACGTTGGCTTCCCAGTTGTTCGGGGCGTTGGCGGGCGTCTTGTTCGTGGTGTTATAGGCCACGTAGAGGGCCTTATTCACGCCCGCGGTATTGGCGCCCGTGGGGTCGCCGACGATGGTAGCCATCGTGTCGGTCTGGACTCTGTTGCTGGCCGCCGTGGTGTCGGTGAACGAGGTCACGTTGTTATCGACGGCGACCACGGGGTTCTCGATCGGGTCGGCGCCAACCCACTCCTGGATGACGTTGTTGTTGACGGCCTGGCTCAGCCCCCCGTTGTTGAGGAAGTACCATCGCTGAAAGACCAGTGCCCCCGAGGTGTTCAGGGTCGCGTTGCGCTCGATGTCGGTGATGTAGATGTTCTGCGCCCGGTCGATGGCCACTGTGGGGTCGGTCACGGTGGTGAAGGGGGCGTTGGTAGTGGGGTCTTTGACGTTGACCTGGGCGTTGATGAAACTAGTCCACGTCTGTCCACCATCCTCCGAGAAGCTGGCGACCAGGGCGCTGCCCGTGGTATGGACCTCGACCAACCAGGAGGAGTTAATGGGGTCTGCAGCCACGTCCGGGCTGAAGCCGGTCAGCGGCGTGGAACCGCCGCCGGCCGCCGGCACCTCGATCGTCGCCGGGTTCGACACCAGCGCCGCCGGCAGGACGGACGGCATGGTTCGGTCTTCCAGGGCTTCCACCCGGGGACGAGGCGCGAGTTGCACTGGCTTCCGGTAGGTCGCGAGGCGGGAACGGGAACTCGGCCGCAGCCAACGATTCCAACTGGAATTGCGCAGCCACCGCGACCAGGAGAAACCAGACATGTTACGCCCTTTCGTTCCGCGAGATCGAGGCAGGACAGTCAGCGCTGACAGCAAGACGGCGGGGTTACAGCGCGCACCCGCAGGGAAGGATCCGGAGGATGGACCGAGTATTTGACGTTTTACATTACCGGGGCCCGGGGGGTGTCGCAAGGAAATTAAGTGACCCGGCGCTGTTTTTGTTTTGTGTCGAAGGAAATCTTGTCGGGGTGCGCGGCTTCGAGGGGCCCCTGCCCGGTCCTGAAGTCGGTGCATCGGGCCGCCGTATTGGCACGATCTGAAGAACGAGGTGGATCGGTGAACGTCTGACGAGAGAAAACGGCCCCGTCAGCTGCCGCGCGAGCCGCCGTCATCCCTGCCGGGGGCGATTTCGCAGTTGTCGCAGCAGGTCATACTCGTGACGGGCCTGCGCCTGATGCGTAGGACTGGCGAGCAGCTGCCCGAAGCAGGCCTCCGCCCGGTCCAGGTCGCCCAGGCGGGCGTAGCAGCGGCCCAGGTTGAGGAGGGCCGGCTCCCCCATGATGGTGGGATCGAAGGCCGCTGAACGGTCGTACGTCCCTGTCCGCCCGAGGTGAAGGTTCCTTTCCAACAGTGCGGCCGCGTCCCGGAAGTCCCGGGCCTGAAAGGAGTTGTGGGCCAGTTGCCACAAGAGAGGTGGGCTGTGGGGGAACCAGCGCAGGGCCAGGCTGCGGGCTTGCGCCGGTGACAGGCGGCTGCGGGACTGCTGCGGCGAGACGGTGAGGAGGTACTCGAGCAGGGAAGCCACCGTAGGCGTCGGCGCGGCCGTCGCGTCGAGGGCCGTAAGGACCAACTCCGACGCCTCGGCCAGGACGGCGTGGCCCCGCGGGTCGTTCAGCCGCAGGAGGTTGTGGCCGTACTCGATCAGGTAGTGCAACTGGCCGGGCCGGTCCTTCAGCTCCAGTTCCAGGAGGCGCGTGGCCCAGCGCAGTTTGTCCTCCGTGAGGACGGACAGGTAGCCGTGGCGCCGCACCAGGAGGTCGGTCAGGCCGACGTGCTTGTGCTCCCGGCGGGCCAGCACTTCGAGCGGCAGGGCGAAATGAGGGTGGAGGCGGCCGACGTATCGCAGGTCGGCGTGCCGGCGGACCAGGCGCGGCTGCCACGCCTCGGTCGCCTCGTCCGGCCGGTCAGCTTTCATGACCTCCTGCACGCGGACGACGTAGGCCAGGGCGTCCGGCCGCGCGAGGAGGGCCGCCAGATGCTCGGGCGAGTGGGGCAGGAGTTCCTCGTCGGGGTTGAGCCAGAAGACCCAGTCGCCCGAAGCCTGGTCGAGGGCCTGGTTCTGCGCGGCGGCAAAATCGTCGTGCCAGGGAATCACGCAGACCCTGGCCCCAGTGGCCCGCGCCGCCGCCACGGTCCCGTCGGCCGAGCCGGTGTCCGCGACGAGGACCTCCGCCCCGAGGCCGGCGACGGAGCGCAGCGCGGTGCCGATCCGGTCCGCCGCGTTGCGCGTCAACAGGCAAATGGTCAAGGACATGCGAACTCCGGGGCAGCTGTGGGCCGGGACTACGCCGTGCGCCATTCTAACACCGGCTCAGCCCGTTGCCAGTAGGGCGCGTCACGACTCTCGCCGGTGCGTGCCCTTTCCGGGGCGGCCGGTTTTTCGCGCGAGGCCGGAACTGACGGTTGAGAGTGGGGTTAATACCCGTGTGGTTGACTCACACCCCGTATCTCCGATTCCGTGAAGGAGACTCGCTATGCGTCTGTGCAAATTCGTACTGGCCCTCGCGGTCGTGGCACTGCTGAGCGCCCCCGCCCTGGCTCAGCGCCAACGCGGCGGCGGCGGCGGCCGTGGCACCAGCCTCGATGGACTCGCCGAGAACAAGAGCGTGCAGGAGGAGCTGAAGGTCGATGAGGACCAGGCGAAAAAGGTCAAGGACGCCGTCGCGAAGGTCAAAGAAGACCTCAAGGACGAGTACACGAAAATCGGCCGCCAGAGCACGGCCAGCGACGACGAGAAAGCCGCCGCTCGCAAGAAGACCAGCGAAGCCCAGGCCAAGGCGCTCAAGGACGTCCTCAAGACGGACCAGATGAAGCGCTTGCAGCAAATCCATCGTCAGCAGGAAGGCCTGCGCGTCTTCCAGGACGAGGAGGTCCAGACGGCCCTGAAGCTCAGCGACGACCAGAAGTCGAAGCTCAAGGAGATCGGCGAGGCCCTCCAGAAGGAGAGGGGTGAGCTGTTCCCGCGGGGTCAGAAGCCCAGCGCCGACGCCCTTACCAAGTACCAGGGGCTGCAGAAGGACGCGATGAGCAACGCCCAGAAGACGCTCACCGATAACCAGAAGAAGACCTACAAGGATCTGACCGGCGAACCGTTCGAGGTCAAGTTCGACCGCCAGGGCGGCCGGCAGGGCGGCAAGCCGGGCGGGGGCAAGCCGCGCAGCGACTTCTAACCGTCTCCGGCTCCCTCATCAACATCGCTCCCCTGCGCCGGCTCGCGGGCCGTCGATCTTTGATTGACGGCCCGCGAGCTGTTTTGCTGGACTTCTCGACGGCAAGCGGTTAGAACGTGGGGAGAGGCCAATCTTCCCAGTTCCCGCGTGATTGACGACCATGGAGCCCTCATCCCCCCTTGACGTGCGCCCCGAGGTAGCCGCCGCCCTCCGCGAGGGTCGGCCAGTCGTCGTGCTCGGGTCGGGGCCGATGGCCCACAGCCTCCCCTGGCCGATCAACCTGGAAGCCGCCCGGGAGGCCGAGGCGGCCGTGCGCCGCGAAGGGGCGGTGCCGGCGACCATCGCCGTCTGGCAGGGGAAGCCGACAATCGGCCTGGGCCCGGCGGAACTCGAAGGGCTGGCACGGGGGCAGAGCGCCTTCAAGGCGGCCCGCCGCGACCTCGCCGCGGCGATCGTCCAGGGCCGCACCGCCGCCACCACCCTGGGCGCGAACCTGGCCCTGGCCCGCCGCGCCGGCATCCGCCTCGTCGTCACCGGCGGCGTCGGCAGCCTGGGCCGGGCTGGCGAGCACGTCCTGGACATTCCGGACGACCTGGTGGAGTTGTCGCGCGGCCCGGTGGCCGTCGTCTGCGCCGGCGCCAAGGGCGTCGTCGGCCTCCCCCGCACCACCGAGATCCTCGAGAGTTTCGGCGTGCCGGTCGTGGGCTACGGCACCGACTCGTTCCCGGCGTTCTACGTCCGCCAGACCAGTTACTCCGTCTCGACCCGCGTGAACAACCCCGGGGAGGCGGCGAAGCTGCTCGCCACCCACTGGGCCCTGGACGGCGCCGGGGTGCTGCTGGCACAACCGGCCCCCGCCGAGGCCGCTCTCGACCCCGAGCTGTACGGCCAGAGCCTGCTCGAAATCGAGGGTGAGGCCGCCAAGGTCCGCAGCAAGGACCTGACGCCTTTCCTCACGTCCCGCCTGGCCCGGCTCACCGGCAACCGAACCCTCAGCGCCTACAAGACGATCCTGGCCAGCAACGCCGCGCTCGCGGCGCGCATCGCCCGCCACCTGTCCGGGGTCGGGACCGCGGAGCCGGCGCCCCAACCGAGCGCCGCCCGATAAGAAACTGTAACAAGAATGACTTGGCCGCTTGCGGCTTCGCAATCTTTCCTGCGAAGCCGCAAGCGGCAAGAGGGGTGTTGATACGGTTTCTAAGGACTCGCCGATGGCTCCGTGGAAGATTGCCGGCGTGCAGATGGATTGTCGCCTGGGTGACGGGGCGGCCAACCTCGACCGGATGCGGCGCGGCCTGCAGGAGGCGGCCGACCAGGGGGCGCGCCTGATCGTCTTCCCCGAATGCGCCCTCACCGGCTACGGGTTCGACAGCAGGGAAGAAGCCTGGCCGCACGCCGAAGCGTTGCCGGGGCCGTCGAGCGAAACCCTGGCAGCCGACTGCCGCCGGCTGGGCGTGTCGGTCGTCTTCGGTCTGCTGGAGCGCGACGGCGACCGCCTCTTCAACGCCTGCGCCCTGGTCGGCCGCGCCGGATTCGTCGCCGCCTATCGCAAGGTCCACCTGCCCTGCATGGGCGTCGATCGCTTCGCCACGCCGGGCGACCGTCCGTTCGCCGTCCACGACCTTGGCGGCTTGCGGGTCGGCATGAACATATGCTACGACGGCAGTTTCCCCGAGTCGGCGCGCGTGCTGGCGCTGCTGGGCGCCGACCTGATCGTGCTGCCGACGAACTGGCCGATGGGGGCGAGGGCGGCGTGCCACCTCCCCGAGGCGCGGGCGCTGGAAAACCACGTCTACTACCTCGCGGTCAACCGCGCCGGCGAGGAGCGCGGCTTCCGCTTCGTCGGCCGCAGCCGCCTGATCGACTACCGCGGGGAGGTCGGGGCCGTCGCCGGCGAGGCCGAGGAGATCGTCTATGGGGTGATCGAGCCGGAGAAGACGCGGGACAAGCGGGTCGTCGTGGTGCCGGGCAAGCATGAGGTTGATCGCGTCGGCGACCGCCGGCCGGAGATGTACCGGCGGCTCTGTGAGTGACGGTCGGGCGAAAGGGACCAGCCGCGAACAATGAACGCGACACTTGCCGAGACCTCATGACGAGTCGAAGCATCGGGGGGTAACGCAACCCGCGCCGAACCGACCCCGTCACCGTTCCCTCGGGTGGAACCAGGCCGCCAAGGCCGTTTCGTTTCACGGGGGGGTGAAACGAATCGCGTTTCCCGATGTCCTTGTCCCTCCTCGCCTTGCGCCGCCGACAACCCATTCGTTTCACGACTTTGGTAGACACACTTCGGGGGGGGCAATGAAACGATTCGGCAGGGAGCAAATTGGGCCGAAGCGACGCGCGCTGTGAACCTCCAGCTCAACCGGGCAAAGGCCCCGCCGACTGTCACCCACGACTCGGTTCGACGTAAGTCGTTCTCCCACAAGGGTTTATTCGTACGTCATTTTTTCGCGTTTTCTTCTTGCCATCGCCACCTCGGCGTTGTAATCTTCCCCCCTGTCGGCAAATCGCGCACATTCGCACCCCCACGGCCGCCGGGCCTCCTTGCTCTTGTTCCCCGGCAGCCGCAGGCCACGGAGGATGCGCATGCATCGCCGCAAGCGCCGCAAACCGCACGTCGATCCCCGGCCCACACGCCGCCCGATCGTCGAACTCCTCGAACGCCGCGA
>DATFNV010000769.1:0-15182 GCA_035266225.1 Gemmataceae bacterium
ACGGCAATCAGCACATCGACCCGACGCAGCACACCGGCGCCTTCGTCACCAAGCTGAGCAGTCCCCAGCACGGCACGGCGGTGCTCAACGCCGATGGCTCGTTCACCTACACCGCCGTCGCCGGCTTCACCGGCACCGACAGCTTCCAGTACATGGTCACCGACGACAACGGCGGCGCCTCGAATCCCGCCACCGTCTTCGTCCGCGTCAACGTCCCCACCGCCGCGGACGACTTCGCCCAGGCCGCCGGCACCGTCCCCGTGGCGATCAGCGTGCTGGCCAACGACCAGGACCCGGACGGTTACCAGCACCTGGTCCCCAGCAGCGTCACGATCGTGAGCTTCCCGCAGCACGGCCAGGTGCAAGTGAACCACGGCACGGGGCAGGTCACGTACACCGCCAACGCCGGCTGGAGCGGCACCGATACCTTCCGGTACACCGTCATGGACGACAACGGCGCCACCTCCGCGCCGGGCACCGTCACGGTCATCACCTCGCTGCCCGTCGCCGCCAACGGCTTCGGCGTCACCAGCGGCACCCAGGCCGTTTCCTTCAACGTCCTGGCAGGCGCCCTCGATTCCCTGGGGTCGGCGGCCCTCGTCAACGCCACCGTGTCGGTGACCGGCGCACAGCACGGGCAGGTGAGCGTGAACCCGACGACTCATCAGATCACGTACGTGCCCAACCCCGGTTTCTCCGGCACCGACAGCTTCACCTACACCATCACCGACGCCCAGGGCGCGAAATCGCAGCCGGCCGTCATCTCGGTCCGGATCCTGGCGCCTACGCCGGTCCAGCTCCTGGCGAGCCTGGAGCCGACCTACGTCACGCTCTACGGCATCTCGCTCAACGGATCGAACAAGCACTTGCTCGGCGTGTGAGAGTCGGTTGCGACAGCCGCTTGCGGCTTGGCGGATTCCAGCTTCCGCCAAGCCGCAAGCGGCTTGCGCAACTCTTTGAGCGCAAGACTTGACGGCCGGCAACAATTACTGTCTCCTCAGAGAAGATCGTCACTCGCCCCTGGCAAAAGTGCGTCTTCTGGGGAACCTCACCATGCTCTTGCAGCGCCGGTCCGCGTGTCTATTGCTCGTCGCCTTTGGGATCTGTTCCGCCCTGGGGGCGGACTGGAATCGGTTTCGCGGCCCGGACGGGCTGGGCGTGAGTTCGGAAAAAGAGCTGCCGGTCGAATGGTCTTCCAAGAAGAACATCGTCTGGAAGACGAAGCTGCCGGGGCCGGGCACTTCCAGCCCGGTGACGGCCGGCAGCCGCATTTTCCTGACCTGCTACACCGGCTACGCCCAGACCACCAAGGATCCCGGCAAGCAGGAAGACCTGAGGCGGCACGTTCTCTGCCTGGACCGCAAGGAAGGCAACATCCTGTGGACCAAAGAGTTCGAGCCGGTGCTGCCCGAGCACGAGTACAAGGGGGAAGGGTCGTACCACGGCTACAGCTCCAGCACGCCGACCACAGATGGCGAGCGGCTGTACGTCTTCTTCGGCAAGTCGGGCGTGTACTGTTTCGACCTCGACGGCAAGGAAATCTGGCATGTCCTCGTCGGGAAAAAGATCGACCGCTGGGGGTCGGCCACGTCCCCCTTGCTCTACAAGGACCTGCTGATTGTCAACGCCAGTGTCGAAAGCGGCGCACTGGTGGCCCTGGACAAGAAGACCGGCAAGGAAGCCTGGCGGGCCCCCGGCATTGGCAGCGCGTGGAACACGCCGCTGCTGGTGAAGCCCTCCGAGGGCGAGGCCGAGTTGGTGGTCAGCGTCCATGACTGGCTGCTGGGATTGAACCCGGATACGGGCAAGGAGCTGTGGCGCGCGAACGGGGTCCATCGTTACGTCTGCCCCAGCGTGGTCGCTCACGACGGCGTGGTGTACGCCATCGGCGGCGGCCACACGTCCCTGGCGGTGCGGGCGGGCGGCCGTGGCGACGTGACGAAAACTCACGTCGTCTGGCGGCAAGAGAAGGGGTCCAACGTCCCCTCGCCCATCTACCACGAAGGCCACCTGTACTGGGCGAGCGACAACGGCGGGGTCATCAACTGTCAGGAGGCGGCGACGGGCAAGTTCGTCTACCAGCAACGACTGGAGCCGGCCGCGGGGCTCATCTACGCGTCGCCGCTGCTCGCCGATGGCAAACTCTATTTCGTCTCGCAAAAGAAGGGAACTTACGTCGTCGCGGCCAAGCCGAAGTTCGAGCTGCTGGCGCACGACGTCATCGAGGACGACGACAGCCGCACCAACGCCTCGCTCGCGGTCAGCAACGGGCAACTCCTGCTGCGCTCGGACCAGTACCTGTATTGCATCGGGAGTCGCTGACCCCGGTTCGCGGGGAGGCGACTGGCTTCGTCGGCCACGACGCAGTCGATGGGGCCAGCCGCCTCCCTGGCCGCCGCTCAGGGGACGTCGCGACGCCGCTCGAATGAGTCATCGTCGCGGCGGCGCCGCCTCGGCCGGTCTTCGTCCTCTTCATCATCATCGTCCACCCGTCGGCGACGCCGGGGCAGGTCGTCATCGTCGTCGTCGATCTTCGCGCGGCGCGGCCGGCGCCGGCGCCGGCGCGGCCGATCTTCGTCGTAAGCCGGCGGCAGGAGGGCGACGATCAAGAACGCCAGCCCCGCGCCGACGGCGGCGCCGAGCAGGGCGAAAAAGTAGATCATCATCCACTTGTCTTCGGCGCCTCGGATCAGGACAAAGCCGAAAATGCCGCCGCAGATCTCGCCGCCGAACCAAAGGAGGACCAGCAGGACGACGAAGAGGGGCGCACCACGGCCCTTTTTGCCGGCCATGTCGGCAATAGCCTTGCCCAAGAAATAGAGGAGCGCGATTTCGCACAACATCGGGGACGCCCTCGGCCCTGGGTTTTGCGGATCACGGTTGGTCCCACTGCGGGGATGCGAACCCAGACTATAGCACGAGCGCGGCCGGCGTGCCTCTCTTTTTCGAGCCGTCGAGACAATACGGGAACAGGGGGACCGCAGTGCGGGTAATTCTGCTTGCGATCGGCGTGGCCGCGAGCCTACAATGAATCCGCTGCCCCGTCACCGAGTCGCTCGCGCCGGCCTCAGCGGCGGAGCGCTGGAGTGGCAAGCCCCCGCGGACCGCCAAGCCGCGGCTCTCCCCGCCTGAACAGTCCGTTATCTCACAAGGAGAAAGTCCCTCATGAAACGCTGCGCCTGGTGTCTCGTCTTGCCCCTGCTGGCCGGCCTGTCCCTCGCGGCCGCCCCCAAGGAATCGCCCCGGTTCGACTGGCCGCAGTGGCAGGGCCCCGACCGCACTGGCCTCTCCAAGGAAACCGGCCTGCTGAAGGAGTGGCCCACCGGCGGCCCACCGCTGGCCTGGAAGGTCAAGGGACTGGGCGGCGGCTACAGCACGCCGTCGGTCGCCGCCGGCCGCGTCTTTGGCATGAGCTACCGCGGCAAAGACGAAGGCGTCTGGGCGCTGGACGAGGCGACCGGCAACCCGGCGTGGTGGGTGCGCATCGCCGCGGCACGGCCGGTGGACCGGGGTGAGGGGTCGCGCGGCACGCCGACCGTGGACGGCGACCTGCTCTACGCCCTCGGGGTCAGCGGCGACCTGGTCTGTCTCGAGGCGGCCACGGGCAAGGAGCGCTGGCACAAGGACCTGACGAAGGACTTCGGCGGCGGCATCCCGGGCTGGGGCTACAGCGAGTCGCCGCTCATCGACGACGACAAGGTGATCTGCACCCCCGGCGGCAAGAAGGCGACGCTCGCCGCCCTGAACAAGAAGACCGGCGAGACCGTCTGGGAGTGCCAGGTGCCGGGCGGCGACGGGGCGCAGTATTCGTCGCCGGTCGTCGCCGAGATCAACGGACAGCGGCAGTACGTGCAGTTCCTGCGCGGCGGCGTGGTCGGCGTGGCGGCCGACGACGGCAAGTTCCTGTGGCGCTACAACCACCCGGCCAACGGCACCGCCAACTGCTCGACGCCGGTCGTCTCGGACAACCTGGTCTTCGCCGCCTCGGGCTATGGCACCGGCGGCGGCGCGGTGAAGATCAGCGGCAGCGGCAAGGACAGCAAGGCCGACGAGATCTATTTCACCAACAAGATGCAGAACCAGCACGGCGGCGTGGTGTTGGTTGATGGGTACGTCTATGGCTCCAACGAGGGGCAGGTGACCTGCCTGGAATTGAAGACGGGAAAGGTCAAGTGGGAGGAGCGCAAGCCGGGGAAGGGCTCGATCGTCTTCGCCGACGGTCGGCTGTACTACCGCAACGAGGGCGGGCCGCTCGTCCTGTTCGAGGCCAACCCCGAGAAGTACGTCGAAACCGGCCGCTTCGACCAGCCCGAGCGCAGCCGGTCGTCCGCCTGGCCCCACCCGGTCATCGCCAACGGCAAGCTCTACGTCCGCGACCAGGACCTGCTGCTCTGCTACGACGTGAAGGCGAAGTAAGGAGTCATCCGACGATACCTTCCGTGATTGGAAACGGTAACGACAATGACTTCGCCGCTTGCGGCTTCGCAGGCCATGCGAAGCCGCAAGCGGCAAGAGAGTTGTTGATACAGTTTCTAAACCGAGCAGTTCCGTCCAACCGACTTACCGCCCCTTCACCCACTCCGCGACGTCGTCAACGACCTCCTTGGCGACGTGTCCTTCCTTCGCGTACTCGGCGGGCTTCGCCTTCCCCTCGCCCTCGATAAACAGGTGATTCAGCCTCGGATAACTCTTCATCATCGCGCCTTTGCGGTCGGACAGCGCTTTCTTCCAGCCGTTGAAGTCGTCCATCGTCGCCTGGTAGTCGCGGCCGCCCTGGAGAATCAGCAGCGGCTGCTTGACCTTCAGCGCCGTCTCGACCTGCCGGAGGTCGCGTACCGACAGCCAGTAGGTACCCGGCTGGCCGTTCGGGTCCTTCATCTTCTCCGCCTCGGTCCGGAGCTTGGCGAGGGCCGCTTTCGTCTCCTCCGAAGGCGCCGGGTCGAGCGACAGGACGTAGTCGAGTTGTTCGATGATCACGTCGCCCATGGGCCGGGACGGGCCGGCGAGGAGGATCAGCCCGGCGAGTTGGGGATCGAGTTCGCCGAGCCGCGGTGCCGCCATCGCCCCGAGGCTGTGGCCGAGGACGAACACCCGTTTGGCGTCGATCCCCTTCGTCTTGCGCAGCAGCGCCGCGGCCGCCAGGGCGTCGTCGAGGACCTCCTCCTTGACGGTGTAGTCCTTCAACTTGGCGAACTTCGGGCCGTGTTGCTTCGTGCGCTTTTCGTAACGCAGCACCGCGACCCCCTGGCTCGCCAGCCCCCAGGCCAGGTCGCGGAACGGACGGTTGGGGCCGATCAGCTCGTCGCGGTCCAGCGGCCCGGAGCCGTGGACCAGCACGACCGCCGGGAACGGCCCGTCGCCGGCGGGGACCGCCAGCGTCCCCGGCAGCGCCCATTCGCCCTCGCCGATTGTCACGGCGATCTCCTTGAACGAATCGCGCTTGACGTAGGCCGGCGCCTTGTACGCGGGCGCCGGCCCGGTGTCGCGGAAGAACAGCCCGGTCACGCGCCGCTCCCCGTCGAAGACGACCCGCGTGTACCACGTGGCTTTCTCGAACTCGCACGCCACCCATACAATGTCGTACTTCTCCGTCTTTTCGGTCGTGACGGCGCCCGACTTCTTGAAGGCGCCGACCTGCTTGACGATCCCCTTCCAGATGTCGCCGAGTTTGTCCGGCGGCAGCGCCTTGGTCATGGTCTCGTCGAAGTCCTTTGTGGCGGCGGCGAAGTCCTCCTTCCCCAGGGCAGCGACCAGCGCCCGGGCGCGGTCTTCGAGCTTCGGGGGCTCCGCGGCGAGGGCCGAGCCCAGCGCCACCGCCAGCAGTACCAGAGAGTGCTTCATCCGGCGTGGACCTCCTTTGAAGGACCGTTGGGAGTAGCGGCGGGCGGTTCGAGCTTCCCTTCGCGCTCCAGCCGCTTGTACAGCACCAGCGAATAGATTACGGGGACCAGCGCGGCGGGCACGATGACGGTGAGCGGCACCCACGCGGCTCCCGCCGGCAGGGCCATCACCAAGGCGAAGCCGGCGAGCCCCGCGGCGACGAACAGCCAGGCCGCCAGGCGGTGCGTCTGGTTCCAGACGGCTTCGCTGGCCAGCGTCCACGGCGTCCGCACCCCCATCCAGAAGTTGCGCCGCACCTTCCCCAGCACATTGCCCAACAGCGCCAAGAACAGGCAGATGCCGCCGAGGAAGAAACGCATGAAGATCGTCCTGTTTTCCTCGGGCTGCATCGCTCCCCACAGCGTCGCGACGTGCAGGTAGCCCATCAGGGCGACGACGAGCATCATGATGTAGCCGTAGGTGCCGCGGAACGTGTCCACCTCGAAGTGCTTGGGCGACAGCCACGGCAGCAGCAACGTCAGGCCGCACAGGCCGGCCATCACCAGCGGCAGGATGAAGAAGACTTTCCAGACCTCTTGCTTCGGCGCGAAGCCGTCCGGGTTGAAGTTGGCGTCCCAGTGGGTGGGCACGTTCTCCGGCAGGTCGTCGTAGCGGACGTTCCAGACGTACAGCGACGCCCCGAGCGCCAGCAGGGTGAGGGCGACGGAAAGGTAAAGCCAGCGGGTCATGTCTTGGGCTCCTCGTTGGGTCGGCCGTCGGCCAGCAGGCCCCAGATGATGGTGAGCACGTCCTCGACCACCGTGGTGTTCAGGGCGTAGAAAATTTGCTGCCCCTCGCGCCGCGACGTGACCAGGTCGGCCTCCTTGAGGACCGCGAAGTGGTGCGACATCGACGGCTTGCTGACCCGGCTGCTGACCCGTTCGGTCAACTCGCCGGCCGTCATCTCCCCGCGCCGCAGCAGCTGCAGGATCTCCCGCCGCGTCGGGTCCGCCAGGGCCTTGAAGACTTCGTTCGCATGCATGGCATTGATTCGATAGTTAGTCAACTGTCTAACTAAAGGATACGGCGATGCGGACGGGAGGTCAAGGGGGCATTTTCCTCCGGCACAGAAGATCAGCCCACAAGCCCCTGGCCGCTTGCGGCTTAGCGTTCGCGTGCCGCTTCGGACTTGTGAGCTTGGTTGACGTCGGAGCAATCGCTCAGGTCCCCGACGGGCGGGGCTCGACGGTCAGCCCCGAGGCGGTGCTGCCGGGATGGCTGCTGGGATCAGGCGGCGGCCGGTGCAGCAGGGCCAGCAGGCGGCGGCCGAGGAAAAGGAGGCGGGCCGACACGCCCAGGGCAATCAGCAGCAGCAGCGGCAGGGCCGGGCCGTAGGTCTGCCAGCCGAGGCAGCCGAGCAGCGCCACCTGCTCCGGCCAGAAGGCCCGCACCCAGGCCAGCACTCCGGGGAAGTACGCCAGCGCCCACACGACAAGGAGCAGCACCGCCAGCAGCACCGAGACCCGCGCCGCGCGCCGCGTCTGCTGGTCGCTCAGCGGGGCCAGCAGCAGGTGCGGGGCATCGACCTCCGGGCCAGTCTGCCAGCGCAGGGGGGTGCCGCGTTCCGGCAGCGGGTCGCCGCGCGGCCCCGGCGCCTGCGCCACGCCCACGCCCGCCAATTCCGGCAGTTCGCCCGGCTCGGCCGGCCCCAGGGCCAGCGGTGGCACCTCGGGCGCCTCCCCCTCCGCTCGCGCCCGCAGCTCCTCGAAGTTGTGGTCGCGCGCCAGCCGGCGGTTTTTCTCCCGCAGGTCCTGCAGCCATTCGTCGAAGTTCTGGCCCTGGAGGTTGGCGGGCGCGGCGCCGCTCCCGGCGAGTACCCGGCCGGCCTCGGCGTAACGGCAGAACTGGTAGAAGCGCCGCTGCGCCAGCGCCAGCGCCGCCGGCGGCGGGTCGCCCGGCCCCTGGGCCAGCGACGCGCACAAGCGGTACTGGGCCTCGGCGCGGGCCAGGTCGAGGGTGGCGGGGCCGGAGGGCGTCAGGCGGGTGCGGCCCTCTTCGGATCCGAAAGAGGATACGTAATCGGCGGGAACGTGGACGGTCCACGTCACCGGGCCGTCCTCGGCGCCGCGGAGGCGCGGTCGCTGGAGGCGCGGCCGGTCGAGCGGCTCGTCCTCCGGGTCGAAGGCCCAGCGGAGGCGCACGCAGCAGGCGCCGGCGGCGCCAGGCAGCGGCACCCACAGTTTCCCCGCCGGCTCCAGCGGGGGCGTCACGGCCAGCCCGTCCACCGTCACCCCCAGGACGCGCGCGCCCTCCGGCAAGGACAGGTCGAGGTCGGTGTTGGCCTCGTGGTAAAGCCAGACGACCGCCTCGTGGGCCCAGCGCCGCCCATCCACCACGGCCGAAGCGCGCTCGGTCAGGGCCACGCGCACTTTCGCGGCGCCCTCCGGGCGCCGGCGCGGCAGCAGGCGCAAGCCTTCGGCCGCCCCTTCCACCTTCCACAGACTGCCGCCGTCGCCCAGCAGTCGTGCCGCCTCCGCCCGCCACGCCTCCGGCAGCTCCGGCCCGCCCGGACGCGCGGGGGGGAGGCCGGCCAATCTCTTGGCCCCTTCCGCCGCCAGCCCCGGCCCACCGACGACCAGCCAGCGGTCGAGCCGGGCGGCGCCGGACACGGTAACGTCGGGACAAGCGACGGGGGCGGCGGGGAGCGGCCTCGTCCCGCTCAGCGCCAGCGTCAAGGGGCCGTTCGAGGCCGGCAGGTCGATCACCCACGAATGCTCGCCCCGGGGGCCGCGCTCCTCGGAACGCCGTTGGGCCCCCTTGGGGAGGTCGAGGCGCACGTCACCCTCCCAACGGCGCAAGCGGACCTCCACGCGGCGCGCGCCGCCGCCCGCGCGGTACTCGACGTGGGCTGAGAGGTCGAGCCACCCGGGGCCCGCCTCGACGGCCGTGAAGACGCGCGCCTCGGCGCCCGCGGCGAGTCGGCGGACGTGGAAGCGACCGCCGTAGACCGGCCCGCGTGAGGCGTAGGCCCACTCCTGCTCCGAAGCGCGCGCGTCGGGCAGCGGCTGCAAGGTGGGGGTGTCCTCAGGCGCGAGGCCGAACTCCGGGGCCGCCGTCAGGCGCACCCAGGTCGTTTCCACCGGGGCCGTCAGCAGGCGCACTTCCGGCAAGTCAAAACGCGCCCCATCCTTGTCCGGTACCAGCTCCTTCCAACCATTCAGCTCCACCTCGGCGCTGCCCGCCGTGCGGTCCAACCACGCCTGCACACGGGTGCCGCTGCGCGACCAGTGCCACACCGGTTCCCGCCTGTCGCGGCCGCCGACGCGCGTCACCACCACGTCGGCGGGGACCTCCCACTCGACCAGGGACAGGTTGCCTCCGGGGGCCGTCAGCCCGGCGCCTCCGGGGGCCGTTAGCCGGGCGACGGCGCGCAGGTCGGCCTGGCGTGCCCCAACGTCCCACGCGACTTTTTGACTCCCCCGGATGACCGGCGCGGTAACGCGCAGGGCGACCTGAAGGAAGGGCTCGCCGCCCGGCTCGCGCTGCAAGGCGTGGGGGGCCGGCAGGCCGAGCGGGGGGCTCTCGCCGGCCGCCAGCCACAGGGCGGCGAACGCCTTGCTCTCGGCAGCGCCGGCGGCGCCGCCGTACGGGCCGCGCAGCCGCCCCGAGTTGGCGACGTGGGCCTCGATCCCGTCGGCGCGGTAAGCGAGGAAGCCGCCGGCGAACTGCGCGGCCACGGGGGTAGGCACCGGCAGAGTGGCCAGGGGCGGCAGCGGCCGGTCCGGCACCAGGCGCACGACTACGTAGACGCCGCGCGTGATCGGCGCCGCGAAGTCGAGGCGCAGTCGGCGCTTGCCGTTGGCCGGCTCGACGTGCCACGGCTTCAGCGCCGGGGCCGGCCGGCCCGCCTCGGCCGAGCGCGCCGCGACCCCTTCCACCTGGAGCCCCTCGGGCAGGTCGAGGGCCAGCGCCGTCGGCGCACCCCGCGTCACGGTGCAGTGCAGCACCGCCGACAGGGTCGCCGCGTCGGGGCTCAGGCTCCACAGGTAAGCCTCGCGGATACGCAACGCCGGCTCGGGAGGGGCGCCCGCCTCCTCCTGCCAGCGGAACGCCAGCGGCCCGTCGGCCTGGCCCAGCTCGACCAGGTAACGAGACACGGCCGCGCCCGGCGCCGGCTCCTGGCGCGTGAGCGAGCCCTGGCGGGCGAGGGCCTGGAAGAAGGTCGCGCCCGCCGGCACGGCCAGCGTGAGCTGACTCTGCGGCACCCGGGGGGCGCGGAAACGCACCTCGCGCTCGGAGCCGTTTGCTGCCAGCGCGGCGTGGAAGTGCATGACGAGGACGTGGACACCCGGCTTCTCGATCGTGAGGACGAAGCCCGTTTGACCGGGGGGCGCGGCCTTGAGATAGGCGCGTTTGCCGTCGAGCCAGCCGTCGTCTTGCAGGCGAACGTCCCCAAAGGGGAGCGGCAACGTCACCGGCCCGTCCTCGAAACTGTGGAGCAGGAGCCGGGCCTCGAACTCGGCGTGATCGCCGGCCGCCTTGCCTTCGCAGGTCGCGCCGGCGATGACGGCGCCGTGCGGGGTGCCGGCCAGGGCGTCGAGCCGCCTGAGCACGTCGCGCGGCGCCAGGACCACCGACCGCTCCGGGGCGTCGGCCGGCCCGGGGATGACGAGGACCGTCCCCCAAGGCGCGCCCGGTGGGGCGGCCTGGCCGACGAGGGCGGCGGCGCCGACCAGGGCCAGGAGGCCGGCCGCCGCGGCCCCACGGGCGGCGGGGCGGATGGACGAGGCTGCCCTGGGCGCCCCCGGCCGGGTCGCCGACCAGAGATACCAGGCCAGGCTCACGACGGCGCCGGCGAGCAGAGGCCCCGAGGCGAGCCCGTGCAGCGACGCCGGCAGCCAGAGCAGGAGCGCCCCGGCCGCGGCCAACCAGACCAGCAGCAGCGCCAGCCGCTGCCGGGCGGTCCGCCGCCGCATCGCCCAGAAGGCCACGACCAGCGCCACGGACAGGGCGAGTCCGGCTACCCGGACGGGGTCGCGGCGCACCGTGGTCAGGTCGCCGTCGTCCCCGCGGCCGGCGACCGGCTCCCACTCGGTCCAGCCGGGGGAGGCGTCGAGCGGCGAGGCACTGGCCGCCGGGCGCGGGGTGGTGGCCCCCCGGCGTGCCCAGGAGACGGCCCAGACGAAGCGGCCGGACGTGTCGTGACCGTTGGCGGCCGCCTCCGCGACCGCGGCTTCAACCGAAGGGGGGGCCGTCCCGGCGTCGCGCCCCGCCGCCTGCCAGGCGTCGAGCCGTCGTCGGGTCGTCAGCAGCGCGGCGGGGCGGCAGGGGACGTGGACCAGGCCCAGCGCCTCCCAGAACGGGGGGCCGTCCTTGCCCAGGTCCGCGGGCGCCACCAGGGTCGCCGGCGCCAGGCCGGCTTCCTCCAGGGCCAGGACGTCGATCACCAGCGGGTCGTGCTCGGCGGAGGCGCCACAGGCCACGCGCTCCAGCGCCTCGCCCAGGGTCAGCGCCCTCCCGGCCGGGGGACGTGCGGCCCGCGCTGCCGCGACCACTTCCTGCCGCTGCCGGGCCTCCCAATCGTCGATGGCCAGCGGCCGCAGCACCAGCGACGAGAGCGCTCCGAAATCCTTCGCCTCGCGATTCCACTCGTCCCGTTCGACGGCCACCGAAGGCAGGGGGCGCAGCCGGTCGTCGTGCAACGGCACCAGGCCGGGCGGCAGGCGCCAGCGGCGGAGGAAGGTCGTCGGCGGCAGCGGCAGGGTCGGCGCCGGCGACTCCAGCCGCGACCACAGCCAACCCCCTGGCCCGCCCGTCGCGTAGGCAACTTCGTACCGCCACGACGGCCCGTCACCGCCGCCGCCGCGGTCCGGCACCGGCAGATCGATCCGCAGCCTTCCGTCCTCCTCCGCGGCCGGGGGCAGGCGATCAACCCACAGGCCGTTTACCTTGAGCGAAAGGAGCCGGGCGCCGGCCGGCAGGCGCAGCGGCAGGGACGGCTCGCGCCAGACCCAGACCTGAAAGCGGAACAGATGCAGCAAGCGGCCGTCCGACTCGACGGACGTGGTCAGCACGGCGCGGTCGATGGCGGTGCCGGGGGCCGGGTTGGGGGCCGGCGGCGACCCGAGCAAGGTCAGCGCCACGGGAGGCGCGCCGTAGCGGAAGGTGCGCCACGCGGGGGCCACCCCGGCGCGAGCGGCGTCCGGCTGCGCCTCGCGCAGGCCGAGCCCTTCCATCCGGACCCGGTCGGCGCCGGCGAGGTACAGCACCACCTCTCCGTCCCCCGACTGGGAGCCGACCGCGGCCAGCAGCGGCACCTCCCGGCGGCCGTCGGGCGCGTGTGCCAGGTCGGAGACCGCCTGGAGGCTAAGTGACTCGTGGGGCTTCAGCGGCCGCCGCAGCGTCAGCCGCCGCCACTCGCCGCGCGGCGTGGCCGCCAGCAGCGCCGCCGCCCCGAGCGCGTCCCGCGCCGCCAGGACGTGCAGTCGGGAGGATGCCTCCGCTGCCGGCAGCCGCTCGAAGCCTGTCACTGCATTCCCCCCCGCGAGGGTCTTCCATTCCCAGGGGCCGGCGGCCGGGGCCGAGACGTAAAGGTCGAGCGACTGCGGCGTGCCGGCCTCGGCCTGGAGCTGCAGCCTGGTTTCCACGGCGGCCCGGCCCGGGGTCAGCACCACGCTTGCGGCGGCGCGGGCCCGGAGGCGCGGCGGCAGGGGCCGCAGCTCGAGCCGCCCGCGTAACGGCTCGCCGCGATAGGTGCCGTAGTAATCCGGGGTCTCGCCGCCCCACGGCCACTCCCCCCCGGACGGAGCCGTCGTCATGGCCGCCCCGGTGACCCGCCCCTCGAAGCGCTGCTCGTCGAAGTCGATGGCCAGACCCCCTCACGCAGTCGCGCCCCCAGCGGCACCAGGTCGGGGATCTCCCAGGCCAGCGCGCCCGGCGACGGCGACGACGGCCGCAGCCGCACCTCCAGCGTCAACTTCGCTTCGGGGGCAAGCGGCTGCGCCAGGTCCACTAACAGCATCGACTTGCCGCGCTCGGCCTTCATCTCCCAGCGCAGGAGCCTCCGCGGCATCGTCGTCAGGCTTTCGATATCGTCGAACCCCGCCGGCAGCTCCAGGGGCAAGCGGAATAGCCGCCCACGGAGTACCTCGTAAGTGATTTGCGCCGCGAAGGACGGGCGGTCCGGGTCGGGCTTCCACAAGGCCAGTTCGCGGGCGCTAAAATCGGTGCCGCGGCCCCGGACCTGGGCGGTCGGCCGGGCCGCCGGCTTCGGTACGCCGGGCGGCTTGGCGTCGCCCTCGATCAGCCCGCCAACGAGGCGCAGCGTCTGTCCGTCGGCGTCGCCCCTGGTTTCGACCAGGCGAAAGCCGCCCGGCTCCCAGGCGTCCAGCGACACGTCGGGGTGGACTTGCAGCAGCAGCGTCTCGCCGCCCGGGACGGCGTCCAGGAGGCGCACCCCCGGCGCCGCCCACGGCTGCGGCTCGGCGGGGTTGCCCTTGCCGGCCGCCGCCCCCAGCGGGGCGAAGCAGCGCACGAGCAGCGACCCGGACACCAGCGGCTCGCGCAGGCGGACGGTCAGCGTCGCCGGGGCGCCCGGCGCGGACGGCTCGCGGACGGACCAGCCGTCGAGTTCGGGGGCCGTGACGTCGTAGGGCCGCAGGGATGGGTCGAGTACACAAGTCAGCTCCCGGAACTCACCGCTGAGGACTTTCAGGTGGTCGAAGGCGAAGTCGGCCTCGACGGCGTCGGGCGTCAGTTTCTGTCGGGTGACGAGCTGCCCGGCCAGGAGGACGCGCCGCTCGCCGGCTTCGGGGCGGCGGCGCAGCGCCAGCGTCAGATTCCCCCGTTGGGAAAAGACGACGCGCCAGCGCTTCAACTCGGGCTTGTCGGCCTGCAGCGGGCCGGTGACGGGCAGGCCGCCGGCGGCGACGAGGAGGTTGGCCGGCAGGTCCAGCTCCAGCGACGCCACGGCACACGGGGGCAGGCCGAGCTGGAACTGCACGCCGTCCGTTCCCGGCTCTTGGCGGGCGCTCCAGTCGAAGTTAACCGTTTGCTCGCCCGCCGCTTCGACGAGAAGCCCGGTTCCCAATCCCTCGAAATCGGCGACCAGGGCGTCGCGGGTGTCAAAGCGCGGCTGGCGGACGGCCACGGTCAGCGGCTGGAGCCGCAGGACCGCGGGGTTGCTGTGGCCGTGCAGTACCTTCCACGCGCCCTTGCCGACGAGGGCGTCGCCGGACAGCTCCGCGCCGAAGTAGCGGGCCTCGATGAGCTGCGGGGGAGAGTGGGCGCGGCGCAGGCGCCCCTCGTACTCCTCCAGCGGCAGGCGATCCATCACCTTCAAGCCGAGGCGCTCCATCTCCTTGACCTCGTTTTCCCGCGCGATCGTCACGCGCCTGGGCTCGGCCGGCTCGACGGGCGGCTGGGAGAACGCGGTCGGCAGCAGGCAGCAGGCCGCCAGCAGCGCGCCCAGCGCCGCGCGTCGTCGCAGGTTAGGAGAAAGCGGACTCATGCAAGGGGTTCCCTGCGCTATTTCTCCCCTCGCCCCTGTACTCAGGGGTGAGGGGTCGGGGGTGAGGGGTTTTGGTCTTCTCCTTTTGCCTTTTGCCTTTTGCATTCTGTATTTTGCCTTCTTCGAGGTGACTGAAAAATGCAAAATACAGAATGCAAAAGGCAAAAGGCAAAAGGCAAAAGGCAAAAGGACCCTCTTCCAATCACCCCCAACCCCTCACCCCTGAGTACAGGGGCGAGGGGGGTCGCGCCGGCGTACTACGCGGTCGCCGTGCCGTCCGGGGACGGCTTCTTGCTTCCCGGATCGGCCCCCGTCGCGGGGCGCTGGCCGCTCGGGGACGAGGGGCTGGCGTCCACGGTCGAAGGCTCGCCGCGCGGCCGGTTGCTGCCGCGGTTGAGGGACGATCCGGCCTTGACCCGAGTGAAGCCGGGCAGGAAGACCACCTGGCGGCGGTAGCGCTGGTGCATCAGCCACTGCACGGCGAGGACCGGCAGCAGGACGAGGGCGCCCGGCTGGCAGCCGTAGAGGATCGCCCCCAGCACCCCCGGCCAGAACAGCCCCACCAGCAGCGCCGCCACGCCGATCGTCGCCAGCGTGCCCCAGAAGACGGCCCGCGACAACGACAGGAAGGCCAGCGCCAACCCGACGATGAGCAAGGTCAGCGAACAGACCAGCAGCCACGGCTGCTCCGGCACGTGGCTCAGGCGCAGCGGCTCCGGCGCGGAGCGCCAGACGGCGACGGCAGGATCGGGGTACGGCCTGGTCTCCTCCGGGCGGTAGCCGTCCCGCCCGACGAACCAACTCTCGAAATCGCCGGTCGAGACGGTCGGGCGCAGGGCGAAGAGCCAGCCGC